>JBGOVR010000057.1:0-27547 GCA_041478205.1 Candidatus Acidiferrum sp.
CGGGCGGGCTCGCAAAGTCAGTGCCCGCGGTCACGCTGCGATGTGACGGCGTCACATTCGCAGCAGTGGCATGTTGCAAACTACCCCGCGCTTGCGATCCAATCCTTACGGATTGTGCAAGGGCGAATCTTCGGGTCGATTGTTCAAAAACAACCAACTACGCGTACACCTTCGGCGGGCGCGATCGGCTGAGTTCTTTGCGAAGCCTCGGGAGCAGACCCGGCTCCATCTCCAGAATTCGCAAAGCCACATCCGCCGTTCGCCCCTGGATGACGCGCCCATTCTCCCACCGCGTCACCACCTTCTCTCCCAACCCGAACAGCTCCTCTAGCTCCGCCTGCGAAAGCCTAAGGTTCTTCCGGATCTCCACGATCCGCTCCGGAGACAGCAGTCCCCAATCTTCCCGCACTCGGTTCTTGATTTGCCGTGACAATTCTCGCGACTGCTCGGCGGTGAAGAATTCCTCCCCGCACGATTCGCACCGGTACATCTCGGCATTTTCGATCACCACCGGCATCTGGTTATAGCGTGCCTCGAACTTCCGGCGGATTTTCTTCGCGCGCTCCGAATCACACACCGCGCAGGTAATTTTCATATTCCCTTTCGCAAGTCTCTCCAATACCTCAACCAAAGCTCTCGTCTTCTTTGAACGAGACAATCACGGCCAGCCCGCGCTGATTGATCTGCAGCTTCAGGTAGACTCGCCGCCCCTCATACGTAATCTTGTAAACGTCTTGCATCAGCCCGGCCTTCTGTTCCGCCGCCATCGTCTTGTAGAAGTGGCTCGGCGCCAGACAATTGACGATGCAATCTGTAACATCCTCATCCAAGAAACCCATCAAAGCCGCTGTCTGAAACGCGGAAACCGTAATCCGGTACTTTCCTTCCTTAACAAGCCCCTTCAAGCGAAGGAGCGCGTAACTGGGCTGCATCAACCCTCCTGCGGTCTTTCAATTTGATGTTGCGCAACATGGTGTCCTCGCTTTGTTTTGATTTTGCTTCGGCTTACTTGCCGTGCCCACGTTAATTGGGCAATAGGTAGCACAAGGCTAATAGTAGCACAGTGCTACCTCGATGTAAATCGTTCATCCTCGAAGAGTGGCGCGTTTTTCGCCGTCTCTGTGTCCTCTGTGCTCTTCCTGATTCATCGATCTGCGGCACCTCCATAACAGGAAAAAACTTTTCTCTGGTGGGTGGCGCAGAGCTTATCCGCTACGACGAATTTGGGTGCCGCATCCCTTGTGAATTTCAAGGGTGCGGTTTTTGACTTTTCCCCTCGCTCATGCAGTACCCCTCTTTCAAGACTTCCCGCTCTCCCACCCTGAATCTCGGCCGCCGACGTCTCCTTCAACCCCCGCGACCTCCCCGCCATCTTCCAAAAGCACGGATAAGGGCATCGGCCTCATCCCAAGCGGCCACCCAGAGGACCGGCTTCCCGCAATTCACTCAAATATCTGTACTTACAAGATATCATTTGACATCCGGTAAATATTGTGCTATGCTTTGTCGTGTTTGTACTGACCAACCCACGCACGAAACGTTCCTTCACCTCTGCCAAGCACATCCCTATGCAATTCCATCGCAAATCACCCCTTTATTTTCAACTACTTACAAACTGCTTTTTTGCTAAGTCCTTTCCTTTGAAATTCATACGAATTGCCCCGGGGGTGGGGGCAGTATGAGTAACTCGAACAAGAAAGGCCCCCGTTTTGTGCTAAGTCCTTTAGAGCTCACTCTTACGAAAAATGCGCCTGTAAGTCTTTTAGAATCCACTCTTACAAAATCATTGGACTTGAAGTCCCATCGAATCACACTCTTACAAAAAAGGGTGGGGCGGGGTATGCCTAACACCGCGCTATCACGACCATTGCGATGCGCAAGCTCTGACACAGGTGGATCTCACGAAATTTTAGCGCCGCCGTTCTGCCAAATACGCTGGACGGCGCGGCGCCTTCTAGCGTATCGGCGCACGGCCAGTTAGACTCTCCCTAAGGAATAAAGATCGAGCATGAACACCACGGCAACTCCGGCAGCTCCAGAAGAAGCAAGGTTCAGCACTCGGGCACGCAACCTCGCCATCGGCGCCCTCTTTTCTCTCGTGCTTCTCGTGCCGAAGCTGCTGCGCCTGAGGCGCGATGAACGCTCCCGGACGGCATTTCGGATTCTCCTGGGCATTTCCGGCGCAGCCCTGGTGGTCTTGCCGCTCAGTTTATGGAACAGTTGGCTCGCGGCGATTGCCGGCTTGGCCATGTTTCTCGTCTCTATTCTTTTGCCGCCCGCGAAACCCCATACCGGCGTGGACGACAAGGCGCGGGAGCTGGGCGCCCTGGTGGTCGTAAACGGTGGAGAATATCAGCCAAGAAACGCTGCCGCCGCAGCGGTGCGGCTTTTTGCCGGCGTGGACAATATCTCGGCGCTCGATTCGCGCTTGCGGCCGCTGTTGGTAATCCCGTCGTCTGAGATTTCATCGGTGCGCGTCGAGGAAATCGAAAACGCGTGGGTTGTCCGCGTTCGCTCGTCGAATCAAGCGGCGGAATTCTCCTACCGTGGAATTTTCGCGGAGCACCTGGCGCGCGTCGCGGAAAGCACCATTCGCAGCGTAATGCGCACGCCCCTGCCCGTTTTGCCGCGAAGCCGCGCTGCTGGAGCGTGATCGTTTCTCCTAGAAACTTTCCCCGCCCAAATAAAGACCGCTACCCGTGCGAACTATGTCACAATGTTCGTATGGCGCGAGGCTGGGAAAGTAAAGACGTCGAAGCGCAAGTCGAATCCGTCGAAGGCAAGAAGTGGTCTTCCGGGCACGAGCCGAAAAGCCCTCAGCAGCAACTGCGCGAGCAGGACATCAAAGACCTGCAATTGTCCCGCGTTCGGATCGTGAACGACCTCGAATCGGCGACCAATCCAAATCACCGCAAATCCCTGGAAGCCGCTCTGGCCCACCTCGACAAGAAAATCGCCGCCTTGGGTTAGCAGCATCAGTCCGCGGTCGCAGATCTCAAGAACTCTCTCAACGAATGAAGTCGCCCGCGAGTCCCCAGAAATCATTCACGTAGTAATGCGACAGCACATTCCCAAACAAATAGCAGATCCCTTGGCAAGGGGGAATGTCCCCGTATATCTCATTCCCTCGCGCGAAAATCTTCCGCAGCGATGCGTCGCGCAAAAGATTCCCCGCAATCTTGCGCAAGGGCTCGCACGGATAAAACACATCTCCGTTCGGGTACACCCGCGGAAACATGGTCGGGTAGCACTGGAACTCCCGAAATCTCAGCAGCGTCTCGATGGTCCGCGGCGTGCCGTTGATCGCCTGCGTACCAGCGCGCCGCCGCGCGATGATTTTGTCCACAAGCGCGTGGTACCGCGGGTTCCGCAACAAGGCCAGATTCGGCATTTTCTCCGCCTGCGCGGATTGCGCCGCGAAGACAAAGCCCTGCTCTCCGCACCAATCGAGAAGCCGCTCGACTTCCCCAATGTTCCATTCTTCGATTACCGTGCTGATGGTGATCCGCCGCGGACTGCCGAGCCGCTCTTTCGCGAACGCGAGATTCTCCAGCACTCTTGGTAACGCCGCAGGTTTCGAAAGCGGATTCGTCGGGTCGGATGCAAGTGCGTCCAGGCTGACCACCAAGCCTGTCACCGCGGCAAGAATCCGCGGCTTGCGATCCAACAGCGTTCCATTGGTGATGAGCAGCAGGGAACGAAACTTGCAATCGAACCGGGCCGCCTCGACGATTTCTTCGATGTCCGCGCGAAGCGTAGGCTCCCCGCCGGTAATGACGATCGAGTCCGTCTCTCTACGGATGCGTTTCAGCAACCGCAGCGTTTCCGCGGTCGGCAGCTCTTCGCTGAAAACGTCCGGCTCCTTCTGGGTGCAATACGAGCACGCAAGATTGCATTTGTGCGTCACGTAGAAAGTCACGGCATACGGAGCAACCACGTTCGTGCGCAGCACATGCCGCCGCCAGCCGTTGCGAAAATACAGTTGAAAATTCTTGGCCACAAACGGCGCCTGCCGCACGAGCCCGCGCAGCAGTTCCCGCTTGGACGGCGCCCGCTTATCCAGCGCGCTGAGTGGCACAAAATTGGCTTTCTTCTTCAACATTGGTGGCAACCCCAGAGTACACGCCGCACGCGGCGATGCCAAGGAATCGCACCAGCTCAACTTTAACTGCGGAATATATTGGCAGGAATGCCGAAGATCGAGGCTCTAAAGCACAACCTAATCCGTGAAGACTACGCCTACCGCGCTGTGGCCCTTCTCCGCGCCCTCGTCGATGCGCACCACGTAGCCGCGCAACTTCATCGCTTGCAAGCCATCCGCCCCCGGCGTCTCCATGGTGACCTGCAGCTCAGACTGCAGCCGCGGACAGTGCAGCAGCGAGATCAATGCGCCCTGCAACGACAGATCCCGCACGACGGTCTCTTCTTCGAATGCCTGGCCGCCTTCGGTGACCCCGGAAACGCGCGCGCGGAATTGCGCTTCGCGGCGCAACGCCGTCCGCGTTCCCGGCATGTGCGCGTCCACACGCCCCCCGGGCGCGCCCAGCGTAATCACCATGCCCTCGCTCGCCGCGAACACCGAGTCAAATTCTTCGCGTGCTTGGCGTAGGATCGTGTCCACCGTGCGGTCGGTAGAATCCGGATCGTGGTGAAACAGCACCAGCGTCTTCGCATTCACCTCGCGCGCTACCCGCACACCTTCCAGCCATGTGGAATGTCCCCAGCCGCGCCGCGTGGCCTCCAGCTGTTCGGGAGTGTATTGCGCGTCGTTGATGAAAATGTCCGCGCCGGCCGCCAGTTCTCGCAGGCTGGCATCCAGCTTGGGGTCTCCGGGCTCATTGTCGGTCGCGTAAACCACGGTGCCCGCGGGCGTCTCGATGCGGAAACCCAGGCATCCTTGCGGATGATTCAGCCATTTCGCAGTAATTTTATTCTCGCCGATCGTGAAGGATTCCCCGCCGGCTACTTCTTGGAACTTGCGCTTCGCATTCATGGCGGACATGTCCACTGGAAAGTACGGCAGCGCCATTTGCGTTTCAAAAACTTGTTTTAAGCTGTCGCGGCCAAGAAATTTGGATCGGAAGCTGTAAAAGTGAAATTCATTATTCTCCGCGTAGAGCGGCGAAAAAAACGGAATGCCCTGAATGTGGTCCCAGTGGTAATGCGTGACGAAGATATGCGTCTCGGGAAAACGTCCAGCGTCGGGCGCCGCCCAGCGGCTGCCCAGCATGCGCAGCCCGGTCCCGCAATCAAGTATGAATTGCGTGCGATCCGGAGCCACCAGCTCCAGACACGGCGTGTTTCCCCCATAGCGCCACGTGGCCGGATCTACCGTCGGCGTGGAACCCCTCACACCCCAGAAACTCAACTTAGCGATGGGAACAGTCATCTGTCAGCGCACCGGCCTTGTGCGTGGCTATTCCAGCACGGATAACGACAATAGGGAAGCTTCGTTGAGATGTTCGCAGTCACGGGCAACACCGTCAATGGAATCACTACAGCGAAGTGTCAAACTGCCCACTAAGGACGCCGGAGGGCTGCGCCGGGTTGTACGAACGGGTAGAATAGTCGTGAAATGCGCGAGCACCGCGACGATCACCGCGCCGCACCCGGTCACGAACATGACCACGACGGCGGGCACAGCCACGGTCATGCCGCCGATCTCGATCACCACGGCCACGGCCATTCCCACGGGCACCGCCACGCGCACCCTACGTTGCGGCCATCGGTGCTCGCCTGGGCCATGGTGGCTACGCTGGGTCTGGTTGCCGCGGAGGTAGTCGGCGGCATCTTTGGCCGCTCGGTGGCGCTGTTGAACGACGCGGTACACAACCTTTCCGACGTGCCGGCCCTGGGCATTTCTTGGCTAGCGATGCGCTGGGCCGAACGCCCTGCCGATAGCGAGAAAACCTACGGCTATCATCGCGCCGGCATTCTCGCGGCGTTCACCAATGCTCTCGTGCTGGTGCTGTTGTCTGTGTGGCTCGGCTATGAAGCCATCGAGCGTCTCCGCGCGCCCGTCGACGTGGTCGAAAGCTGGATGATCTGGACCTCGCTCGCCGCACTCGCCGTGAACGGCGGCATCACGCTGGCGCTGGTGCGCGGCCGTGGCGATCTGAATTTACGCAGCATCCTGGTTCACAACTTCGGCGATGCGCTCTCGAATATCGCCATCATCGGCGGCGCGATTCTTATCCGCGTAACCGGAGCCCATTGGATCGATCCTCTCTTAGGTCTCGCTATTGGATTGCTGGTTCTGTGGTCCAGTATCGGCATCCTCCGCGAATCCGCGCATCTCCTGCTGGAGGGCCGGCCGCGCGAAATGCGCGTCGAAGAGGTCGCGCGGGCGATCCTCACGATCGACGGCGTCCAGGAAGTGCACGACCTGCACATCTGGTCGCTCGGCGGCGGGCACAATGCTCTAAGCCTGCATGCGCGCATACCGGACATGCACCTGGATGAATGCGAGCGGATACTCGCGTCAATTCAGGAAAAAGCGGCGAAGGAATTTGGGATCGACCACTCCACGGTGCAGTTGGAAAGGGCCGGACTGCCGGCCCAGTCGGGCTACGTCATGCCCGAGCCGGCCAAGAAGTAGGCCGCTCGCGCCTCAAACACAATTCATGCGCAACTATGTAGGCACCGGGCTTCCGCCCGGCGAGCCAGTCGGAAAACGCCGTCAGAATAATGGTTCGAACGATCGATCAGGCGGGCAAACGAAAATCCACTCCACGCTGCTCGTTGAACTGTTGCGTGGCGTCCATGTCGAGGGCGCCTTGCTTGACGCTGCCCCGCAACCCTTCGCGCGTGATGTATCGCAGGGTTCCGTGGTCCCAGGAATAAGCCACGGCAAAAACCAAGCCACCATCCCGTCGAACGAAGACATACTCCGCGGCATCCTGTTGCGGCGCGGGCGCGGAAAGCGTCCCTGAGAAATTCCGCCGTTCCGAGCCACGCACATCTTCGCCCTCGGCGGCGTTGGCAGCTGCAATCTCCTCAACCACCGGCTGATTCTCCACCGGCTGCCCCTCCTCCACAATCACCGCTGGCGGAGACAGCAGGAAGCCGCTAAACCCAAACGAGTTTCCCTCAAAACGCTCGCGCCGCCGGAGCCCGCTCACCGCGGCCATATGCGGAAAATCGAACCCAAGCCCCGGAACATCAGCGGACTCCGTCCGAAACGCAGGCAGATTTGCGATATTCACGGTGCGACGCACAGTCCCGTTGACTCCTGTGCGATGCACGATCACGCCGGTCGTCCCGCCGTGCATCCCAATCGCTACACGCGCACCGGCGGGTTGCACCGGGCGAGCGGCCATATGCGGAGAAACCACGATAGGCTGGCCGGAGGCAACCATGCCCCTGTGATGCTGGGCTGTGGCAAAAGCTGGAACTACAAGGACAGAACCTGCAAGGATCAAAACTCGGCGCATGGTAAGCACCTTTCCGGAAAACAACCGGGTCCCTACTGTTAATGATGCGCCCTTGGGCCGATTGGTTTCAAGCATCCCGCCCGCAAAAACGATCCGTACGCCGAAGCCACCCGCGCTCCGCGGCCGATTTGACCCAACCAAATTTCCGTTGCCCGCTGCGCTGTTGTAGCAACGTAATTCTGTCACCCTAACGGCAACATAAAGTGCGGACTGCCGTCGAGTTGCGCCAGCTCGCCGAGCCGTGCGGAACGCACGCGGCGCTGGCGATGCGCGGGAGCGCGGCGCTTTCTCGGCGAGCCGAGACCCTGCTGGCGCAGCAGCCGGCGAAGGGTTTCGCGGCTCAGCGAGAAGCCCTTGCGCTCGACAAGTTTCTCGCAGAGGCGGTGATCGTTGAAGCCGGCATAAGTGCTGCGTGCCAGCCGCAGGATGCGCTCGCGCACAGTTTGCGGCAGGCGACGATGGCTGGGCCTCCCGCGATTGGCGTGCGCCAACTCCCCCTTCACGCATCTGGAGATGACCGCCACGCGTTGCAACTCTTTCTGGCTCAATGCAAATGTCTCCCTGTTCCTGGGGTGACATTTTCACGTTGCCGTTAAGGGGTGACAGAACTATGGAGTTAAGACACGTCTAGGATTGGGCGTTGTATAGTTCTAGATACGGGCGTAACATGTTCCCTATAGGAGCTGGCGTCGAGCACTCACTTAGCTCCTTTAGCAGGGTTCGGACCGCTTTTCCCCTTCCACCGAAACCCTGAATCTATATCAGTTAAAGATGTTGTCCGGATCGGTGCCTGTTGCAGGGTGCGCTTTTGAATGAGCGCAACCTGCGCACAGCACCACGACTGTGGCCGCAAGCGATAGCTACGTGGCATCGATTCTGATGATTCAACAGAGCGTAACGGAGAGCTTCGCCGGTTGAAGAAGCGAGCGGAGGAAAGAAGCAATGATCGAACGCGCTGCAGGGACAAGGAAGGCGCTCATCGTTGAACTCCAAAGCTGCGTTTGTGCCGTGCCGCTCACGCACGTCATCGAGACGATGCGTCCGCTTCCTGTCGAGCCGGTTTCCGATGTGCCGTCGTTTGTGCAGGGTATCTCGATCATCCGAGGGATCCCCACGCCCGTTGTTGATTTGGGAGCCGTTCTGGGCGCACCCAGCGAACTGGCAGGGCGCTTCGTTACGCTTCGCGTCGGAGACAGGCAAGTGGCGCTTTCCGTGAACGCCGTGCTTGGTGTCCGTGACCTCGACACGATCTTGACGATCCGGGAACTGCCTCCGCTCTTGCAAAGGGCTTCGAAAGACGTCGTTGAAACGATTGGCACGCTCGACGAACAGGTTCTGATGGTCTTGCGCGCCGGCTGGGAGTTGCCGGACGAAGTTTGGCAGGCACTGACGGCACAGGAGGCGGTCTCGTGATTGTGGCACCGGCCGCCGTCGAGATCGAAAGCTTTCGGGGCCTGGTGGCCGAGCGGCTCGGACTCCACTTCGAGGACGGCAAGCTGGACTTGCTTGCAGACGTCCTGCGGCAGCGGATGGAGGATACCGGGTGCCATCACTTTTCAGCGTATAGCAAACGTATTTCGTCCTTCGCCGCGGAACGTAGTGAAATTTGCGCTCTTGCCGAGCGACTGACCGTGGGTGAAACCTACTTTTTTAGATACGCGGAGCATTTCCAAGCGTTTGCCGAGGTAGTCGTCCCCAACCGGATTCAGGCGCGAGGCGGTGAGCGGCGGTTCCGCATTCTTTCCGCCGGCTGTGCGTCAGGCGAAGAGCCCTATTCTCTCGCGATCCTCATTCGCGAGCAGTTCCCGGAACTCGCCTCCTGGGACATTAAGATCCTGGGTTTCGACGTCAACTCTTCCATGGTAGGAAAAGCCAAGCGAGGGCGATATTCCTCCTGGTCGCTCCGGGAGACTCCCGAGGACCTGAAGTTGAAGTATTTTCACGCTCACGGCCGCGATTCTCAGTTAGACGATGTCGTACGATCGGCGGTGATGTTCGAGGAGCGCAACCTCGCTGAGGAAGACCCTTTGTTTTGGCAGCGCGATGCTTTCGATGTCGTTTTCTGCCGCAATGTGACGATGTATCTTACGGCAGAGGTCACGCGATCTGTTATCGCACGGATCGCTCGGTCCCTGGCATGCGGAGGCTTTCTCTTCTTGGGACACGCGGAGACGCTCCGAGCGGTTTCTCAAGATTTTCATTTGCGCCACACGCACGAAACCTTCTACTACCAGCGCCGGGAGGATCACGAGACAGAAGGCGCGATGACTCTCCCGCTGGAGACCGGGGACTACGGTTCCCGCCGGCGACCCGTGCCCGAGTTGGTTGATCCCGACGATTCCTGGTTCAGCGCTATTCGCCGGGCGTCCGAGCGCATCGCGAATCTAACTCAGGAAAAAAACGGAATGGCCGTGCGCGCAGGCTCGATGCCGCCCACATCGAACTCGCGGCCAGCAGTTTGGGATCGGACAGTAGCGATTGAGTTGTTGCGAAAAGAAAGATTCTCAGAAGCCATGGAGCTTCTCCGCGCTCTTCCCGCGGAGTCGAAGGCCGATACAGATACACAACTACTCATAGCCGTGCTTCTTACCAACGGAGGCGACTTGCCCGAAGCGGAGAGAGTCTGCGCGCGTGTCCTGGATCTCGATGAATTGAATGCTGGCGCCCACTACTTGATGGGACTGTGTCGCGAACACGCCGGCGACCGGGCCGGCGCGGTACAGCACGACCAGACCGCCGCCTACTTGGATTCGGCCTTTGCAATGCCACATCTTCACCTCGGGCTGTTGGCAAAGCGTTCGGCGGATGTGGAGACTGCCAGGCGCGAACTCGAACGAGCGCTGCCGCTTCTCGATCGTGAAGACGCATCCCGAATTCTTCTCTTCGGAGGCGGGTTTACCCGCGAGGCCCTGGTCGAGTTTTGCCGCGCGGAACTTCGCGCCTGTGGAGGGGCTTCATGACGTCAGTATCGCCAATTGCCGCGAAGGCTGCGGAACTACGGAGCGTTTTCGACCATGCGCGAGCGGCACCGTTTCCCTCGGGTGAGGAGGAACAGACGGAAGACCTGCTTGCGATCCGGGTATCCCGGGACGCCTACGCGATAAGGGTCACCGAAATCTCCGGTCTGGCGACCGATAGGAAGGTCGTTACGTTTCCCAGTCCCGTTGCCGAGCTGCTCGGCGTGGCGGGTATCCGTGGCGCGCTTGTTCCGGTGTACAGCCTGGCGGCACTACTTGGCTATGCCGTTGAGACGGAGCAGGCCCGGTGGTTGGCTTTGTGCGGAACCGAAGAGACTTTCGCCTTGGCTTTCTGTGACTTCGAAGGCTACGTGCGGGTCCGCACGGCGCAACTCTACTCAGCCGAACAGAACGACGTGGCGCGCGTGCACGTCACGCAGGTGGCACGGACGACAGACTTGGTTCGTGCGGTCGTAAGCATTCCTCTCCTCAGAGAAGCGATTCAAGAACGCTGCCGGAATAACAGCGTTCCCAAGGAGCGATGACATGTGGACATTCGGTCGAAAGATAGCTGCTGGATTCACGCTGGCATTCTTACTGTTACTGGGAATCGGCGGAGTATCGTATCGCAGCATAAGCGCGCTCACGAGCACCAGCCAATTGGTTACCCACACGCATCAGGTGCTGGAACACATCGCCGAGGTGCTCAGCCTATTAAAGGACGCGGAAACTGGGCAACGGGGCTACGTCATTACCGGCGACGAGGCCTTCCTCGAGCCGTACCAGACAGCGGTTGGCAGTGTCCACAACGTCGTAAAGGATCTCCGGCAGCTGACCGCTGATAACGCCAATCAACAAACACGGATTGACAAGATGGAGCCGCTCGTCGCGGCGAAACTAGCCGAGCTGAAGCAAACCATCGACGTGCGCCGGAAGGGAAACCTTGAGGAAACGACGAAGGTTATCCGCTCGGGCGAAGGCAAGAAGATTATGGACGACCTTCGCTTGGTCTTATCTCAGATGGAACGTGAGGAACGGGATCTGCTCAAGCAGCGCGCCGAGGAAGTGGAAGCGGCGGCAAGCAGCGCGAAGTCGACGATCGTTTTCGGTACGGCGTTTTGCCTTTTGTTTGTGACGGCCACGGGCTTTTTCATCACGCGTTCTTTGAGCGGTCAGATTGGAGCGGCGGTCCGGCACGTGCAGAGCTCTTCGGCCGAGCTGCAGTCGGCAGCCAATCAACAAGCGTCAGGCGCAAAAGAATCGGCGACGGCCATGACCGAAATCACTACCACGATCAGCGAGCTTCTTGCGACATCGCGGCAAATCGCCGAAAGCGCGCAGCGCGTCGCTCACGTGGCCGAAGAGACTTCCACGGCGGCGCGAGCCGGCGACAATACCGTTCAGAAATCGCATGAATCTGTGAACAGCGTCAAGCGGCAGGTGGATCTGATTGTTACTCACATGCTCGACCTGGGGAAGAAGTCACAGCAGATTGGCGGAATTCTCGAAATCATCAACGAACTGGCCGAGCAGACCAACATCCTGGCAATCAATGCGACGATCGAAGCTTCGGGCGCCGGAGATGCCGGGAAGCGATTTGCGGTTGTGGCGGACGAGATTCGCAAACTTGCCGATCGCGTGGGGGGATCAACCAAAGAAATTCGCGTGCTCATCGAAGAAATCCGCGCGGCGGTCAATACCACGGTGATGGCGACGGAAGGTGGCTCCAAGGCGGTCGACCTTGGGGCGCGCCAATTCGTGGAAGTAACCGCTGCGCTCAAACAAATCACGGAGCTGCTCGGAACGACCACTGCAGCCGCAAGAGAGATCGAACTCAGCACCAAGCAGCAAGCTACGGCCGTGGAGCAGGTAAACATAGCTGTTTCGAATGTCGCAAAGGCTGCCAAGGAAACAGAAGTGAGCTCCGGCCAGACGCTTCAAACAGCGGGACAACTTGCAGGCCTGTCGCGAGATCTGATCCGTCTCATTCAAGCCACTGCGGGTGCCTGAAGAATGGCGAAAGACCAATACAAATACTTCCGGATCGAAGCACGGGAACTCGTGGAGGGTCTCAACCAAGCCGTGCTCGAACTGGAGCGAGGGGGCAGTGGAAAGGACCTCATTGCGCGGGTCCTGCGCCTTGCGCACACGCTGAAGGGCGCTTCACGCGTCGTTAAGCAGACTGGAATTGGCGATTGCGCGCATGCCATTGAGGACGTTTTCGCGGCATATCGGGACAGGCAGGACACCATTCCGCCGGAACGTACGAATCAAGTATTGGCCCTGCTGGACACGATTACCGGCAAAGTCGAGGCACTCGATTCGCCAACCGCGGAACCCCAGAGAGAGACGGCGCGACCGGCGGGCGAAGAGGTCTTCGAGACCGTGCGAGTGGCGATCGAGGAAATGGACAGGCTGCTCGAAGGCGTCTCCGAGGCGTCTGTCCAGCTTCGGGCGCTTCGTCGGGAACTGGAGACCTTGGATGTCGCGCGCCGACTGGCCGGCAATTTACTTGACAGCGTGTCGGTGCAACTCAAGATCGAAACCAACGGAAGCCGGTTGATGGGTAACGGCTCGAGGGCCCGGACAACCGCTGAGGATCTTCGAGCTTACTTGGATCGTCTTGGGCGCAACCTCTTGACGGGAATCGATCAGGTCGAAGCGGAGTTCGCGCAAGTCCGGGATGCCACCAACCGCCTGCGGCTTTTGCCGGCCGCCACCGTGTTTTCGCCTCTGGAGCGCTCTGTCCGCGACGCTGCCCAGTCGCTTCACAAAGAAGTGACGTTCGAGTCGTTTGGCGGCGCGAATCGCCTCGACGCACACGTCCTGGCGGCGATTCGCGCCGCCCTGCTGCACGTGGTTCGAAACGCCGTGGCTCACGGCATTGAGGACCCGCAGGAACGTTTGGCCGCCAAGAAACCAGTTCAGGGACGTGTCGAACTGCGCGTGGAACAGCGTGGTGCGCGTGTCGCTTTCCTCTGCCGTGACGATGGACGCGGCATCGATGTTGAAGCCGTCCGGCGAGTCGCTATTCGACGCGGCCTGGTGGCAGCTTCTGCTGCGACTTCCCTGGGGCTAGAGGAAGCGGTCAAGATCATCATGAAAGGCGGAGTCACCACGACCGGCGCTGTAGACAATGTTTCGGGGCGAGGAATCGGGCTGGACGTCGTGCGCGAGACGGCAGCCCGGCTCAAAGGTGATGTCTCGGTTCGCAGCGAGGCCGGAAAAGGCACGACGTTGGAGATATGTGTCCCCGTTTCGCTCTCCTCGCTGGCCGCGCTGGAGGTGGACGCCGGTGGGATCGTTGCCGCGCTGCCGCTTGATTCGGTGCGGCAAACCTTGCGGCTCGCGGATCATGAGATTGCCCACTCGGCTGAAAAGGATTCGATCATCTACGAAGGCACGGTCGTCCCATTCTTGAGTCTGCCAAGAGCACTGCGCAAAAAGAATGCGGTCGACCAGAAACGACGCTTCTGGTCCGCGATCGTTCTGGAAGCGTCCTCGGGTGTGGCCGCCGTTGGTGTCGATCGGTTGCTGGGCACGGCAAACATTGTGGTGAGACCTCTTCCGCCGTTGGCTGTGGCAGAAGTGATGGTGACGGGAGCCTCCCTGAATGCGGAAGGCGACCCCCAGCTTGTTCTCGATCCAGAAGGTCTCGTGGCCACCGCGCGCCTCGGGCGCACGCCCCTCTCCGAAGTTGCCCCGGCGAAACGCGCTCCCGTGCTCGTCATCGATGACTCGCTTACAACGCGCATGCTCGAGCAGAGCATTCTTGAGTCGGCAGGTTATGAAGTCGAAGTTGCGACTTCGGGCGAAGAGGGGCTCGAAAAGGCACGGGCAAAACAATACGGTCTTTTCCTCGTGGATGTCGAAATGCCCGGAATAGACGGTTTTGAGTTTGTATCACGTACCCAAGCCGATGCGCGTCTCAGCGCCGTGCCGTCGATTCTGGTCACCTCGCGAAATGCCGTCGAAGACCGGCGACGCGGAGAGCAGGTCGGTGCCCGGGCTTATATCGTAAAAGGCGAATTTGACCAGGGCTATCTCCTGCGGATGACCCGTGAGCTGATCGGTTAGAACATGGCAAAGACACGGGTACTGGTGGTCGATGACTCACTCACAGCTCGGAAGCACTTGGTGGAAGTCTTGAGCGCTGATCCCGAACTGGAGGTCGCCGGAGAAGCCGAGGACGGCAAGACCGCAATCGAATTGTGCCGAACTCTGCGCCCAGACGTGATTACCCTCGACATGATGCTGCCAATAATGAGTGGCCTCGCGGTGACAGAGTACGTCATGGCTTACTGTCCGACACCGATCCTCGTCGTTTCGTCCTCGACGAATCGCGGGGAACTATTCAAAACCTATGACGCGCTGGCTGCGGGCGCCGTGGATGTGTTCGAGAAGCCGTCGGGAAACGATCCAGATGGAGTCTGGGAGCGTGGACTTGTATCGTCCGTCAAGACCGTCTCTCGGATACGCGTTATCACGCACATTCGTGGCCGACTTGGACCGTTGGGACAAACTGCAGCCCCCCCGACTAGTTTCGCGAATTCCAACGGCTCAGCACGAAAGAGCCTCATTGCGATTGGCGGCTCGACGGGTGGTCCAGCTGCCACCGTCGAAATACTTCGAGGATTGCCTGCTGGCTTTCCGATTCCTATTCTTCTGGTCATTCACATCAGCGAGCCTTTCAGCGCCTCGTTTGCGGATTGGCTCGACGGCCTGTCCCCGATGCGTGTGCGCTACGCCAACAATGGCGAAACGTTGCCGGCCTTCGGTCAGACCGGCATGATCATGGGTCCACCGGGGTTTCATCTGACGGTCCATTGCGGAAAACTCAGGCTTACTCGCGATCCGGAGCGGAACTCGTGTCGGCCTTCGATCGATGTTCTTTTCGAATCCCTCGCCAAAGAACTTGGCAGCCAAACTGCTGCGTGCCTTCTGACCGGGATGGGCCGGGACGGTGCCGCCGGCCTGCTCGCGCTCCGGCAGGCAGGCGCCCTGACGATTGCCCAAGACGAGGCATCTTCGGTTGTGTTTGGCATGCCGAGGGAAGCCATCCAGATGGGGGCAGCTGATCGCGTTCTTTCCCTGGATCAAATAGCTCCGGCCTTCGCTACCGTCGCGCGCGAAGCCGAACTAAGGAGAAAGGGTTGAAGCCAAGCATCCTCATCGTCGATGACAGCCTCACGGTCCGCATGGATCTGGGTGAGGCTTTCGAGTTGGCGGGATTCACGAACACGCTTTGTTCGACTTTGGCGGAAGCGCGCCAAGCAATTTCGACGGGTTTCTTCGCCCTCATCGTCCTCGATGTGCTGTTGCCGGACGGAGACGGGATCGAATTTCTTCGGGAGATCAGGACGGCTCCCTCAACTGCCGCCACTCCCGTTATGTTGTTGTCTTCCGAGGCGGAGATCAGGGACCGGGTCCGCGGACTCAACACTGGTGCCGATGAGTATGTCGGAAAGCCGTATGACCAGTCTTACGTCGTAGCTCGTGCCCAGGAACTGTTGCGGAAGAAAGAACCCGCAGACGGGTCCGGCAAATCAAGAACCGTCCTGATCATCGATGATAGCCCGACCTTTCGCGAAGAGCTGAGGTCCGTGTTGGAGTCGTCCGGGTATTCGGTTGTGACAGCGGGAACCGGAGAAGAAGGCTTGCGAGTTGCAGTAGATTCCCGCCCCGCCGTGATCGTTGTTGACGGTGTACTTCCCGGCATCGACGGTTCCACCGTGATCCGTCGAATCCGGGCTGACGCCGTCCTGCGAAGCACGCCGTGCATTCTGCTAACGGCGTCGGAGGAACGGAGCGGCGAGCTCAGAGCCCTGGATGCTGGGGCTGACGCCTACGTCCGAAAGGAAGAAGACACAGGAATCATTCTCGCTCGCGTGACTGCAGTCCTGCGCTCTTCAGGGTCTTTCTCTGCGGTTGTTTCGACTTCGAGCTTGCTCGGACCAAAAAAAATTCTGACGGTGGACGACAGTCTTACGTATCTCCACGAGGTTGCGGCGCAGTTGCGCGAAGAAGGTTACGACGTGGTTCCCGCGCGCTCGGGGGAGGAGGCGCTTGAACTGCTCGCGGTTCAAACCGTGGATTGTATTCTCTTGGATCTGGTGATGCCGGGGCTCTCCGGACAGGAAACCTGCCGGCGCATCAAGGGCACCGTCGCGTGGCGCGACATTCCCCTGATCATGCACACGGCCCTCGATGAGCAAAATGCGATGATCGAGGGCATCAATGCCGGCGCCGATGACTACATCGCCAAGTCCAGCGATCTCGAAGTTCTTCGAGCGCGGGTCCGGGCGCAGCTCCGCAGGAAACAGTTCGAGGATGAGAACCGCAACATTCACGAGCAGCTTCTGCAAAAAGAGCTGGAAGTGGCTGGGGCCAACTCCGCCCGAGAACTTGCCGAGGTGCGCGCTGCTTTTGTTGAAGAGCTGGAGCGCAAGAACAGCGAACTTGAAGCGTTCAGCTATTCGGTTTCACACGACCTCCGCGCTCCTCTTCGCAGTATCGACGGATTCTGCCAACTGCTGCTGGAAGACTATACCGGCGATCTCGATAGTAAAGGGCAGGACTATCTGCGCCGTGTATGCGAGTCGGCGCAGCGCATGGGCGAACTGATCGATGATCTTCTGTTGCTTTCGCAAGTTGCTCGCGCCGGGCTGAAGCGTGATCTGATCGATCTTTCCAGCATTGCGCGCGCCGTTTTTGAGGAGTTGAAGAAGCGAGATCCGGAGCGGCAGGTGGAGTTTCGCGTCGCAGAACAACTTCTGGCGGAGGCGGACAGCCGGCTTCTGCGAGTAGCCTTCGACAACTTGCTTGGCAACGCATGGAAGTTCACAGCGAAGGTACCAGAGGCCCGGATCGAAATCGACGCGGAGCAGAAACCAGGAGGCGCCGTGTTTTTCGTTCGTGACAACGGAGCGGGTTTTGACATGAGTTACGCGGAGAATCTCTTCCATCCCTTCCAGAGGTTGCACACGGAATCGGACTTTCCCGGGACAGGGATAGGTCTGGCGACAGTACACCGCATCATCGACCGCCACGGCGGCCGTATTTGGGCGGAGGGTGCGGTCGACCAGGGTGCGACCTTCTATTTCACGATTCCACCTGCAAAACCGGGAGGTCACCTGTGATCCGGAATCGAGTCATACTGCTTGTTGAGGACAACCCAAACGACGTTGAACTAACCTTGCGCGCGGTCGAGAAAAGCAATCTCACCAACGAAATCGTGGTGGCTCGCGACGGTGAGCAAGCCATTCACTACCTTTTTGCGACCGGCCCTCACGCCGATCGCAATCCAGCGATGATGCCGGAAGTCGTGTTCCTCGACATGAAACTGCCGAAGATTGATGGCTTGGGAGTTCTGCGACGTATGCGTGCCGACGAACGGACAAGACGATTGCCCGTTGTGATGCTGACATCCAGCAGAGAAGAAAGGGACGTGGTGTCGAGTTACGATCTGGGCGCAAACAGCTTCGTCCGCAAACCCGTTGACTTCGGTCAATTTGTCGACGCCGCCAAACATCTGGGGATCTATTGGCTCGTCATGAATGAGCCGCCGCCTGAGCCACAGAACGCGGGTGAGCAATGAATTGGCCGTAACCAGGGTGACGACCTATCCGTGGCTTGGCTGCAAAACCTTGGCCTCATCGAGGAGTTCTCGCACTCTTCGGGCCAGGACCTTTGAGCTATACGGTTTCTGGAGGACGGCTGCCCCCTTCGCAGTCAAGGACGCCAGCAGCGGCCCGTGGTCGGAATAACCGGAAGTGAAGATGACAGGGGTGCCGGACTTTGCGTTGCATATCTGTTCGTACGCATCGATGCCATCCAGCTTGGGCATGATCACATCGAGTAGCACCAGCGAAATGCTATTTCGATGCGCTGCAAACTGATTGACGGCCTCTTCTCCGTCCCGAGCGAGCAGCAGGTGATAACCCAGGGTCTCAAGAATCTGTCGTGCCATTTCGCGCATTCCTTCATGGTCCTCGGCGACCAGGATGGTTTCCGTCCCTCCTCGGACCGGAGCATCGTCCACATGGTGCAGCGGTTCCGCGATACCTTCACTCACCGGGAGATAGACACGAAACGCCGTACCCTTTCCCAGTTCGCTGTAAACATCGAGGAAACCGCCATGTTGTTTGACGATCCCCAAGACAGTAGCTAAACCTAGCCCTGTGCCTTTCCCAACCTCCTTGGTCGTGAAGAAAGGCTCGAAAATCCGCTCCACCGTTCCGGGAGCCATGCCAACACCCGTATCGCACACCGAAAGCTGGATGTGTCTTCCTGGATTCGCGTCCGCATGCCGCTCGCAAAAGTGAGAATCCAAATCAACGTTACGCGTCTCAATGAGTAGCTGGCCCCCCTTAGGCATCGCGTCCCGGGCGTTAAAGCAGAGGTTCATGATCACCTGCTCGATCTGAGACGGGTCGGCCCGCGTGATCTGAAGATCCGTTGCGAGCGCCATCTTTACTTCGATCTGTTCGCCGAGAGTCTTTTGGAGCAGGGCAGAGGTCTCGTTGATCATCTGATTCAAATTGATGTTCTTGGGTTCCAAGACCTGACGCCTCGCGTAGGCGAGGAGCTGTCGCGTGAGGCCCGCCGCCCTGATTGCCTGTTCGTGTATGCTTCGGAATAGCTTAGCTTCGGGGCTGTCTGAAGTCACACGGTCGACTCCTAGTTCCGCCCAGCCCATGATGGCCCCGATGACGTTGTTAAAATCATGCGCTACCCCGCCAGCCAGTTTTCCCAGCGCCTCGAACTTTTCCAGTTGTCGAACGCGTTGCTCCATCTGCTTACGTTCACGGCGAAGCTCCGCTTCACGCAATTCTCTCTGAATCGCCGGAAGCAACCGCGCAGCCTTGCCCTTGATGACGTAGTCCTGAGCACCGGCCCTCATGGCATTGACTGCTATTTCTTCACCGATGGTGCCCGAGAGGAAGACGAAGGGGACGTCCAGGCCCTTTTTCCTTACCATCGCCAATGCATCGGTGCCATTGAAGCCGGGCATGGAGTAGTCCGAGATGACGATGTCCCATTGGCCTTCCTCCAAGGTGGACGCAAGCGCCGACGCACTGTAAACACGCTGATGCGTTACATCGTAACCCCCGCGGCCCAGCACACCTAAGAGCAAGTCGCAATCATTCTGCGAGTCTTCGATGATCAGTGCACGAAGTGGTGTGGCCATATACTTCCCCCGAGATCGTTAGGCCGTCTTTGCCCGCAAGATCTGATAACAATCGACGCGTACGACATGACGGTCCGATATTGCTGGTTTCATAAGGGTTGGCCTCCTCGTGCCAAGGAGGAGGAATGGCGCGCAATGAAAGCGGACACAAAAGGAAGGGTAAGAAAAGTATACCAGGGGATCCAAGAATAACAATGTGATTCTTCGATTCGATGAAGACCTCCTAAGAATTCCCTAAGATTCGGACGAAGATTGCCGGCGAAGGGTTTCGCGGCTCAGCGAGAAGCCCTCGCGCTCGACAAGTTTCTCGCAGAGGTGGTGATCGTTGAAGCCGGCATAAGTGCTGCGTGCCAGCCGCAGGATGCGCTCGCGCGCGGTTTGCGGCAGGCGACGATGGCTGGGCCTCCCGTGATTGGCGTGCGCCAACTCCCCCCTTCACGCATCTGGAGATGACCGCCACGCGTTGCAACTCTTTCTGGCTCAATGCAAATGTCTCCCTGTTCCTGGGGTGACATTTTCACGTTGCCGTTAAGGGGTGACAGAATTATAGAGCTAAGACACGTTGCCCGCTACGCTTTTCCCTTGCTGGGGGATGTGCTATAACCGTCGGGCCGTGGAACGTGCCGCAAAGCAAGGGTTGTCTTCGGCTGGACCGAAGCAGGCTGCCGCTGCTTCTCCAGGAGCTACGCCCCAGCTCGACCGAAGCTCGGTCGCCGGGAAGACCGGCCTCTCTGCTGTTACGGAAAACGTCGATCGCTCTGCGGTCGCCGAGCAAGAAGATCGATCCGCGAGCGTGCGCGAAGAGCATGCTTTGCTATATTGTCCCGTCTGCTCCCAGCGGCTGGAATCGCGGCGCTGCAAGTTGATTTGCTTGGTCTGCGGCTATTACATGTCCTGCGCGGACTATTACTGATAAGCTGTGCGCTCCGGCCCGGTTGCCGCCGGAACCGCTTCCCATGAAGATCAGTCCGATGAAGATGAGGAGGATACGAACGTGGCATTGAAGATGACGAACCGCGAAGTGGATGGCGTTTCCGTGGTGGCGCTGGATGGCCGCATCGTTCTTGGCGAGGAGAGCAATGCGCTGCGCGAAAAAGTGAAGAGCTTGATCGCCGATGGAAAAAAGAAAATCGTGCTGAACATGGACAACATCACGTTCATCGACAGCGCCGGCCTCGGCACCCTCGTCGCCGCGCATCATAGCGCAAAGACGCAGGGCGCGGCGCTCCGCCTCTGCCACCTGGGCAGCAAGTTCCAGGAAGTCCTGCAAATCACCAAGCTGCTGACCGTCTTCGACGTGCACGACACCGAAGCCGCCGCCGTCGCCAGCTTCTCCAAGAGCGCCGGAGCGTAAGCCTCCGAGTCAGGCGTCGCGAGCGCCACACGCTGGCCTTGCGCGTGGGTTCTTGTCTGCGTGCTTGTTCTTTTCGGAGACGTCTTCTCGATCGCGAGGTGTGATGCGGCCAACGCGCATGGCGCTCGTCGGGGCACTGACCAGCGCGGTACTTCTCTGGGCAGCGCCTTCCTTCGGCCAAGCAAGCCCGGACGCCAAAGCCTGCCGCCTCCTCTCGGTCCCCGAACTAGAGGCGCATTTCGGCGGCAAATCCATCTCCGTCAAAGGGTCGGACACCAGCACGTTTTCCATCTGCTCGGTCAGAATTGATGACATGCGCCATGAGGCCAGTCTCAATATCCGGCCACCTTCACCAGCCGATCGCGCCGTGACGATTCAACAGCGATTGGACGTCGTTGCCAGCTCGATGAAAAAAGACAAGTCCCTCGAAACAAAAATTCTGGGTTCCGTTGGATGCTTCAAGCTTCCATCGGAACTGGGCGACAAACCCCTCCCGACAACAACGTGCTTGCTGGTAAATGACGGCGGGTACATCTCGCTGGCCATTGCCAGCGACGACCCCAAACAGACCACCTTCGACGCCGTCAAAGCTCTGCTCGAAAAGGCCGCCGCGCGCCGCAAGTGACTATCCGATGAAGGGCAGTCATTCTGAGCGAGCGTCGCGAGCCGAAGGATCTCTCCACCCTACGCCGGAGTTGCCATGAGAAAACGCATCCCGATCGTGATGATTTGCTGCCTCGCGCTGCTGTGCGCCCCGGCGGCACGCCCGCAGAACAACGCCGTGGATGGCGAAGGCCACCAGTGGTGGCAGCATGCCGTCTTCTACGAGATTTATCCGCGCAGCTTCGCGGACCATAACAACGACGGCATCGGAGACATCCCCGGCATCACCACCAAACTCGATTACCTGCAATGGCTGGGCGTCGACGCCATCTGGATCGCCCCCATGTTTCCGTCCCCGCAGGTGGATTGGGGCTACGACGTCTCCGACTACTACAACGTGAATCCCGACTACGGCACGTTGCAGGACATGGACGCCTTGCTGGCCCAGGGAAAGCAGCGCAACATTCGCGTGCTGCTCGACTTTGTCCTCACTTACACTTCCGATCAAAACAAATGGTTTCAGGAATCGAAGTCCTCTCGCAGCAATTCCAAGCGGGATTGGTTCCTTTGGCACGACAGTAAAGCCCCGGCGCAACCCCCGAACAACTGGACTTCCCTTTTCGGGGGTCCCGCGTGGAAATACGATGCCGCTACCCAACAGTGGTATTACCACTACTTTTATCCCCCGCAGCCAAACCTCAATTGGCGCAATCCCGCCGTGGAAAAAGCCATGTTCGACGTCACGCGCTGGTGGTACAAGCGCGGCATCGCCGGTTTTCGTCTCGACGCCGTCGATGTCATGTTCGTAGACCGCCAGCTGCGCGACAATCCCATCGTCGGCACGGAAAAGAACGCCTTGGGCGATCCCGTCGAGCAGGAAATCTACGACAAGAACCAGCCGGAGTTGCACGGCGTATTGCAACGCCTCCGCAAGGTCGCCGACGAATACAACGCCGTGCTGATTGGCGAGACCTGGACCAGCGACATCGCCCAGTTGAAACGCTACTACGGCGCCCACCACGATGAAGTCACCATGCCCATGGATTTCATGTTCACCACCATCAACAAGCTCTCTCCACCGGATTTCCGCAATCAAATCCAGTGGGTCGACGATTCCGGCGGCTGGCCCGTCTACGTTCTCAGCAATCACGACATCCGCCGCGTCTACGATCGCTACGGCGACGGCGTGCACAACGATCAAATCGCCAAGCTGATGGCCTCGCTGTACCTCACCCTGCGCGGCACCGCCGTCATGTATTACGGCGAAGAGATCGGCATGGAAAACAACGATCCCAAGCACCCCGAAGACGTCAAAGATTCCATGGGAAAACTGGGCTGGCCCAAAGAAAAGGGCCGCGACGGCGAGCGCACGCCGATGCAGTGGAGCCCCAGCGTCAACGCTGGTTTCAGCACCGCCGATCCGTGGCTGCCCGTGGACGAGCGCCACCAAACCTACAACGTCGAAACCGAACAGCAGGACCCCCATTCGATCCTGAACTACTACCGACAGTTGCTGTCCCTGCGCCACACCAACAAAGCCTTGCTCGAGGGCAAGTACATCGCCCTCAACGAGACCGATCCCAACGTCCTTGCCTACCTCCGGACCTACAAAGACAAAAATGTTCTCGTGCTCTTGAACATGAGCAACACCCCGCAAAAGGTGACCCTCGATCTCGCGTCGAAAGGGGTGCAAACGAAATCCGCTACAACGCTGCTGGCTTCGTTTCCGGCCCCGCCGAAAATGGACCCGAACCAAGTCTCCCTCGACCCGTTTTCGGCCTGGATCGCCGAAATCAACCGCTAGGGCTTGCGGTGAGCAAACGATAAGTGTGGCGGGCGATCTGAATTTCTTCTTCGCTCGGTAAGATGCGGACAAGGACCCGGCTTTGCGCGCCGCTGATGCTTTCCAGGTTGCGCTGGTTCGCTTGTTCCTCGAGATGAAGACCGAAGCACTGTAGTCCCTCGCAAATTTCCGCTCGCACGGCGGGGTCGTGTTCGCCGATTCCTCCGGTGAAGACCAGCAGGTCCAGCCCGCCGAGAACGGCGACAAAACCGGCGATGGCCTTTTTGGCCGATCTTGCAAACATTTCCATGGCCAGGCGGGCGCGGGGATCGCCGCTGGCCTGATGCAGTTGCCGCATGTCGCGGGAGACGCCGGAGATTCCCAGCAAGCCGGACTGGCGGTCGAGAACGTCTTCCAGTTCCGCCACGTTGTTTCCGTTTGCTCGAAGAATATGCAGGAGTACGCCAGGGTCCAAATCGCCGGAACGGGTGCCCATGATGATGCCGCCCGTGGGAGTGAGTCCCATGGTGGTGTCCACGGACGAGCCGTTGGCGATGGCGGTGATGCTCGCGCCGTTGCCGAGATGGGCGACGATCACCCGAGGGGGCGGAGTGGCACCGAGTGTGTGCAGGATCGATTCGCATGAGAGGCCGTGAAAACCGTAGCGGCGGACGCCGGCGTTCCAGAACTTTTCGGGCAGGGGAAAGCGCGCGGCCGCTTCCGGCAGAGTGCGATGAAAAGCGGTGTCGAAGCAGGCGAACTGCGGGACGCTGGGGAAGAAATGCTGCGCCTCACGGATCAAAGCCATCGCCGCGGGAACGTGGAGCGGAGCGAAGTGGGAAGCGGCTTCCAATTGTTCGAGGACGCGCGGGGTGATTTTCTGGTGTTCGCGGAGAGCCGGGCCGCCGTGAACGATGCGGTGGCCCAGGGCAGCCAAAGCGGGAAGCCCTAGGCTCGGGAGCTTGGCTGCCACGAGGCCGAGAGCGTCAGTGTGGGCCGGAACCGCTTGCCGCTCGTCGGAGAGTAAATCTCCCGCGGCGGAGCGCAGCCAGACTCTGGCTTCGGGAGAGCCAATTCCCTCGACTTCACCGCGATAGGACGCGCGAATTTCGTTTGGATGCGCGACGAAGAGGCCAAACTTCAGGGAAGACGATCCGCTGTTGATCACCAGAAGAGGCGCGTCGCTCATTTTTGATTTATCTCGGCTTCCATTTCCAGTTGCGAATCTCAGGCAAATCTTCGCCGTGCTCGCAGACGTAGGCCTTGTGGCGCTGCCGGACCTCGTCAAAGCGCTGGGTGGCGGTATCGATCCGAGAACTGAGCTTGGGGACGCGGCGGATGACGTCGAGGACCAACTGGAAACGATCCATGCGATTGAGGACCGCCATGTCGAAGGGAGTGGTGGTGGTTCCTTCCTCGACGTAACCCCGGACGTGGATGTTGTCGTGATTCCGCCGGCGATAGGTGAGGCGATGGATCAACGTGGGATAGCCGTGGAAGGCGAAGAGGACGGGCTTGTCGGTAGTGAAGAGAGCGTCGAAGTCTTCGTCCGCCAAGCCGTGGGGATGTTCGCTGGCGGGCTGAAGAGCTAGCAAGTCCACAACGTTGACGACGCGGATGCGCAGGTCGGGAATATCTTCGCGGAGGATGGATACGGCGGCGAGAGTTTCGAGCGTGGGAACGTCGCCGGCGCAGGCCATGACCACGTCGGGTGAGCCTTCGTCGTTGCTGGCCCAGTCCCAGGCGCCGAGCCCGGTGGTGCAATGGCGGATCGCGGCGTCCATGTCTAGCCAGCTGGGAGCGGGCTGTTTTCCGGCGACGATGAGATTGACGTAGTTGCGGCTACGCAGGCAGTGATCGGCGACGGAGAGCAGGCAATTCGTGTCGGGAGGAAGATAAATGCGGACCACGTCGGCTTTTTTGTTGGCGACGTGGTCGATGAAGCCGGGGTCCTGGTGAGAGAAGCCGTTGTGATCCTGGCGCCAGACGTGAGAGGTCAGCAGGTAATTGAGGGAAGCAACGGGCTTGCGCCAGGGAATGGTGCGCGTGGTCTTCAGCCACTTGGCGTGCTGGTTGAACATGGAATCGATGATGTGGATGAAGGCTTCGTAGCAGGAAAAGAAGCCGTGGCGGCCGGTGAGGAGATAGCCCTCGAGCCAGCCCTGGCACATGTGCTCGCTAAGGATTTCCATGACGCGGCCGTCGATGGCGAGATGTTCGTCGACGGGAAGGGTGGAAGCCTCCCAGGTTTTACCGGTGACTTCGAGGACGGCGTCGAGGCGGTTGGAAGCGGTTTCGTCGGGGCCGAAGACGCGAAAATTTTGCGCTTGCAGATTGCTCTTCATGACGTCGCGCAGATAGCAGCCCAGAACGCGGGTGGCTTCGGTGACTGGCTCGCCGGGAGTTTTCACTTCGACGGCGTAGCTCCGGAAGTGCGGCAGGTGCAAGGACTCGAGGAGAAGTCCGCCGTTGGCGTGAGGATTCATGCCCATGCGGCGCTTTCCTTTGGGAGGAAGGCTGACGAGTGCGGGGGCAAGGGCGCCTTGGGCATCGAAGAGTTCCTCAGGCTTGTAGCTGCGCATCCAGTCTTCGAGGATTTTCAGGTGGCCGGGTTTTTCGTGGACTTCGGCGAAAGGCACTTGATGGGAGCGCCAGGTTCCTTCGACGGGTTTGCCGTCGACCGTTTTGGGGCCGGTCCAGCCTTTGGGAGTGCGAAGAATGAGCATCGGCCAGCGTGGGCGTTCGATTTTGTTGTTTTGGCGCGCTGCTTTTTGGATGGCGGCGATTTCGTCGAAGATTTGGTCGAGGGTGGCGGCCATTTTTTGGTGCATGACGGCGGGATCGTCACCTTCGAGAGTGTAGGGCGTGTAACCGTAGCCGCGGAATAAGGATTCGAGTTCTTCCTGGGGGATGCGCGCCAGCAGCGTGGGATTTGCGATTTTGTAGCCGTTGAGATGCAGGATCGGCAAGACGGCGCCGTCTTTGGCGGGATTCAGAAACTTGTTGGAGTGCCAACTGGTGGCGCAAGGGCCAGTTTCCGCTTCTCCGTCGCCGACGACGCAACTGACGATCAGGTTGGGATTATCGAGTGCGGCGCCGTAGGCGTGGAGCAGGGAGTAGCCCAGCTCTCCGCCTTCATGAATGGAGCCGGGCGTTTCAGGAGCGACGTGGCTGGGGATCCCATAAGGCCAGGAAAACTGGCGGAAGAGGCGTTTGACTCCGTCGCGGTTGAGCTCGATGTGTGGATAGATTTCGGTGTAGGAACCTTCGAGATAGGTGTGCGCGACGATGCCGGGGCCCCCGTGACCCGGGCCAATGATGTAGATCATGTTGAGGTCGCGGCCGGTGATCAACCGGTTGAGGTGGGTGTAGATGAAGTTCAGGCCCGGAGTGGTGCCCCAGTGCCCGAGAAGACGCGGCTTTACGTCCTCGAGAGTGAGCGGGCGCTCGAGGAGCGGATTGTCCTTAAGATAAATCTGACCTACGGAGAGATAGTTCGCGGCGCGCCAGTAGGCGTGCATCCTTTGGAGTAGCGAGTCGCTGAGGGGGGCCGTCATGCCATGCTCCTTTGCCGGACGTGGTGCGATCAGTATGCAATACGCGGCTGGGAATGGAAGATGAAAGGTTTGTAATGGCGGGCAGTGCGCTCCGAAACTGTGAGAATCTTTTGTCCAAGTCTAGGGTCGCAAACCGGCTATCTGTCCTTCTAAAAGCGGGAAAAACAGGGTTTGAATTACCGTCGATGGGTATTTTTTCGCGTACTCTACCAGTCGCGAACGGCTCAACTTCTCGAATTGAATTTCGTCGAACTGCACGGCCAGCCCGTCCTTGAGACTAAAGTAGATCCAGTCGAGAAAGGCCTTCTCCGGCTCCGCGATCTTGTAGCTGCCGTATCGGCCTTTCTTTTCGGTAAAACCCCAAAACAATTCCCGGCTGATTTTCCGGTACACGATGTCGATCGAGGCGGTCTTGATCTTTCGGCCCCGGGCCGTGGTGACGCATGTCGTAGCGATTGGATTTTGGCTGGAAACTCCCCACTCCGCCAGCGCCGTTCCCAGCGAAATGTAAGCATCCGGAATCAATTCGTTGACGACGTCACGCGCGTTGACCGACGTCGCCAGTTTGTTCAAATAGACGCCGTCTGCGAGCTTCTCTAAAAGGCCTCTCCCCTCCTGCCTTTTGAGCGCTTGCGTGACCGCGGCGTTTGACAAGCCATGCTTGGACGCA
>JBGOVR010000073.1:0-21815 GCA_041478205.1 Candidatus Acidiferrum sp.
ACTGGCGGCGTCCCTGACAGTTGAGGCCATGCAGAGAGCGGTCGCGGCGCGTGACGCGCACGGGCCCGAATTGCTCGCACATCCCGAAGTGCAAGCTGTCGGCGTGGGCGCGAGTTACGATAATCCCGTCGAGCCCGCGATCTTGTTCTTTGTCACGAAGAGGCAGCCACGCACGAAGGTTCCCGCACAGATAGACGGCATTCGCACGCGGATTGTGGAGGGCGAACTCTTTCCGCGCCGCGGGGCGATTTCCGCTGCTGACAGCGGTGTCAACGAACAATCCGCGGAGGCACCTCAGGCTGTCTATTCCATCTCGGAGGCGGAATTCAATCGCGCGAAAGTGGTTCACGCAGTACACGTCACGGAGCTAATGCAGCAACCCGGCGTGCAAGGTGTCGGCATTACGTCGAGCGTCGATTCTCCCGGTGAGGCTGCGTTGATGATCTTTCTGATCCGCGGCGTTGCGCGTGACGCGATTCCGCCGGCGATCGACGGCTTGCGCACGCGGGTGCGCGAGTCTAGCCCATTCCGCGCGGGTTACGGCGGCGCAGAGCCACGCCGGGCGTGTTCGCTCCCGCCTAGCAAGGCGGCGAAGAAGCCGTCCGCACCACCGGCGCAAGCGGCGCACTAGCATCTGCTCGACCTGAGTTGACGCCTGCGCCACAGATATTTCTTCGTACTTTCTTTGCCCGCTTCCCGGGCGTAGAATCCGCTCACAACGTAGATTTAGCTGGTTACGTCGGCCCATCCGTTCTCCTTAGGAGGCAGTTATGAGACGTTCTCACCTTGTCGTGGGTGCGTTTCTGCTTGCGGGTTTCGGTGTTTGTGCTGCACAGCAGAACATCACACAGGAAAGTCCCGACAAATCTCAGTCAGCGAGCGAGGAGTACAAGATCACGCCTGACGCCGCTGCGCGGGTGAACCCGGTGAAATCCACGCCGGAGGGACTTGCGGAGGCGCACAAAGCATTTAAGTATGATTGTGAAATGTGTCATGGCGCGCAAGGCGACGGCAAAGGCGAACTCGTGGAATCCATGAAGCTGGCCATGCACGACTGGCGCGAGCCCGCGTCGCTGGAGGGAAAAACCGACGGCGAGTTGTTCTACATCATTACCAAGGGCAAAGGAAAAATGATGGGCGAAGGAGACCGGCAGCCGGAGAAACTCCGCTGGAACCTGGTGAATCTCGTCAGGTCTTTCGCAACGAAGAGTCCGGCGCAGAAAACTGCCGCTGCAACTTCGACTCCGTAGCTCGCACCCCCCGCCGCCGCCGTGCTTGTGCTAGGCTCTTCTCGACGAGTTAGCAAACCGAGGGAGAACGACATGGCGCACGCACCACAGTTTCTGAAACTCGTACAGGATGCCAAGAAATGCGTGAAAGAAACAAATGTTCCCGACGTGAAGAGACGCATGGATGCGGGCGAGAAATTGCTGCTGGTGGATATCCGCGAAGACCATGAATGGGTGAAAGGCCATCTGCCTGGGGCTGTACACCTAGGCAAAGGCATCATCGAGCGAGATATCGAGCAACGTGTTCCGGATACCGGCGCAAAACTGATCCTGTACTGCGGTGGCGGTTTCCGCTCCGCTATCGCCGCCGAGAACCTGCAGAAAATGGGTTACACCAACGTGGAATCCATGGATGGCGGCTGGAAGGGCTGGCTCGAAGCAGGGCTACCCACGGCCAAGGATTAGCGGCGGTCGCGATTCTCAAGGACAGCGAGAAAAATTGGCTGGGGCGGAAGGATTCGAACCTTCACCGTCCTCATTAACAGTGAGGTGTCCTACCGGTTGGACCACGCCCCAGCGGCGTTCGCGGAGCCGCAATGCGGCCGTGCGAAAGTAGGTAGGCTCCGCCGCGAGCGGCACGACGGAGGGTCTTCCTAAGATAGCATGACCGAGCGGTTGGACAAGGCCTCGGCGCAAAAAATGCCGCGGGTACCAGGAGATTTGCCGCGTAGCTATGGATTGGGGGCGGTCCAAAGCGAGATTAGTACGAGATGGGTACGAGACGGTGGGTTCGCATTGGCTCCCAGGGCGAAGTAACGCATCCACGGTACTCGGTTTTGAAAACTTCGAACAAATTGCGTTTTTTCGTCGCGCCTGATGTTGTAGAAATGTAATCGTCAAGTTGCTTGAACAGTTGCATTCCCGAAAGTTTTGTTGGAAACTATCGCGTCAAAGACGATTCGGGTTTGCACATCCCGGTTAGGTCTTGGTGGACGCGTAAGTTTCTGCTCCCTCCTGGAGCGCTCACCGCCAAAGTGCAAACATTAAAATGGCGCAAATTTTTCACCGCAGCACGAACTTTATCTCTCGATTCAGTGTCTTCTCGTCGCTTTTTTTGGCCGGGCTGGCGCTGACGGGAATTTTGGGAGCTGCACGTTCTCCGTATCTGACGAACCAGAATCAAACGCGCCAGCAGCCCGTGCAGTTCAGCCACAAGCATCACGTCGGCGATGACGGCATCGATTGCCGCTACTGTCACACGGGAGTAGAAAACTCGGCGACTGCGGGCATTCCACCCACAAAGACCTGCATGAACTGCCATTCGGTGTTGTTTAACAACGTGGGTTACCTGGAGCCGGTTCGCGAGAGCTATCGCACCGATAAGTCGATCGATTGGGTGCGGGTGCATCGTCTCGCGGACTATGTGTATTTCAATCACAGCATTCACATCAGCAAAGGTGTGGGCTGTTCTTCGTGTCATGGACAGATCAATCAGATGCCGCTGGTCTTCCAGGCGTCGTCATTGCAGATGGAGTGGTGCCTTGACTGTCATCGCAATCCGGAACGCGTTTTGCGCCCGCGCGATCAAGTTTTCAATATGGACTGGAAGGCGCCGTCCGATCAGGATGAAATCGGCAAGAAGCTGGCGGCGGAGTACAAGATTCGAACGACGGTCGAGCTGACGAACTGCTCGACCTGTCATCGTTGATGGATGGTATGAGCGAGAGCGAGTACAATCATTTTCCAATGCACCACGAAGCGGATTCTCACGACGAGGATCGCGCGGAAGACTTGACGCTGCGCGAGCACCCGCTGGATCTCGCCGCCGTTCGCGCCAAACTTCAGTCGAAAAGCGGGAAGCAGTATTGGCGGACGCTCGAAGAGTTGGCGGACGACCCGCACTTCGAGCAATTGTTGCACCGCGAATTCCCGCGCCAGGCGTCGGAGTGGGATGAGTCCGTCGATCGCCGCGATTTCCTGAAGCTGATGGCGGCCTCGCTGGCGTTCGCGGGTCTTTCCGGATGCCAAGCGAACGTGCAAACGAACATCGTGCCGTACGTGAAGCAGCCGGATGGCATGATCCTCGGCAAGCCGCTGTTCTTTGCCACCGTGATGCCGTTTGGCGCCGATGCCGTTGGCGTGCTCGTCGAGAGCCACGAAGGGCGCCCTACAAAAATTGAGGGCAATCCAGATCATCCGTCCAACCTGGGTGCGACGGATGCGTTTGTCCAAGCTTCGGTGCTCAATCTTTACGACCCGGATCGCGCGCAGACCGTTACCAATCTTGGCGAGATTCGCACGTGGTCTGCGTTCCTGGATGGCGCGCAGGCCAGCGCCGCGGAGATCAAGGGAGCCAATGGCGCGGGCTTCCGGATCCTGACGGGCACGATCGCGTCGCCAACGATCGCGGATCAGATTCAGGCGCTTCTCAAGCTCTATCCGCAGGCGAAGTGGCATCAGTGGGAACCCGCCGTTAGCGATGGCGCGCGGGAAGGCGGGAAGCTGGCGTTCGGGCGGTACGTCAACACCGTGTATCGCGTCGAGAAGGCCAACGTTATTCTCTCGCTGGACGCCGATTTCTTGGCCAGCGGCCCGGGCCATCTGCGGTACATGAAAGAGTTTTACCGGCGGCGCAAGCTGGACCAGTACGCCGAGATCGATCGCTTAGGCCCCGAGATGAATCGGCTGTACGTTGTCGAGCCGACGCCTTCCGTTACCGGTTCCAGCGCGGATCATCGCTTGCCGCTTCGTGCCTCGGAGATTGAACAGTTTGCGCGCGCGCTAGCCGCGAAGCTGGGTCTGGGTGGCGGTGGGACGCTTTCACCTGCCGCGGAAAAATGGCTCGATAGCGTTGCGAAGGATCTTCAGAAGTATCACGGTAGCTCTCTAGTGGTTGCGGGAGAACAGCAGTCAGCAGCGGTCCATGCCCTCGCGCACGCGATCAATGCTGCGCTGGGGAACGTTGGCGCAACTCTTTATTACACGGAGCCCGTCGAGGCCAATTCGGTAAATCACCTGGAATCGCTGCGTGAGCTGTGCGCCGACATGGACGCTGGTAAGGTCAACACGCTGGTGATCCTCGGCGGTAATCCCGTTTACGACACTCCACACGATTTCGATTTCACATCGAAGCTGCGGAAGGTGCGCACTTCGGTGCAGCTCAGCCCGTATTTCGATGAGACCTCGGAGCATTGCCAGTGGCATGTGGCCGAGTCGCACTACTTGGAGACTTGGGGTGACGCGCGGGCTTTCGATGGCACCGTCAGCGTCGTTCAGCCGCTGATCGCGCCGCTGTATCACACGCACTCCGCGCGCGAAGTACTGGCAGCGTTCTCCGACAAGCCGGGTGTTACCAACTACGATTCCGTTCGCGATCGCTTGAAAACCGCCAATCCGAGCGGTGATTTCGAAAAGTTTTGGCGCAAGACGCTGAACGACGGTGTCGTGGCAGATACGGCCTATGCGCCACTTGGCGGGATCTCATCGAAGTTCAATCCAGCCGGCTTGCCGGCCGCAAAGCCCGCGGCCGCCGAGGAGCTTGAGTTCATCTTCCGTCCCGATCCTTGCGTTTATGACGGCCGGTTTGCCAACAATGGCTGGCTCCAGGAATTACCCAAGCCGGTCACCAAGCTGACTTGGGACAATGCCGCACTCGTCAGCCCGGCTACGGCAGAAAAGCTTGGTCTGACCCACAGCGTAGCGGCACGAGGCGGCGAGCACGGACAGATCATCTCCAACGTGATCGACATCGCTCTCTCCAACAGCAAAGTGAGTGCGGCGGCGTGGATTCTTCCCGGGCAAGCTGACGGCGTCGTCGTTCTTCCGCTCGGCTACGGCCGCAAGAAGGCCGGTTATACCGGCACGAACAAAGGCTTCAACGCGTACGCGGTCCGCGCCTCCAGCGCATTGTGGGTTGCCGCGGGCGGCAAAATCAGCAAGACCGGCGCAGACTATCCGCTGGCGTGCACCCAGTATCACTTCAACATGGAAGGCCGGAAGATACTCAGCACCGGCACGCTCGAGGAATACAACAAGAACCCGGCGTTCGCCCACGAAGGCGACGAGCAGCCGGCCAAGAGCGATTCGCTCTACAAGGAATTTGCCTACCCGGGTTACGCCTGGGGCATGGCCATCGACCTGAATAGCTGCAATGGCTGCAACGCGTGCGTGGTCGCCTGCGTGTCCGTGAACAATATCCCCGTCGTCGGCAAAGACCAGGTCATGCGCGGTCGCGAAATGCACTGGATCCGCATCGACCGCTACTACAAGGCCGAAACTCCGACGAATGATCCGAGTACCAACGAGCACGACGCGCTCGCCAATCCCGAAACTTTCTTCCAGCCGGTTCCGTGCCAGCAGTGCGAAAATGCTCCGTGCGAGCAGGTGTGTCCCGTCGGCGCCACGGTGCACAGCGCCGAAGGCTTGAACGACATGGTCTACAACCGCTGCGTCGGCACGCGCTATTGCTCGAACAACTGCCCTTACAAAGTGCGCCGCTTTAATTTTCTGCGCTTCCAGGATTGGGAAACGCCGCAGCTCAAGCTTTTGCGCAACCCAGAAGTCACGGTGCGCAGCCGCGGCGTGATGGAAAAGTGCACTTATTGCGTGCAGCGCATCAACAATGCGCGCATCGAGGCTGAAAAACAGAATCGCCCAATCCGCGACGGCGAGATCGTCACCGCCTGCGAAGCCGCATGTCCGGCCGAGGCCATCGTTTTCGGCAACGCCAACGATCCGAACAGCCGCGTGGCCAAATTGAAAGCGCAGCAACGCAACTATTCGATTCTCGGCGAGCTGAATGCGCGCCCGCGCACCACGTACCTCGCGGCGGTGCGCAATCCGAATCCCGAGATGGAGAAGGCATGAGCGCCGGAGAACCGCCAATCAATTCTCCCGAAATCCGCCGCCTAGCTCCGGTAATCGAGCCGGGGCATACCTACGGCACGGTCACGGACAAGATCAGCGCGATCGTTCTCACGCGGCCTGCATCGTTCGGCTGGTTTGCGGGGTTCACGGTGACCTTCGCCATGGTGATGGTGCTCACCGTCTCCCTGGCGTGGCTCATTATCAAGGGCGTCGGAATCTGGGGCATCAATGCCCCGATTGGCTGGGGCTTTGCCATCGTCAATTTCGTGTGGTGGATCGGTATCGGGCACGCCGGCACACTGATCTCGGCCATCCTGTTTTTGCTCAACCAGAAATGGCGTACCTCGATCAACCGCTTCGCGGAAGCGATGACACTCTTCGCGGTGGCCTGCGCCGGAATTTTTCCGCTGATTCACACCGGCCGGCCGTGGATGGCGTTTTACATGTTCCCGTATCCGAGCACCATGGGAATCTGGCCGCAGTTTCGCAGCCCGCTCATCTGGGACGTATTCGCGGTCTCCACGTACGGCACGGTTTCGCTGCTGTTCTGGTTCGTGGGCCTCATTCCTGACTTGGCGACGCTTCGCGATCGAACCGTATCCAAGCCCAAGCAAATTATTTACGGCATGCTTGCGATGGGCTGGCGCGGCTCGGCACGCCACTGGCAGCGCTACCAGTCCGCCTATCTGCTTCTTGCGGGCCTGGCGACGCCGCTGGTGCTTTCCGTGCACAGCGTGATCAGCTTCGACTTCTCGATCGCTATCGTGCCCGGCTGGCACACCACGATCTTCCCGCCGTATTTCGTTGCCGGAGCCATCTATTCCGGCTTCGCCATGGTTCTGACCATCGCCATTCCGCTGCGCAAGGCTTACGATCTCGAAGATTTCATCACCATGCGCCACCTGGAGAACATGGCCATGGTGATGCTCGCCACCGGCCTGATCGTGGCGTACGGTTACTTCTTCGAATTCTTCATGTCGAGTTATAGCGGAAACAAGTTCGATGTGTTCCTGGTTCAGCAGCGTCTCCACGGCCCTTACAATCATTATTATTTCGCGCTCATTCTTTGCAACATCCTTACTCCACAATTGCTGTGGTTTCAAAAAATGCGCACCAACGTGCCGGTGCTCTTCGTGATGTCCATCATCATCAACATCGGCATGTGGCTCGAGCGCTTCGTGATCGTGGTCATCAGCTTGACGCGCGACTTCATGCCCTCCGCCTGGGGCCGCTACTCGGCCACCGCTTGGGACTACATGACGTTCGCCGGGACCATCGGACTATTCGTTATGCTGCTGTTCCTGTTCGTGCGCGTGCTGCCGGCGATCTCCATTGCGGAGATGCGCGAACTGGTCGCGGAAACCTCCGAGGAACACAAGTGATGGAGCATCGCTCACACATTTACGGCGTCGTGGGTGAGTTCGTGACCGAGCACCAGCTCATCCGTGCCGCGGAAAAGGCGCGAGACGCCGGTTATCGCCGCGTCGAAGGTTACGCACCCTTCCCCGTCGAGGGGCTCTCCGAAGCGCTGGGGCTGAAGCGCAACAAAGTGCCTTTGATCACGCTGATCGGCGGTCTCTGTGGAGGCATTGGCGGTTTCAGCTTCCAGTACTGGGTGGCCGCGATTGCTTATCCTATGAATATCGGCGGGCGCCCCTTGAACAGTTGGCCCGCTTTCATTCCCGTTACGTTCGAGCTGACGATTCTCGGGGCTGCGCTGTCGGCGGTGTTTGGCATGCTCGCGCTGAACGGGCTGCCGCAGCCGTATCATCCTCTTTTCAACGTCGAGCGCTTCGCCAAACACGCCACCACCGATCGGTTTTTTCTGTGCATCGAGTCTCGCGACAAAAAATTCAATCTCGCGGAAGCGGCGCGCTTTCTCCAGGGAGTCGACGCGCATCACGTCAGCGAGGTGCGCGATGATTAGCGCTTCGCGAACGAGACTGATTTCGCGTGTCTTCGCCGCCGTTTGCGGCGCGGCATGTCTGGTATTGCTTGCCGGCTGCAGCCTTAAGCAGGACATGGCGCAGCAACCCAAGAATCGCCCGCTGTCGCCGTCTGATTTCTTCACCGACGGCCGGTCGGAGCGTCCGTTGCTGGAAAATACCGTCGCGCGCGGCTCGATTGCCGATGACGCGCTTGTAATCCCGAAGGATTCCAACGGTTTCCCGCTGCCGGTCACGCAAGAACTGCTGGAGCGCGGAGAGGACCGCTACAAAATTTTCTGCACGCCGTGTCACGGACTGCAAGGCGACGGCAACGGCATGATCGCGATGCGCGGCATGAAGCATCCGCCGAGCTATCATCAGGACCGCCTCCGCCAGGTCCCCAACGGCTACATCTACGACGTGATCGCCAACGGCTTCGGCGCCATGTATGGCTACTCCGCGCAAATTCCGCCGCGCGACCGCTGGGCCATCATCGCTTACCTTCGCGCTCTGCAACTCAGCCGCAACGCCAAGGTGGCCGAACTGCCCGCCGAGCTGCGCGAGAAGGTCATGAATCCGCCGACGGAGAAAAAAGAAGGCCCAGGAACCATGCCGGAGAAGCCGGGAGGAACGCAGGAATGACCGCGCAGGACTACAAGGCGCCGGAAAGTCTCGGCCGCGTCCAGCAGCGCGCGCTCGTTGCCGGCCTCATCGGCTTGGTGCTTTGCATCATCGGGTATGTCAAATCGCCGGCCGATTTCCTCCATTCTTATCTGCTCGCTTTCATTTTCGTTCTGGGGCTGTCCCTGGGCTCGCTCGGCCTATTGATGCTGCAGCACCTGACGGGCGGTCATTGGGGCATTGTGATTCGCCGCCCGCTCGAATCCGCCACGCGTGCTCTTCCTCTCCTGTTGGTTTTTTTCGTCCCGATCTTTTTTGGCATGAAATATCTGTATTCCGCGTGGCTGAATGCTCCTACTTCCGGTGAAGGGGCGCTCTCGCACTTCCAGCAAAGCTATCTCACCTCGGACTGGTTCAAGATTCGCGCCGCTATTTACTTCGCCGTCTGGCTCGTCCTGATGTTCTTCTTTAATCGCTGGTCGAAAGAGCAGGACGTAAATCGCGAAGACCGCTCCCTTCGCCGCCGCCTGAAGATGGCTGCCGGCCCCGGCATGATCCTGTACGTTTTTGCGATGTCCTTCGCCGCCATCGACTGGGTGATGTCGCTCTCCCCGCACTGGGCCTCGACCATCTACGGTTTTCTTTTCATTGCGGGACAGCTCATCTCTTCGATGTCGCTGATGATCGCCGTCATCGTCCTGCTGGCAGGCTCGGAGCCGCTCGCTGGCGTCGTTCAGAAGCGCCACTTGCACGACCTTGGCAAACTTCTCCTCGCCTTCGTCATGCTTTGGGCCTACTTCGATTTCTCGCAGCTGCTCATCATCTGGTCCGGAAATCAGCCGGAAGAAATTAGCTTCTACCGGACGCGCCTGTACGGTGGCTGGGGCGTCGTCGCCGTAATCGTGCTGATTTTCCACTTTTTCGTGCCCTTCTTTCTGCTGCTCTCGCGGGATTTGAAGCGCAACCCGAAACTCCTTCCCAGGGTGGCCATCTGGCTGATCTTTATGCGCTTCGTGGATCTGTTTTGGATGACGCGCCCGGAATTCACCTCCAACGCCCTGCCGAACTTGTGGGATCTGGCCGCGCCGCTCGCTCTCGGCGGCCTGTGGCTCTGTGTTTTCGCCTGGCAGTTGAAACAAAGGCCGCTTCTTCCCCTCGGCGACCCGCAACTTGAGGAGGCCATCGAGCAGCATGAGTTCTAAAATACATGGCACGGGTCACGGTGCGGGCGCGGAGCCCAAGCATGCGGACGTCTCTTTCGAGCCGACCGACGTGCAAGCCGGCACGATCTTTAAGTATCTCTTCACGCTGGCGATGGCGGTTATTCTCTCCTACGTCGTGTGCGTGTTCGTGCTTCGCGTGACCACTCGCGTCGCGGTTCAGTCCGATACGCCTCCGCCTCCCGTGCGCCAGGAAATGGGCAAGGACTTTAAGGTGATGCCGCCGGAACCTCGCCTCCAGGGTATGCCCGGCCACGGCAACGATCCGCAGGCCGATATGCGCGAGAAATTGCGCCTGGACACGGAAGAGAACGACAAAATTGGCTGGATCGATCGAAATGCAGGCATCGCTCAGATTCCCGTGAAAGACGCGATGAAGCTCATCGCCGAGAAAGGTTTGCCGGTTGTACCCGCTCCGCCGGCAGAACAGAAGAAGTAAACGCTATGAACTGGCTTCGTTCCATCGCTGGAATCGCCGCGCTGCTGGCGCTGTCCTTTGCGTCCGGCGCACAAACAGCTCCCGACAATATCGGCAAGTCCTCCGCCGGTCTTCCCGCCGCGTTGCTAAACGTTGGCTTTGAGCCGCCGCTGAATGGGCAGGTGCCGCTCGATCTCGGCTTCCGCGATGAGGCCGGCCGCGAGGTCCGCCTTCGTGAATATTTTGGCCAGAAGCCGGTCCTGCTCGCGCTTGTCTACTACGGCTGCCCCATGCTTTGCAATCAGGTCGAGCAGGGAGTCGTTGGTTCGCTGAAAATGCTTTCCTTTAACGCCGCGCGCGACTTTGAAGTCGTCTTCGTCAGCTTCGATCCCCGCGAAACGCCGGACATGGCTGCGCGAAAAAAGGAAACCGCCATGTCGCATTACGGGCGGCGTGAAACCGCCGCAGGCTGGCATTTTCTGACCGGCTCGAAAGAATCGATCGACGCGGTTGCGAAAGCCGCTAACTTCCGCTACTCCTTCGACGCTAACACCGGCATTTTTGCTCACGCCAGCGGCATCATGCTGCTCACGCCCGGTGGGCGCATCTCGCGCTATTTTTACGGCGTCGAATATCCGTCGCGCGATGTGCGTCTCGGCCTTGTTGACGCGTCCGCCGGAAAGATCGGCACCCCGATCGATCACTTGCTTCTCTATTGTTTCGAATACGATCCTGCGACCGCGCGATACAGCGCCACCATTCTTAGAATCGTCCGCTTGGGCGGAATTTTGACGATACTCATGATCGTCGCCGGCATTTTGATTTTCCGCCGCCGCGATGGCCGCGCGGCGAACTCGAAATTGCATCCGCCGCTCAGCGGTCGCACCGAACAAGGAGCACACTAGAACCGTGCAGTCGCAACTGCCATTGTATCCGGAACAAGCGTCCAACTTTGCTCCTAGCGTGGACGCTCTCATGGTGTATATCACCGCCGTGTGCCTATTCTTCGCGGTCGCGATCACCACGGCGATCGTCATCTTTTTTTTCAAATTCCACCGCAAGAAGCCGGGCGACATCGGCGTCGCCATTCACGAAGATCCGCGGCTCGAGGCCGCCTGGTTGATCGTTCCCGCGATTCTGGCTTTGACGATGTTCGCGGGTGGCGCCGTCATCTATGTGGACTACCGCCGCGCGCCGATGGATACGCTCGACATCTACGTCATCGGAAAACAGTGGATGTGGAAGGCGCAGCAACCCACCGGCCTGAAAGAAATCAACGAGCTCCATGTTCCCGTCGGCCGGAACGTCAAGCTGATCCTGGCCAGCGAGGATGTCATTCACGATTTTTCCGTTCCGGCCTTCCGCGTCAAGATGGACGTCGTGCCGGGCCACTACAACACCATGTGGTTTCGGCCCACCAAGGCCGGGCGCTACCATTTCTTCTGCTCCCAGTATTGCGGCACCAACCACGCTCTCATGGGCGGCTGGGTCACCGTCATGGAGCCGTCCGACTACGCCGCTTGGCTTTCGGGATCTTCTGACGCTAATGCCAATCCTATTGTCGCCGGCGAAAAACTGTTTGCCGAGAAGGCCTGCAATACGTGCCATCTGAGCGACGGCAAAGGCCGCGCGCCATCCTTGAACGGCGTCTATGGCGCCACGGTTCTTCTGGCCGATGGTTCCACCGTCACCGCCGACGATGCTTACATTCGAGAGTCGGTCCTGACCCCGAACGCCAAAATTGTCGCCGGGTATCAGTCGTTAATGCCTACTTTCCAGGGACAAATGACGGAGGAACAGATTCTAAGCCTGACCGCGTACGTCAAGTCTCTGCAGTCGCAGCCGGTTCCCGCGACGGGCGCCGGAATTGCGCCGGCCACGGGGAAGAAATAAGTTATGAGCTCAACACCATCACCAGGCAAGGAACTGCCGAACGAACATTATCTGAATGCCACCTACGGGATTCGCTCGTGGCTGTTTACCACCGACCACAAGCGCATCGCCCTGCTGTACCTGGCCTCCGTCACCTTTTTCTTCTTCATCGGCGGTGCCTTCGCCACCATGATCCGTATCCACCTGCTGACGCCGAGTGGCTACCTGGTTACGCCGGAGACCTACAACAAGCTGTTCACCATGCACGGCGTGGCCATGATCTTTTTCTTCTTGATTCCGTCGATTCCCGCAGTGCTGGGAAATTTCCTGATACCCCTGATGATCGGCGCCAAGGATCTGGCCTTCCCGAAGATCAATCTCTTGAGCTGGTACATCTACCTAGTCGGCGGCAGTTTCGTGCTGTACTCCTTCGCCACCGGCGGCTTGGATACCGGTTGGACGTTCTATACGCCGTTGAGCAGCGTCTACTCGAACTCCGCGGTCACCCCCGCGGTGATCGGAGTTTTCATCAACGGTTTCTCTTCCATCCTGACGGGCCTGAACTTCATCGTGACCATTCACACCATGCGGGCGCCCGGCATGACGTGGTTCCGCTTGCCGCTCTTCGTTTGGGCGCACTATGCCACCAGCATTATCTTCATCCTCGGGACGCCGGTGATCGCCATTACCTTGCTGCTCGCGGGTCTCGAGCGCATGTTCCACCTGGGCTTTTTCAATCCGGCGCTCGGTGGCGATCCGATTCTCTTCCAGCACCTGTTCTGGTTTTATTCTCATCCCGCGGTCTACATCATGATTTTGCCGTCCATGGGTGTGATCAGCGAAGTCATCCCTACCTTCGCGCGCAAGCCCATCTTCGGCTACTCCTTCATCGCCGGGTCGAGTATCGCTATCGCCGTCATCGGCTTCTTCGTTTGGGCGCATCACATGTTTTTGACCGGCCAGTCTCCCTACGCCGCGTTGACTTTCTCGTTGCTCAGCTATCTTGTGGCCATTCCCTCCGCGGTTAAAGTGTTCAACTGGACCGCCACGCTTTACAAAGGTTCGATTTCCTACGACACGCCGATGCTTTACGCCCTTGGCTTCATCGGCCTGTTCCTGATCGGTGGATTGACGGGCCTCTTCCTTGCGTGTCTCGGTCTGGACATCCACATCCACGACACCTACTTCGTCGTCGCTCACTTCCACTACATCATGGTGGGTGGCGCGGTCATGGGCTACGTTGGCGGATTGCACTTCTGGTGGCCGAAGATCACCGGCAGGCTTTATCCTGAATTTCTGGCCCGCATCGCTGCGGTAACCCTCTTCGTCGGCTTTAACCTGACATTTTTCCCGCAATTCATCCTTGGCTATCTAGGCATGCCGCGCCGCTATCACAGCTATCCACCGGAGTTTCAGGTGCTCAACGTGATGTCCACGGCGGGCGCCTCGATTCTCGCGCTCGGCTACTTGCTTCCGATGATTTATCTGGTCTGGTCCATGCGTTACGGCAAGATCGCTGGGCGCAACCCATGGCCCGCGACGGGTCTCGAGTGGCAGACCGCTTCACCGCCGATGACCGAGAACTTCGACGTTACGCCGGAAGTCACCTGGGAGCCGTACGATTACAACAACCGGCCCGAATTTGGGCTCCCAGTGAAAGGTGGGCCGTCGCTTACGCCGGCTCACGGAGACGACTAGAAACTGCACGAGCGGCCCCGGCTAAACCGGGGTCGACAGAGGAGTGCGGAGTGCATCGCACCGGAGAATTGTACGGCCAGTTTCAAACCATGGAGCAGCAGCGGGAGACCGCTTCGCTGGGCATGTGGATATTTCTGGTCACCGAAGTTTTGTTCTTCGGCGGCATGTTCATGACCTACACCCTCAACCGCTCCACGTATCCAGACGTCTTCGGTGAAGCCAGCAAATCCATCGACCTCACGCTCGGCGCCATCAACACCGTCGTGCTCATCGGCAGCAGCTTGACTATGGCCATGTCCGTGTGGGCTTCGCAGGTCGGAAAAAAGCAGCTCGTAACGATTTTTCTGATTGCCACGCTCGTTCTCGGCAGCGTCTTCCTGGGCATCAAGGGCGTCGAATATCACCAAAAATTTGTCGAGCATCACGTTCCGGGCTTGAGTTTCAGTTTCGAGCCGGGTGCCAGTATCGCCACCAACGCGCATGCCCAGCTTTTCTTCTCGCTCTATTTCGCCATGACCGGTCTTCACGCCCTGCACATGATCATCGGTGCCGGGCTGCTTTTGTGGCTCATCAAGCAATCCATGCGCGGCCGCTTTACGCCGCAATACAATACCCCGGTCGAGCTCGTCGGCCTCTATTGGCACTTCGTCGATATCGTGTGGATTTTCCTTTTCCCATTGCTGTATTTGATTGACCGGCACTAGCGGGAAAATCTCGAGAGAGGCAATCGCTTGTCTGAACATCATATCGTCTCACCTAAAATCTACTTCGCGATCTTTGGCGCGCTTATGCTCGGCACCATCCTCACGGTAGTCGCTGCAAAAATCGACCTGAACCAATACTTTTCCGGCCTCAATATTATCGTCGCCCTGTTCATTGCTACCTGTAAAGCCTCGCTGGTCGTCCTCTTTTTCATGCATGGAAAGTACAGCCCCAAGCGCACCCAGCTGGTCATCATCTGCTCGATCTTCTGGCTCGCCATCCTGCTGTTCATGACCATGAGCGACTACATCTCGCGCCCCTGGTCGTAAGGCCCGTCGTTCCCGCCGTTCTCTCAAGCTAGGGATTTACCGGAGAACGGACCCGTTCCTTCCGGCCGGATCGCCACGACACGTCGTTTCATCCTTGTGCTGCGGAGAGCCACACCTCCGCCGCGTTCGGGTACGTTCTTGGGGTGTTTGGGAGGCGGTGACGATCCGGAAGCTCTCCGGCGCCACCTACGGCGAAAGTGTAAAGGGGGACAAGCGAACCGGCCCAGCCCTCAATCCCCTAAAGGGATCCTCGGCTCGCGTCCCCCGGTTCTAAACAGGTGCAAACTTTGCGCCATTCCTAACGCGCTTAGTTTCAACGTATTGCCCCTCTAAACCACGTAAAAACGTGCTACCCCCCGCGAAAAATTACCCGTCACATTAGTGCTCCACAACAATCACTGTAGTACGTTGCGGGTTACCCCTGCGATGGAAGCGGGATTGCCAACCACGACGTTTGGAGCATCGAAGAAATCGTGAGACTGGTCGAAAGTTGAAGCGGTACCAGTGCCCTCAGCGGGGTAGCGGGCCCTCACCAGCACCCGCCAGTCGGTCGCGAAGTTTCGAGTGTTCCCTCAGACCGCCAGAGGTGTGAAGAGGTCCGACCCCTTAGTGGACGACAGTTCTGTTATGCCCGTCTGCAGTAAATGGGCGAATTGGGCGGCGGCCAGGGGCCGGCTGAAGAGGTAGCCTTGTCCTTCCGCGCAATGCTGGGTCTGCAGGTAGGCCCTCTGTTCTCGCGTTTCGATGCCCTCGGCAACCACGAGGTGCTTGAGACTCTTTCCCATGCCAATTATGGCGCTCACGATTGTAGAGTCATCGGGATCGGCAGTGATCTGTTGGACAAAGGACTGGTCAATTTTCAGGACATCAATGGGAAACTGCCGAAGATAGCTCAGGCTGGAATAGCCGGTGCCGAAGTCATCCACCGCAAGGTGTACCCCCATGCCTTTGAGCTCTTGCAGTACGAAGGCCGTGGATTCGGCATCGTCCATCAGGACGCCTTCGGTGAGCTCGAGTTCCAGATATCGCGCTTCCAAGCCAGTTTCCGAAAGTATCGTCCGGACACTTTCGACAAAACTCTTATCGCGGAACTCGACGGCGGAAACGTTGACGGCCATAGGCAATGGCGGGAGTCCCGCGTCCTGCCAGGCGCGCGCTTGCCGGCATGCTTCGCGCAGCACCCAACGGCCGATCTGGAGAATGAGGCCGCAATCCTCGGCGATGGGCACGAACTGGGCGGGAGGGACGAGTCCTCGATCGGGCTGCTGCCAGCGTATCAACGCTTCGACTCCCGTAATCTCACCCGTGTCGAGATTTACCTTCGGCTGATAATGCAACAAGAACTCTCCTCGCTCGAGAGCGTGGCGCAGGCTGCCTTCGAGAGATTGCCGCTCCACGGCCTTCAGATTCATATCCGTCTTGAAGAACTGGAAATTATTGCGTCCCCTTTCCTTGGCGTGGTACATCGCCGTGTCCGCATTCTTGATCAGCGTTTCGGCATCTTCTCCGTCTTCCGGGTAGACGCTGATACCGATACTGCCATCGATATGCAGATCTTGTCCCCCGATGGAGTGCGGTGCGCTGAGCGAAAGAAGTATTTTTTTCGCACTCGTGGCCGCGTCTTTCGGATAGGTGATCTCCGAAAGCAGGATCACGAATTCATCTCCGCCCTGGCGGCTGACCGTGTCGGAACCCCGCACGCCAGCCAGAAGTCGTTTTGAAACGAACTGCAGAAGCTTGTCGCCGGTGGCATGTCCCAGCGAATCGTTGATATATTTGAAGCGATCCAGATCCAGAAAGACTACGGCGAGATGTTTTTTCTGCCGGCGAGCCAGGGAAATCGACTGAGAGATCCGGTCGTTGAGCAACAGGCGATTGGGCAGATTCGTGACAACATCGTGCTGCGCGGAGTATGTCATTTGGAGCGACATGGCCCGCGCCGCGCTCACATCATGGAAAACAATCACCGCTCCGATGACGCGGCCTGCCCGGTCGTGGATCGGCGCGGCGGAATCTTCAATGGGGGATTCAAATCCGTCGCGGCGGATGAGCACGCAATTCACAGTCAGTCCTACCGTCCTATTTTGCTCGACGGCCATCTCCATGGGGTCTCGAGCGGTCTTGCGCGTGGGGCCGTCAATAATTCGAAAGACTTCGGCGAGGGGTTGGCCAGTGGCTTCTTCGCGGCGCCACCCGGTCATGGTCTCTGCCACGAGATTAAGATAGGTAATCCTGCCGGAAATGTCGGTGCAGAGCACGGCGTCACCAATCGAGTTGAGGGTGACCAGGGCGCGCTCTTTTTCTACGTACAATGCATCCTCGACGGCCTTGCGTTCGATCGCGTTGCGCAGGGCCCGCGGCAGTGAATAGCTATCGAGGTGACCCGGCAGGAGATAATCCTGCGCACCGCGCCCTACGGCTTGTTTCGCCAGGGCTTCGTTAACGTTGCCGCCGAGGATCAGAATCGGGACGTCGGGCGCGGCGGTGAACAGCTTGTCGAACGTCTCCATGCCTTGACTATCGGGCAGGGCCAACTCCAGCAAGACCGCGGCAATCCCTTTTCTGCTCAGGTGCTCAAGGCCCTCGGAAAGTTGGCGAACCCATTCCACGTCGAACGAGCCGCTGCCTGCCGCGGCGAGCGCCTCGCGAATCGCATTGGCGGCGACCGGATCATTTTCAACCAGAAGTATTTTTTGGGATGGTATATTCGTGGTCATCGCCTGCTCCAGACCTAGTTGTGGTTTCGGCGGCATCAAAAAACATGCTCAATTCTCGGGTGGCAGTTCCTTCCGCGTCCAACACCGCCAGCACATCGTCGTACTTAACTCGTAGAGAGCATGTTTCTGGAGGTGATTTATCTCTTGTTTCTATCGGCGGGACCATCGGCGTCTTGAGTACCGACTTAGTACTCAATGTTTGAGGTTCTTAATCTGAAATAGTGACGAGGCGGAGTGTTCGAGAAATGAATGTGGTTACGAGACGCTTAAAGCTACTCGATACGGGTGAAAATCTTTCGCCTGCCGCAAAGTTTGGAACCCAGCAATAAAGCTGCCACCGCTCGCTGGTCCGCGCCGTCATTGTTGACCCTGGCGAATCTCGCCTGTTATGGTAAGAAGTTATTCTGGCCGCAGTGTACCCACTGGGTGCCAGGGCTCCTGTGGAGGGAGCATCTAGGGATCATGGGCCTGACCAAACTGGTGATCCGGGGCGCGCGGCAGCACAATCTAAAGAATATCAGCGTCGAAATCCCCCGCAACACGCTCACGGTCATCACTGGACTGTCCGGCTCCGGCAAATCTTCCCTCGCGTTCGACACCATCTATGCCGAAGGCCAGCGGCGCTACGTCGAGTCCCTATCCGCCTACGCGCGCCAGTTCCTCGATCAAATGGAGCGCCCCGAAGTAGACGTCATCGAGGGCCTCTCCCCTGCCATCGCCATCGAGCAGAAAACCACCACGCGTTCCCCGCGCTCCACGGTCGGCACCATCACGGAAATTTACGATTACCTGCGCGTCATCTACAGCTCCATCGGCGTTCCGCATTGTCCCACGTGCGGCAAGCCCATCGCGCGCCAGTCCAGCGAACAGATCGTCCAGTCGATTCTCAATGGCGACCTCTGCAAACCCGACGACCGCATCATGATCCTCGCGCCCATCGTGCGCGGCCGCAAGGGCGCCTATCGCAAGGAGCTCGAAAAACTTGCGCAAGACGGCTACGTTCGCGTGCGCATCAACGGCGAGCTTTTCCCGCTGGACGCCACGCCAATCCTCGACAAGCGCAAGAACCACACCATCGAGGTGGTCATTGACCGCCTGCTCGTCAAACAAGGTATTGCCGCGCGCCTCGAACAATCCATTGCCACCGCGCTCAAACTAGCTGCGGGCCTGGTCACCGTCTCCATCGTGGGCGGCAAAGACCATGTTTTCTCCGAAAAACTCGCCTGTCCGGATTGCGGCATCTCCGTCCCGCAACTCGAGCCGCGCTCGTTCAGCTTTAACTCTCCGTATGGCGCCTGCCCCGCTTGCAACGGTCTCGGCTCGAAATACGATTTCGACCCCGCGAGAGTCATCGTGGACTGGACGCGCCCGCTCTTCGACGGCGGCCTCGGTCCGGGTTCCGGCTCCGCGCATCTCAAGCGCACTCTGGAGCTGGGCGCCTACGCCCATGGCTTCGATCTCGAAACGCCTTTCGAAAAATTTCCCGCACGAACTCAAAATCTCGTGTTGCACGGCTATCCGCCCCCGAATGAGCGCGCTGCAACCGGCGCAGACTCCGCCGCAAAAAAGGTGCGTGTCGAAAAAAACTTCCGTTTTCACGGCATCCTGAAATTCCTGGAGCGCAATTTCGAGGAGTCGAACTCCGATTCCTATCGCGAGTGGATGACCCAGTACATGTCCGCCACGCTCTGCAATGTTTGCCACGGCAGGCGCCTGCGTCCAGAATCGCTCGCCGTCAAGCTCGCCGGATGGTCCATCGCCGATTTCACCGCGCTGTCTCTAAGCGCCGCTCGCCCCGCGGTCGGCAAAATCCTCGCGCAGATCACCCCGCGCCAGCGCGAAATCGCCGCACGCCCGCTGGAAGAAGTCGCCGAGCGCCTCGATTTTCTCCTCGCTGTCGGCCTCGGCTACCTCAGCCTGGACCGTTCCGCCGCCACGCTCTCCGGTGGCGAAGCCCAGCGCATCCGCCTCGCCACGCAGATCGGCTCTCGTCTTCGCGGCGTCCTTTATGTTCTCGACGAGCCCTCCATCGGCCTCCACGCCCGCGACAACGACCGCCTTCTCGGTTCCCTCGAACAGCTTCGCAATCTCGGCAATACCGTCCTCGTCGTCGAGCACGACGAAGAAACCATTCGCCGCGCCGATTTTGTCGTGGATCTCGGCCCCGGCGCTGGCGATGCCGGCGGCTATCTCGTCGCCCACGGGAAACCCGAGCAAATCGCCGCCTGCGCCGAGTCGCTCACCGGGCGCTATCTTTCCGGTGCCGCTCGCATCCCCGTTCCCGAAAAGCGCCGCAGCCCCAACGGCAAAGCCATCCAAATCCTCGGCGCTCACGCCAACAATCTCAAAGATGTGGACGTCACGCTACCCCTCGGTTTGCTCACGGTCGTTACCGGTGTCTCCGGCTCCGGCAAGTCCACACTGGTCAACGACATCCTCTATCGCGCCCTCGCACAAAAGCTCTATCGCTCCATGGAGCCCCCCGGCTCTCATCGCGAGCTACTCGGCGCCGAGCACATCGACAAAGTGATCGAGATCGATCAAGCCCCCATCGGCCGCACCCCGCGCTCGAACCCCGCCACCTACACCGGCGTCTTCGCCCCGATCCGCGAGCTCTTCGCCATGCTTCCGGAATCGCGCGAGCGCGGCTACCGCCCCGGCCGCTTCAGCTTCAACGTGAAGGGCGGCCGCTGCGAAGCCTGCCAGGGCGACGGCCTCCGCCGCATCGAAATGAATTTTCTGCCCGACGTGTACGTCAAGTGCGAAATCTGCCGTGGCCGCCGCTACAATTCCGAAACGCTCGCGGTCCGTTTCAAGGGCCACTCCATCTCGGACGTTCTCAATCTGCCCGCCAGCGATGCGCTCAAGCTCCTCGAAAATATCCCGCAGATTCAACAGAAGCTCGCGACCCTGGTGGAAGTCGGCCTCGGCTACGTCCAGCTCGGCCAGTCCGCCACCACCCTCTCCGGCGGCGAAGCCCAACGCATCAAGCTCGCTCGCGAACTCTCTAAGCGTCAGACCGGCCGCACACTCTACATCCTCGATGAACCCACAACGGGTCTGCATTTCGACGATGTTCGCAAGCTCCTCGACGTCCTCCAGCGCCTGGTCGCTCTCGGCAACACCGTGCTCATCATCGAGCACCATCTCGACGTCATCAAACAAGCCGACTGGATTATCGACCTCGGCCCCGAAGGCGGCGAAGGTGGCGGCCGCATCGTCGCCCAAGGCCCGCCCGAACTCGTAGCCCGCACCAAAAAATCCTATACTGGCCAAGCCCTCGCCCGCGTCCTTCCAGTAGAGGGCCGCCCCAATGGCAACGGCCATCCCGCCAGCGGCAAATAGATTGTGCAGGTTGTTTCTAGGATCTCCCGGCAAGCTACAGATAGAAATGACTTTATGCCCCACTAGATGGGTGATTGTGGTATCTTTGATGCTTGAGTGGCTCAAGCAGACTTCCCAGGAACGCAAGCGAATTTGCAGCCACCATTGCAGAGCGCATGGCCGAGCAATCGGTCAAGGAATATCTTGCGCGCATCGGACAAAAAGGAGGTTTGAAGGGGGGCAAAGCCCGGTCCATGAAGTTATCCCCAGAGAGACGCTCCGAGATTGCGCGCAAAGCGGCCAAGGCCCGATGGGCTAACCAGCCGGATGAGGCGCAGTAACGAGGTGGATACGCTTGAGATGCCCATCGCGGGGAACTTCAAGCCGGGATGACCTCATCCCTGACCATATGGAGACGAATGACACTGGGTTTGTCGGCAGCGCCGAAATGGCAGGAAACGGCATCGCGAACCATGGTCTTGAGCTCGTCGAGGGAGTCCGCCTCGGTGAAAATGGAATACCCCCAAGCGCGGGCTTGATAGCCGCCTTTCGGGGATTTCTGTACTGAAAAGATGATTTCGGTCGACGCCATGAGGACTCTTCCCAGCACATCATCCTACGGATTTCGCGGCCGTAGCCCCGGAGAATGTTTCTGGAGGTCAGCCAGCGACCTTCGCAAACGTACGGCGGCGACAGGAAGTCTCAGCCGCTTCCGACAACGGGACTTCTGGGGAGCCAGCCGGTTTCACTTGTCCGGTTTGCGCGTTTATCAGGCACTGAGAGTCATCGGAAAAACGGACGCAAGGCCACCTTTAGGATCTTGTTGAAAGAGAAGGCCAAAAAACAAAGATCCTCCGGGAGGCGGGCACTCCTACCGATTGACTTACCCGC
>JBGOVR010000210.1:0-6433 GCA_041478205.1 Candidatus Acidiferrum sp.
AACAGGGTGCAGCGTCGTCTTCGCAAATCCGGCGTTCCGGAACATTTTCTGAAATTCCGAGGCGGTGTACGCGTCGCCCGCGTCGGTGTTCGCGAGCATCACGATGCTGAAACCCGCCGCCGTGGAAGGTGTGACGCGGTCTTCATTGGGCACAAACTCCAGCGTGATGGCCTTTCCGCCGGGTTTCAGCGCGGCGTGAACGCGGCGCATCAACTCCTCGCACTTTGGCGGATCGAAGTGGTGAAAAATGTTCGTCAGCAGCACGTAGTCGTAGTCCTGCCCGAAGTCCGCCTCGAACGCGCTTCCCGGCCGCGTCGCAAACTGCTCGGTGACGCCGGCGGCCCGTGCGTTCTCTTTCGCCACTTCGAGCACCGCAGGCCAATCCAGCGCAACGACCTGGGCGTTGGGATTCTGTCGGGCAATCGTGATGCCATACATCCCATGCCCCGCGGCGATGTCCAACACCTTGCAAGGTTTCGCCTCCGCCGCACCGATCAATTGCGCGATGAACGTCGCTTCCGGGACCGTCAGCGGCGCCATGGACTTCGCAAACGCCACCCACATCTCATCGCTGGGCTTCGTGAAGTCCCCGCGATCCGTCGCCGCTCCCCCTTTGCGAACTGCTTGCGTGAGCACCGCGAAGGCTCTCTGGTGATTTTCCGATCCGAGAAACCCGGCCATGGAAGCCAGGCACTTGGGCGAGCGCCGGTCCAGAAACACCGCAGATTCCTGCGTGAGCGCATAGCGCCCGTCTTCCTTGGTGAGGAACTCGAAGATCGTCAGGTAATCGCAGAGAATGCGCGTGCCGCGCTCGGACGCGCCGATGCGTTTCGCCAGCGCACTCGCCTCATTCGCGCCCTCTCCGATCCTAGTGAAGACGTCGAGTTCGATCGCGGTTTTCAGCGCCGCCGTTTGTTGAAACGCGCTCAGAGTATTGAAGATTCGCTCGGGCGCCGGCCTTTTGCCGGGAGATCCGCTTGCCATGGGCGTGTCGCCCTCCTTAGAAAGGCCACTGGACCAGTCATTATACACGCGGAGCAAGCCCGCATTTCGAGCCCGGCTATTGCCGCGAACCTGCCGGCGCTGGCATACTTCCTCACCTCCCCGCACATCGCGCGAGGTCGCTCGGGATGAAACGTGAATATCATCGCTGGCATTCGCCGCGGCTCGGCATCGAACTCGGCGTGGCCGTCCACGGACACTATGGGCCGCCAATCGTCGGCTTTCCCACCAGCGCCGGCGACGAAGGGGAGCTCGAAGGGCAAAGCATGATCGGCGCCTTGGCGGATTTCATCGACGCCGGCAAAATCAAGTTTTTCAGCGTCAATTCCGTCAACGGCCTCAGCTTTTACGATAAGGGCGCCCATCCTTTTCATCGCAGCTACGTGCAGTCCGTCTTCGACTCCTACCTGCGCGAAGAAGTCGTTCCGTTTATCTGGGACAACTGTCAGTCCCCCGGTCTCGCGATCTCGACCATGGGTGCGTCCTTCGGCGCGTATCACGCGGCCAACTCGCTCTTCAAACATCCCGATGTCTTCAAGCGCTGCTTCGCCATGTCCGGCGTTTACGACTTGCGAAATTTCATGGACGGCATGTACGACGACAATTTTTATTTCAACAACCCCGTCGACTACCTGGCCAACTTGAGCGACCCGTGGATCTACGGGCAACTCGCGACCTGCGACATCCATATCAGCACGGGCACGGGCCAGTGGGAGAACAGCGGTCCCTCGTACCGCCTCTCGGAGGTGCTTTCGAGCAAAGGCATCCGCCACTCGTTGGACAATTGGGGACCCGAAGGTGGCCACGACTGGCCGTACTGGAAGCACCAGATGAGAGAATATATCGGCCGTCTCTTCTGATCTTCCCGAGCGGCTTGGGATCTTCTGAGCGCGTTCCATTTTGGGACTGCGTGCCTGCCTGCCTCGCAAGAACAGAGACGTCGAAACCTCGCCGGGCTTCCGGCTCCAGACTTTCGCCGGATGTTCGGTTTTGCCCCCCACCCCCGGGGTATGGTGTATGAGTTTGAAACGAAAGGAGTTGTAAATTGGTATGGTGGAAGTGGTTGAAAACAAAGGGGCGCACAAACCGCGAATGACGCGTAGCAGGAGGCTGACGCAGAGGGCACGGGGCGAACTGACCGGACGGGCTACGGCTGAACTTCATGGCTAAGATTACCATAGATGTATCTATCCTGTCCATTACTTTCTGTAAGTGTAAAAGTTACAGTGCTTTGCGGGAAAGGGAAAAGGGCAAAGAAACCGAAAACGGGAGAATTGTTGGCTTAGAGGCCGAGGTGGTCGAGCTGGTATTTCCCCTTGGCGATGATCTGGTCATCATCAATCCAGACGTCGCATTGGCGGGTCAGCACATCGACATGGGTCTTTGACTTCCAGTTGGCGTGGGTTTGGCTGCCGTAAGGATCGCCAAAGGCGAGGTGCACGCCGGGGAACTTCTCATCTTGCAATAAGATACCGATCATTTCCGAGAGGCCGAGGTTGGTCCCGAAGGCCAATTCGCCGACGCGATCGCTGTTTTCGTCGGTGTGGCAATAGTTCCAGAATTCTTGTTCGAGGTCCCTTCGCTCGCACTCGACGCGCACCAGCCGCGCGCCCTTGATTTCCAGGACCAGCGGCGTGGCCCGCAAATCACCGTATTTTCCGTTGAAGTGGTCGCCGGCCGTTGCGTCGCACACGAATGTGCCGTCCACCGTCGCTGGGGTGGTGAACACTTCTCCAGCGGGCAGGTTGGACCAATATCGAGGGCTGATGAGGCCGCTGGTCTTGACCCAATCCAGGCCGCGGTCGAAATGCGCGGCAATCGTGGTGCCCGCGCTGGATTTCACCGTGAGCGTTTCTGCGCGCAGCATGCGGTCGCGCAGTTTGTCGCTCAAGCGGTCAATCAGGTGGTAATCCGAGCGCATTCCTTGCCGCATGATTTCTGGAGTTACGCCCACCATGTGCGCGTAGCGGATTTGGCGGCGCTCGACGACTCTCACGATGGCCATGCGGGCGCCGAGTTCACCCGGCTGCGGGTTCATGCACAGCACGCCTACGTCCGCCTTCTCAAGTGCTTCCAGCACCTCGGGCGGGGCTTCTTTCACCGGACGGGGGCCGAAATCTTCCAGCAGCAAGCCGGTAAACTTCGCGCGCCGCTCTTCCAGCGCCAAAGCAATGCTGGCGGCCACCGCGGCACTCGCTTTGTCGGCGATCAACGCCACATGCTCGCCAGGTTGGACCGCGAGACACGTTTCCACGGCGTTTCTCGCGCCGGGCATCAGGTCTGGTTGAACGGCACCGAATCCCATCTCGATTATTTTACTGTATTGGAGTGCACTTTGCGCCAGGACATTCGTACTGTAAACAATAGAGCCAGGTTCTCACACAGAGCGTCTAGCGGGGATCGCGCGCCCGGTTTTCTTGCACCGCAAAATGTAGATTCGAATTGCCTCGAGAATACTGTCCTTGGCATGCTCGACGGATGGGCCCAAGCCATACACTCCGGGCAGCTGCTTACTGAACGCGTAATACTGCTTGGCCTCTTTCTCGATCGTTATGGGATAGGTGTGGTGAGCCATAGGCCGATCATCACGATTGGGCAGGAGAGTTCCTCGTTCGCAGGTTTACGCGGAAGGCAGGGACTTGGCCGCCGCCGCTGGTGACGTTGGCGAGACCGGTGGCGCTCAAACGCGTGAGGAAGCCGCACAATTTTCCGCGGAAAAGATACGGAGCAAAATCGACGAGCATATCTTTGAATTCCACGTTGCCGTTTTGTCCGATGTACGGAAAAACTTCGCGCCGGATGGGGATGCGCTCCTGAACGATCCAGCAGCCGGCGTCTCCGCCGGAATTCACGGAAGCGACCGCCTTTTCGATGGTGGCATCCCAGTCTTTTTCGCTGGTCTCCCAGCCGAGGGTTACTCCCGTCCCGCCGTATTCGTCGCTGGGTTTCAGCACCAGGTTTTCGCGCTCTTTGCGGATAAAGGCGAGAAGCTCCACCGGCTCGCCGTAATGCGCCGTTCGAACCTCGGCAACGACCCTGGTCCACGGCACGTGGCGGCGGATCACCGCCCTTTCGTCGTGCGAAAACAACATTGCATTCCGTTCATCGGTAAGCACCGCAAAGAACGCCTTCACGTGGGGAATCTTGCAGCGGAACGTATTCGCCACACACACCGCATTCGCCGCGTAGGCCTTGACCAACGCTTCGCATTCCTTGGGCCGCGCGACAATGTCGTTGATCAGCACCCGCCGGTACACCAACTCGATCTTCTTTCCGTCCGCCGTAAGGGCCTTGCCGTCGAAAACAAGATCCCGTGGGTCGGCCAACAGCACCGGCACGCCCATTTTCTCGAAGCGCGCTTTCAAAATCTCGAATTCGCTCCACGTGGGGACTTCCCGCCAGTCGACGATCGCCATCTGCGGGTGTTTCGAGGTTCCACCCCAGTCCAGATAGCTCATGATGAGCGCGTCGAGTAATTTCGCGCTCAGCGGATAGCTGTGTATTTCGTACCGTTTCGAGAATTTCGCCATCAGCGGCAGTTCGCGGAAAATCTCCGCCAGCGTTTCCGCATAGCCCGCGCCCGCCGGCGATTCGCCGTTGTACTCCGCAAATTTCAACGACTCGGGAAGCAGAAACGCGTCGAGCCGCGACGCTGTGCTCGCGCGGCCATAACCGGCCGGCAAGCGTACGAGGCGTTCTTCCTCTGAGCGTAGATGAAGTTGCGCGAAAAGATTTGTATCTTCCAGAGCTGCGGCGACCACCCGCTCCCCCAGATCCGCAATCGTTTCCGCCACTACGCGAACGCGCTGCTCGTCTTCCGGAGAAAGAAAGAAGGGCCGCAAGAAAGGGCAATGTACGCGATCGCCAAATGTGAGTTTGGCGGTGCGTAGCCGGGCGACAAGATCTTCCGCGAATTCCGGAGTTTTTTTCAGCACGGGCTGCAGCAGTTCGTGCCAATACTCCGAAGGGGTCGAAGTCATTGCCGTGGGCGCCGCGGCGCTGGTCATTTTGTCTTTGCCCCTGCTGGGCCTGCGGCCGTGGATGCCGCCGATGTTCTTGTCGCGGCGACGGTGGCTTGTCCGGGAACAGTCTGCTTGGCGGTGGTTTTTCTCGACGCGCCAACAAAACCCGCTGGCACATCCATGCCCAGCATCTCTTCCCACCGCGGCCAGGTATTGGAGACTTCGCCGGTGAGAGCGCGGTCGATCACCAAATGGGCCATCTGCTCGACGACGTGGTCGAAGTAAAACTCCGTGATGCGGTCGCGTTCGAAATCAGGCGCGGGGTTGAGGAAGTCGATCGCGTAGGGGATTTCGTCCTTGATCGCAAACTCGATCGTGTTCATCTCGTAGCCGAGCGCTTGATTGATCGTCCGCGCATCACTAACGATCCTTGCTCCCAGATCTTTTGACAAATATTCGTGGTCCACCAGGTAGCGGCGCTCCTTCGGGTCGTAGCGAACGGGCAGAATATCGGTCTTGCCGAACGTGAAACACCGCACGTAGCCTGTGAAGTCGATGAATTCCTGCAGCGTCATGCAATACGGCGCCGTCTTGTCGTATGCCTCCAGGAGTTCTTCGCGATTGTGGACTTTGTAGACATGCTTCCAGCCACCTCCGGAAAATGGCTTCAAGATCGCCGGCCGGCCCACGTAATCGAGCAGCGCATCCCACTCGACCGGATATTTCAGGTTGTGTAGCGATTCCGAGGTGATGTCTAAGTTGTCCGGATAGCCCTTCTGCGGCAGCAGCACCGTTTTCGGAATCGCGATGCCCAGCTTTGCGGCCACCGAATAATTGAAATACTTGTCGTCCGCGCTCCACCAGAAAGGATTGTTGATGACGTACGTTCCCTGCAGCGCCGCATGCTTCAAGTAGCCGCGGTAGTACTCCACCTCGTGCGAAATGCGGTCCACGATCACGCGGTATTCCGCGGGCTCGTTCATTCGCGTTCCGCCAAGCTTCACGAACTCCGCCGCCACGCCATCCGCTTTGCCCAACTGGTTCACTTTGGCAAGGAACGCCGGAGGAAAGCTGTATTCACGACCGCAGAGAAGGCCGACCTTCTTCATGGTGTGCTCCTAGGTGGAGATTCGAAGAGTGCGACACAGCATTCTTCACGCTACGGATAAGACAGTGCCCGCGTCATGGCCGAAAAGGCGGCGGCGAGCCGCCGCCTTCCAAACGTTCAATTCACCGCATGCACCGAAGAAGCCCGCGACTGCGTCACGCCGCCGCGCGTCTCTTCCACAAGGTGTTTCACGACCGCCTTCAAGTCGCCTGTTTCCTGATACACGCGCAGTTGCCGCTCCGCGCTGGTGCCTTCGTTCAAGATCGTATGTACATACTCGACAGCGCTGCGGCTACCGAGCTCGTCGACCACGTCGTCTACAAACTCGAGCAGCTCGGTCGCCAACTCCCGCATGGGCACT
>JBGOVR010000235.1:0-4722 GCA_041478205.1 Candidatus Acidiferrum sp.
GATGAGCCGTGTGGAGTCTCACGAAGAACATCATGGCGGTCAGCCAGGCGTCTTCGGTGCGATCGTGCGGAGATTCAACGTGCATTTCGAGCGAATGCTGCACCGCTACGACCGTTCGTTGTTGCGCTCGCTCGCACGGCCGGCGGCCACCGTGACTGGCCTGGCCGGAGTGTTTTTTCTGAGTTTGGCGCTCTTTCCCCTTCTGGGAGTCGCCTTCTTTCCACGAACGGATCCCGGCCAATTTGTAATGAACGTTAAGGCCACCCCGGGAATGCGCATTGAAGCGACCAACAAATATGTCGCCAGGATCGAGGAGGAGATTCGGGAAGCGGTACCTCCGGACGAGTTAGGGATGATTGTTTCCAATATCGGCACGACTCCCGGATTCTCCTCGATTTACAGCAGCAACTCCGGGCAGCACACGGCGTTCGTCCAAGTCAGCCTGAAAGAAGGTCACAAGGTCGGAAGCTACGAGTACATGAATAGAGTTCGCGCCAAGTTGCGCGAGGACATGCCCGAGATCGCCACGTACTTCCAGACGGGTGGATTGGTGGACGCGATTCTCAATCTCGGGTTGCCAGCGCCTATTGACGTGCAAGTCAGCGGAATGAATCTCCAGAGGGCGTACCAAGCAGCGCTCGATCTGAGCGAGCGTATTCGTAAGGTCCCCGGTGTCAACGATCTGCTGATGCCGCAAGATTTGGACTATCCCTCGCTGCGTCTGGATATCGACCGGGAACGTGCCAGCCAACTGGGGCTGAGTCAAAAGGAGGTGGTGGACAACATTGTCACCGCATTGAATTCGAATGGGATGATCGCTCCAAGTTACTGGGTGGATCCTCGGAGCGGGAACGACTACTTACTGACGGTGCAGTACCCCGAGGACCAGATCAAATCGCTTAACGATTTGAAGCAGATTCCCCTGCGCGGGTCGAACCGGCTGAATCCCACGCAGTTGGACTCGGTCGTAAAAATCACACCGATCCAATCGCCAACCGAAGTGGATCACTATCAATTGCGACGCGCTTTCGATCTTTACATCTCTCCATCGAAAGAAGACCTAGGTAGCGTCACGGCGGGCATCGAGAAAATCCTGAAAGACACGAAATTGCCCGAAGGCGTTCATGTCGATTTGCGCGGATCCGTGCAAGAGATGCGCCAGTCCTTCAAGAGTTTCGGGCTGGGGCTGATCCTTTCAATTGTTCTCGTTTATCTGATTTTGGTTGCGCAATTTCAGTCCTTCATTGACCCGTTCATTATCCTGCTGGCGGTTCCGCCAGGGCTGACCGGAGTCATCGCCCTGCTCCTTCTCGCGGGAACCACGTTAAATGTGATGTCGCTGATGGGCGTGGTCATGATGGCGGGAATCGTCGTATCCAACAGCATCCTGATCGTCGAATTCACTCGCACCTTGCGCCAGCAGGGCACGCCGATTCGGCAAGCAGTCGCGAAGGCGTGCCGCGTGCGGCTGCGACCCGTCTTGATGACTTCTCTTGCCACGATCCTCGGGCTTATCCCCATGGCTCTGAAACTGGGAACCGGTGCGGAAGCATACGCGCCGTTGGCGCAAGCCATCATCGGAGGTCTTACTGTCTCTGTATTGGCCACGATCTATCTCGTCCCGGCGGCCTATCTTATCGTGCATCGCAACGAAGAACAGAGCACCCAGCAGGAGGTGCACTCGTGAGGCGCGGGGTCCTCGCATTCGTGCTCGTTCTTGGCCTCACCTGCTTCCCGTCGCACGCACAGGGTCAGAGCAGCGCCGCAAGTCCAACGCCAACGGGTACTCCCTTGACGCTGGCGCAAGCCGAAGCCATTGCCCTGAAAAGCAATCCACAAATCACGATTGGGAGATTGCGGGCACTGGTCGCTCAGCAATACGTCCGCGAGACGCGCTCAGCGCTTCTACCGACAGCATTTCTCAGCCTTACGGACGTCGACTCCCGGGCGGGCAGCCGCATTGCCGCTGGCGGTCTCAACAATCCCGTCATCTTCCCGCGTGCCGCCGCAGGCGCCACCGTCAGCCAGTTGGTCACCGACTTCGGGCGCACCGCCAATCTGCTCTCGAGCTCGGAGTTTCAAGCCAAGGCGGAAGACAAGAACGCCGCCGCCACCACTGCTGACGTCACCCTGGCCGCCGACCAGGCGTTCTACAACTCGCTGGAAACCCGCGAACTCGTCAAAGTCGCTCAACAGACCGTCGATGCCCGCCAGACCCTCGTCGACAAAGTGCAAGCCCTCACCAACGCAAAGCTTAGGTCTGATCTGGACCTCAGCTTTACGAAAGTCGATCTCTCGCGCGCCAAGCTTTTGCTTCTCGAAGCGCAAAACAACTACCAAACCTCCCTCGCTGCGCTTTCCGCAATTCTCGGCTACCCGGATCAGCAGAATTTCCAGCTTGCCGAACCAATCGGTCCGATCACCCCTCCGTCCCCCGACGCCCAGCCACTCATTCTCCAAGCACTCCAACAGCGCCCGGAAGCCGCAGCTTTGCAATTCCAGGTGGAATCCACACAGAAAAACAGCAGCGCCGAGCACGACCTCTGGCGCCCCACCGTCAGCGCACTTGGCGTGGCTGGCATCGCTCCCGTTCGCGACGCAGCGATCCCCAACTGGTACGGCGCGGTGGGCGTCAACATCAACGTTCCCGTCTTCAACGGTTTTCTCTACAACGCTCGCGCCAAAACCGCCGACCTGCAAACCGAAGTCGCCCGCCAGAGACTGGCCGAGCTTCGAAACAACATTGCGCGCGACGTGCGAATCTCCTGGCAGGACACCAACCGCGCCTATGAACGCCTATCCGTCACGCAGCAACTCCGCGAACAGTCCAACCTCGCTCTGGATCTGGCGCAGTCGCGTTACAACCTGGGTCTCAGCTCCATCGTGGAGTTCAGCCAAGCCGAGCTGGGAAAGACCGAAGCCGATATTGCCGATGCGGATGCGCGATACCAATATCGGTTGACCCAAATCGTGCTCGCCTATAGCATTGGAGCGCCGAAGTAAGCCCCCTTCCAGCGGCAAAAGGCAAAGGTTCTTGACGGAATCCAGAGCGCGCCGGCCATTCCAACATCGCTGTAGCACCAAACCCTGAGCGGTATGCTCTGCTCGGTTTCCTCTTGGTCCTTACCGTTCTGGAGGCTCTAAAGCTTTCCTTAACTTCCGCCTACTCAATCACATGCGCCATCCCCTGGGTCTTTGTTACAGGATATTCACATTTGATTGACGTAACCGTAAGACGCGCCTATTACCTTCTGCCGCGGGGTGGTTCGCATACTCACCGGTACTACTAGCTCGAATTTTGAAACAAAGAGAGAGGCAATGAAAAAACTTGCAGCACTCACACTGTCGCTTTTCCTGATTTCCGGCACCGCACTCGCCGACACGCCGAAAGACGCCGATGCGCAACCTGCGAAGTCTGCGCAACCGGCAAAACCGAAAGCGGCCAAAAAGGCTGAGAAAATGGACGCGAGTTTTGCCGCGGAGCTCGAAGAGCTGCGCCAGACTTTGCAGTCTCAGCAGGAACAACTCCAAATGTTGCAGGAAGAGCTCACCAAGCGCGATCGCCAGATTGACGAGGCGCGGGAAGCGGCGGCCGCTGCCAACGCGCGCGCGGCGGAAGCCAGCAGCAAAGCCACCGAAGCTGTAAGCGCGACCGCGGAAGTGAAGACCACCGAGGCTTCCCTGAACACCACGGTCAGCGCCTTAAAGGCGAGCAACGAAGTTCTCAAGACCACCGTGGCTACCGAGCAAGCCGAAGAGAAGAAAGCCGAGGAGACTGGGCCTTCCTCGATTCGCTACAAGGGCGTTACTCTCACACCAGGGGGCTTCATCGCGGCGGAAACGGTTTCCCGCACACGCGCTGTGGGCGGCGACATCAATACCCCGTTCACTGGCATTCCTTTCCCGGGGAATTCGCTGTCCAAGGTTTCCGAGAATAACTTTACCGGCCGTCAGAGCCGCGGCTCACTGCTGGCAGAGAGCACCATCGGCGACGCCAAACTGACCGGTTATTACGAGGGAGACTGGCTCGGTACTGGCGTCACTTCCAACAATCGCCAAAGCAATAGCTACGTGTTCCGCCAGCGGCAGATTTGGGGGCAGGTGGCGGCGCACGGCTTCAGCGCGACCGGTGGTCAGATGTGGAGCCTCGTGACCGAAACTCGCAAGGGCGTTCAGAATCGCACGGAACTCCCCCCGATGACCATTGACTCCCAGTATAACGTCGGCTTCACCTGGGCGCGGCAGTACGGCTTTCGTGTAGCCAAGGACTTCGGCGGAAAGTTTGCCCTCGCGTTCGGCGTGGAAGGCCCGCAGGCGACGCTCGGCGGCCGCGGCTTCACGACCCGCACGGATACAACCGCTCTCGGTGTGGCGACGGTCTCCCAGAACTTCTTCATCAACGTTCCGGGAGCCGGCGGTGGCTTGTTTAACGCCTTCGATGCCACGGGCTACACGCCCAACAAGGCTCCGGATATCATCCTCAAGGCAGCCGCTGATCCGGGATGGGGCCACTACGAACTGTTCGGCATCATCAGTACCTTCCGCAACAGGATCTATCCTTGCGCGACGGTCGGTACCACGGCCGGCAACCTCCCCACGCCGGCAACTCCGACCGTGGTGCCTTGCTCGAACGGAACCACCGCACCCAGCGCTACCGGCGCCTTCAACGACACACGCACCGGCGGCGGCATGGGCGGCAACCTGCGCGTCCCCTTGTTTGCA
>JBGOVR010000201.1:0-7032 GCA_041478205.1 Candidatus Acidiferrum sp.
GCCGAACGGCGCGAGGAAAAAGATCATCTGCTGGTGCTGTTCCTGGGGAGCACCATCGGCAATTTCGACCGCGAGGCCGGCGAAGGTTTTCTGCGCGAGGTTCGGGCGGAGCTGCAACCCGGCGATGCCTTGTTGCTGGGAACCGACCTCGAAAAGAGCGTCGAGGATCAGCTCTTGGCATACGACGACCCGGCGGGCGTAACGGCGGCATTCAATTTGAACTTGCTGGCGCGCATCAATCGGGAATTGGGAGCGAATTTCGATCTTTCCTGTTTTCGCCACGAAGCCAGATGGAACACTGTGGAGCGGCGCATCGAAATGCATTTGCGTTCCGTGCGACGCCAACTGGTCGAGATTCCGGCAGCGGGTCTTGGCGTGATGATGGAAGCAGGAGAGACCATCTGGACGGAGAGCTCCCACAAATACCGGCCGCGGGAAGTGGTAGCCATGGCGGAGCGTACCGGATTTCGCTGCGACGGACAGTGGATCGATGAAGAGTGGCCGTTTGCGCAGAATCTGCTGATTGCACGATGAAGCAGGTATTCCCGCGCGAGGCGCCACAGACCGTTAAGCCCTCGCCCCTCTCGGATCACATCGCTTCGACGCGCCAGACTAAGCGGCCCGTCCAACATTTCTCAACAGACAGATCCGGGTACCAGACGGCAAGTATTTGCGAGCCCTGGTAGACGCGCTCGAAACCTTCCTCCGACTCCGAAACCGTTTCGATGGGTGCAATCCAGAACTGGTCCGCGCCCTGGGCGTGCAGAGCGATGCGCAGGCGCTGCCAGCCGTCTTCCATGCGCAGGGTGGGTGCGGGCAGTGAACCGCTGAAGCGAAGATTCTGCGGACCCGAGGGCGTCTCGAAGAATCGATCGGGTTCCGTGGACGCGAGAAGATTGACCACCGATTCGATGCCGATCGCGATAGGTTTCTCCAGCGGCGCATCGAGCGTCACCTTGATTTCGCAGGCGACCTCGCATCCCTGCGGGGCCGGACCGAAAGTGAACAGCTTGATGACGGAGAGCCGGGCGCCGGAAGCCTCATGCTGTCCCTGCGATACCAGCGCACCTTCGCGTGCGAGTTCGGCGTGGTGCGCCGACCAATCGTCCGCGGAGAATTCCCCGCCCGCGAATCCGGGGTCTTCGTGGAGCGCGAGAGTCTCATAGTCGGCGTGCGTGCGCGCCGGATCGAAGAAAAACAGGCGAAACGTGTGGCGTGGCCAGCGGTCATAGTGGAGAAAGCGCTCCAGGCCGGGTTCTTTGACGCGGGTCTGTTCGTAAGCGGCGGCCGTCGAGGTCGCTGGGCGATATGTCGGATCGCGCAGGCGAGCGTGGTACGCCTCGGGACGCCGGAGAATGGAGTTGATGAGCGTCGAATCGGTGGGGCGAAAATCCAACGCCGCGAGAGTGCCGCCATCGGAGGGCTTCACCAGCGCCTGGTATTCCAGCGCGGTGAAAAGCAGTTCGTTGGCGTCGTCAGTATCATAGTCCAGCGTTTCCACATGAGGGGCGAGCGCGCCCGGCGTTTGACGGTCCACGATGACCTCCGCGCGGATCAAATTGCGCCACAGGTCGGTGCGAAGATGCGGAGCGTAAAGCCCGCCGAAGATGCCGTGCCAATAGGCATCGTTGCATTGCGCGCGGAGCACTAAATCGCGCGCTCTATTGAGGTCCTCAGTGGCTTTCGAGCCGCCGCGGTGGCTGGGTGCGGCCGCGATGCGCCCCGCGACACGCAGCATTTTCTTATGCAGCAGATTCGATTCGGAGTATTTGCGGAAAAAACCCCGCCAAGAGCCGCCACGGAGAAACGACAGCACCTCGGGGCGCGCATCGAACTCTTTCACGACGGCGTTATAGCGCTGGCGGACGCGCGTCGGCAGCACCCATTCCATCATCTCGGTGTAAGACGCCGCCGGCAGGTCGGCGCGCCCAGCCGGGTTGTGCGCGGCGAGATATTCGCTGGGTGTGGAAACGTTTAGCCAGGATTCACTCTCTTCGAGTGCCGCGAAAAACTTCTCGAGCCAGCCATTTTTGTAGCAGAGTTCAAAGGTGCCGGGCCATCCGCCAAACTTTTCCATGTCATCGCCCATGGCAGCGATGCCGTCGGGATGCGCGCTGGCGGTGTCGCGCAGGTTTGCGATACCCTTCTCCACGATTTCCCACGGGATGAGGTAGCGTAGCGACTTCTGGCCGGGGATAATGCGGATCTTTTTCCCCAGGTCTTCGCCGATGTAGTCGGCGAAGAGCTCTTCTTGTTCAAACCCCGCGGAGAGAAAGTGAATGTCGTCTAGCAGCGTGTACTCGATGTTGGCCTCCGCCAGCACGGAGGCGAGCTGTGGCTCCCAAACGCGCTCGGCCAGCCAGGCGCCGGACGGGCGCTGCCCAAAATGACGTTCGAGGTAGTCCGAGAGCCGCACGATTTGCTCGCGCTGGTCCGCGGGCGGAATGGCAATCAGAATCGGTTCGTAAAAGCCGCCACCCAGCATTTCTACCTGGCCATTTTTTACCAGGATTTTCAGCCGCTCGAAATATTCGGGATGGTGCTCTTCAATCCAGGTGAGCAGCGAGCCGGAATAGTGAAGACCCATGTGAACGCTGGGATGTTTTTCGAGAGCCTCAACGAATGGCAAGTAGCAATGCGCGTACGATTGCTCGAAGACGTGGCCGAAATTGCCGCAGGGTTGATGCGCGTGAACGATCGGAACCACATGAAGCTTTGGAGTCACGGCGACGAGTTTGTCTCCTGGAAGACAGGATAACCTGCGGAGCGGAATTGTGAACTTTCAGACCGAGCGGAGGTGCGCGAATCGCGCACCTCGGTGGGGGCCGTCCAAATCGGGAGCGGCCACGATGGTTGTTGGCTCAGCTAAGGAGCAGTATGTTTTAGAACCCAGGCGGAGATGACCGTCAACGCTTCCGGTGCGAAGGTCTCTTCAATGGCGCGGGACTCAGCGGGCAAACCCGTCTGGCAGTGCTGGAAAAGATGATTCAAGCCCGGTAATTCGACGGCCTCGAAATCTTTATTGCCGGCATCTTCGAGGACTTTCTTGATGATTGGCAAATTCTCTTTGGGAGGAACTTGCAGGTCTTTCTCTCCGCTCAATGCAAGGACGGGGCACTTTGTTTTTTGCAGGGCCGACACGGGGTCGTAGTCGAGAAAGTAGCGAAACCACGGCGAACTGGTCCAATGAATTTGCCGCTGTAGGAACGCGAGTGGCATTGCCGGGCCCAAGTCGCTGGCTTTCACGAGTTCCCCCAGCTTGTTTTCCAGTGTAGCGCGATCTTTCTCTTGACGGACGAGCAGGTACGATTGCTTGTCGAATTCAAGACTCTTGGCCACTTGCTCGTCGGTCATCCCACCGGCTCTGGTAATGAGGTTTGATTGCAAGAGTAAGGTCTGCTCGCCGTTTGTCGCGGGGCCCGCGAGCATCACAACCCAGGCGACATCTCTGGATCGCGATGCGATCATCGGCGCGATGACCGCTCCCTCACTGTGGCCGATAAGGCCGATTTTTCGGGTGTCGATCTCCTTGCGGCCTTTCAGGAACGCCAAAGCCGCTTCGGCATCGCTCGCGAAATCCGCGGTAGTGGCCCCGTCGTAATTGCCCGTGGACTTGCCGATGCCGCGTTTGTCGTAGCGGAGCACCGCGATGCCCTTGCGCGTGAGGTGGTCCGCCAAAACCAGGAAGGGACGGTGGCCGGAGTCAGCTTCGTCACGGTCGAGCGGGCCCGTGCCGGCGACGAGAATCCCAGCGGCGAAGGGTCCTTTCCCACGCGGGAGCGTAAGGGTCCCGGCGAGAGAAGTGCCGGCCTTGGCATTCGGGAAGACAACCTCTTCTTCCGCATAGGGATAGGGCTTCGCGGGAGTCTGCGGGCGGCGCAACTCCAGGACTTGATCGGAACGCTTGAAATTCAGGGCGCTGGAACTGCCGCCTTGTTGCCAGGTTCCTGAGATCGTGTTTTTCGCGGCGTTCAACGTGCCGTCGTACACACCGCCGATAGCAGGCAGATCGAAATGGACGGCGGATTCCTTCTGGGTGACATTCGTCGCGGGAAACCCGTTAATGCCCTGGTCGATGCTGTCCATCCCGGCCACCAACTGCCCTTGCGTGTCGTGCGATACGTGCAACTGCAGGCGAAAGCGCATGCCGTTGGTCTCCAGGGCGCCTTGCCACACTCCTTCGGCAGCCGCTATCGCGTCAGGCTTCTTCTTCGCGATTGTGCCAGGTGCCTGGCGATGGAAGATCAGCGGCAGGCTGGCTTCCCCCTGCGACCAGATTCCATCGATGGTGTGGCGATCGGTGGAGACTTTTCCTTGGTAAGACGCGTTGACGGAAGCTACCTCGAACTTGAGCGCGGACTCCGCTCGCGTGATGGTGGAAACTTCGATGCCGTACACCCCTTGGTCCAGACTGTCGAGCGCGGCCTTCAGCGAGCCGTTGTCTGCTTTCGAGAGGTGCAAAACGAGGTGGAGCACCGCGTCGCCGGCTGGGAGCGTGCCCGTCCACGCGCCTTCGAGCGTCTGCGCGTGTGACGGCGCATTTGGTGGTGCGGCGGCCTGGGTTTGCGCCCGCGGAGAGGCACGGGCGGTGAGACCCCAAATGAGCGCGGTCACCGCGCATAGGAAAAATCGCTGCTTCACGGAGCATCTCCTGCTACTGGACTAGAACTGTAGATGATTTCGGACCCAAGAACGTTGGACGAGGGAAGAACATATCGGAAGGCGGGAGGATTGCGCGCCAGGAACAGTGCAAAAAAAGCGGCACGCCCATGCGTGCCGCGGGATACCAACCAAGATTATGTCTATGTCCGTCCGAGTCCGTTCCAGCTACTTTTTCGTGTACCAGTCGGCGTTGATCGGGGTGTAGCTATTCCATTTCTCGGGTAGATCCTCGAGCGCGAAAATCGCCGTCACCGGACACACGGGCACGCAAGCGCCGCAATCGATGCATTCCGTGGGATTGATGTACAGCTGCTTTTCGGCCTCATGCTCCGGTTCGTCCTTGCGCGGGTGGATGCAGTCCACCGGGCAGACGTCCACGCAGGCGCTGTCTTTTGTGCCGATGCACGGCTCGGCAATCACGTAAGCCATTCAGAATCTCCTTTGTTCGGACCACAGACCGGGGGCTATTTTCGCTAAAAGACGCGACCCGCGCAAATTTCCTTATACCACGGCCCCACCGGGGCCAACAAGCCGCTTGAGTGCATTGTACGCGGCGCGAATGGGTTTCTCAACTTCGCGGCATGCGGATAGAATGGTTGAGGAAGGAATATTCATGAGAACCCGGACCGCTCTCGTCGCACTTCTTCTTGCTGCTACCACCGCGCTCGCCGCCCCGCAAACCAGTGCGCCGCACGACCCTGAAGTGATCGACGCGCCGGGCTATCAAAAAGTGCTCGATCGATATCGCGGAAAGCCGGTGCTGATCACGTTTTGGGCGACCTGGTGCGAGCCCTGCCGCGACGAATACCCCATGCTCAACGAACTCGCCAAGCAGTACGCCCCGCAGGGGCTGCGCGTGGTAGGCGTCAATCTCGATGACGACGGCGACTTGATTCTGACCAGGCGCTTTGTCGCGCGATATAAGCCGGTATTCCCCAATTACCGCAAGAAAGCCGGCGGCGAGTCTGCCTTTGTGCAAGCGGTCCTGCCAGGATGGAACGGCGCGATTCCCGCATCGTTTTTTTATGCCAAAGACGGGCGGCAGATCGGCCACCTGCTCGGCGCCAATAATCGGGAGACGTATGAAGCGGCCATTCGCTCGCTGCTGGCCGCAGATGGAAGCCCGGCTGCCGCTTCGCAAAACAAATAAGCGTCCCAGCAGTCCTCCGCATTTCCTACAGAGGTGCCAAGAGCTCGATTCACGTGTTGCAGCCAGGAGAAGCTTGTGACTCTAAGTAAAAATTTGCGCAGCGGATATATTCAGGAAGATGTGGAGAATTATCTTTACGAACTGCTCCCGAAGCGGGATGCGATCATCCAGGAGATGGAAGAATTCGCCGCGAAGAACGGCGTGCCCATCATCGGGCCCGCGGTGGCACGGCTGCTGATGCTGCTGGTGCACGTTTCCGGCGCCAAGCGAATCTTCGAAATGGGATCGGCGATCGGCTATTCGACGATCTGGCTGGCGCGTGCCGCCGGCCCCAAGGCCGAGGTCTTCTACACCGACGGCAACCCAGAGAATGCACGCCGCGCACAAGAATATTTCCGGCGGGCGGGCATCGCCAAGCGCGTGCATGTCCAGGTCGGTGACGCGCTGGCCCTGCTGAAGAAAACTCCCGGCAAGTTCGACTTCATCTTCAATGACGTCGACAAGCACCAATACCCTGCCGCGTTGCGCGCCGCTTTGCCGAAACTACGGCGCGGCGGCCTCTTCCTTACGGACAACACGCTATGGTCGGGGAAAGCAGCGCGCCCTGCCGCGCAAGGAGATGCGGACACGCGCGGCGTGCAAGAGTTGAATCGGCTGGTCTACTCCTCGAAAGATCTCTTCCCAGTCCTGATCCCGCTCCGCGACGGCGTCACCGTCTGCCGCAAAAAGTAACGCGTGTAAAATTACCACCGCTACGAACGGAAGAAATTCCGCAGCAGAAATCCCACGTTCGCGGGGCGTTCCGCCAGCCGCCGCATGAAATACGGGAACCAGTCGCGCCCGTAAGGAATGTAAATCCGAAGCCGGTAGCCGTCCCTCACCAGCCGCCGCTGCAAGTCCGTGCGCACGCCGTAGAGCATCTGAAACTCAAAATCGTCCTTCGAGATCTTCTTGGCCGCGGCCCAGCGAATCGTTTCGCCGATCATGTGCGGGTCGTGCGTGGCGATCGCGTGATAGAAGCCGCTGGAAAGCAGCACCTGCATCATGCGCACAAAGTTGCCGTCAACGTCCGCTTTTCGCTCGAACGCCACCTCCGCCGACTCTTTGTACGCGCCTTTGCACAGACGAATCCGGCAGCCGTATCCCAACAAATCTCGAATATCGCCTTCACAGCGGTAAAGATACGCCTGGATCACCGTTCCCACGGCAGGATTGCGAGC
>JBGOVR010000003.1:0-65020 GCA_041478205.1 Candidatus Acidiferrum sp.
AACCCATGCCGCCGCACCGCCGCTTCCGAAGCCAGCAGCAGCGCCACCGCTCCGTCATTCACGCCCGAAGCATTTCCCGCAGTCACCGTTCCGCCCGGCTTGACCACGCCCTTCAGTTTCGCCAGCGCTTCCAGCGTCGTGTCCGGCCGCGGATGTTCGTCCTGCAAAACGAAAACCGGCTCGCCCTTCTTCTGCGGAATCGGAACCCCGACGATCTCTTCCGCCAGCCGGCCGCTCCGCATCGCCTCCGCCGCGCGCTGCTGGCTTCTCAACGCAAACGCGTCCTGATCTTCCCGCGAAATATGAAATTCTTCCGCGACGATCTCGCCGGTTTCCGGCATCGCATCCACGCCGTACTTCGCTCTCATCAATGGATTCACAAATCGCCACCCAAGCGTCGTGTCCTCCAACTTCAGCGACCTCGAAAATGCGGCGTCCGCTTTTCCGATCACGAACGGCGCCCGCGACATACTCTCCACGCCGCCGGCAATCACCAAGTCCGCTTCGCCGCTCTTGATCGCTCGCGCCGCCGTCGCCACCGCATCCATGCTCGAACCGCACAGACGGTTCACCGTCGAGCCCGGTACCTCCTTCGGCAAACCCGCCAGCAACAACGCCATGCGTCCCACGTTGCGGTTGTCCTCCCCGGCTTGGTTCGCGCAGCCATAAATCACATCGTCCACCGCGCCCCAATCCACGTTGCGATTCCGCTCGATCAGTGCCTCCATCGGAATGGCCGCGAGATCGTCCGTGCGCACGCTCGCCAGCGCGCCGCCATAGCGTCCGATGGGCGTGCGAATCGCGTCACAGATATACGCTATTTCCATGGTCGTCCTTCGACTGGTTGCGAATCGTTATAGTAACATCGTGGCGTAATGTGTGTCGGCTCGCAGCACGCCACGGTAATCTCTTTCGTTTGTGCGATTAATGATGCGAACGCAAATAGGAATCATCGGAGCAGGTCCCGCAGGATTGACGCTTTCTCACCTTCTCCATTTGCAAGGAATTGAATCCGTCATTCTCGAAAGCCGCAGCCGTGAATACGCCGAACAGCGCATCCGCGCCGGCGTTCTCGAACAAGGCACGGTGGACCTGCTCACCCAGTCCGGCGTCGGCGGCCGCTTGCAGCAAGAAGGCCTGGTGCACCGCGGCATCGAGCTGCGCTTCGACGGCGCCGGCCACCGCATCGATTTGTCGGAGCTGACCGGCGGCAAGTCCATCACCGTCTACGCGCAACATGAAGTGGTCAAAGATCTGGTCGCGGCACGCCTCAGCGCCGGAGGAAAGATCATATTCGAAGCCGAAGCCACTAGCGTCCATGACATCGATACGAATCCCAAGATTCGTTTCCAGCATGCCGGAGCGATCGAAGAACTCGAGTGCGATTTCATTGCCGGGTGTGACGGCTTTCACGGCATCTGCCGCCCCGCCATACCCACCGGCGTGCTTCGCGTGCACGAGCGTGTGTATCCCTTCGCTTGGCTTGGTATCCTCGCGGGCGTGCCGCCCGCTTCGGACGAACTGATCTACACCTATCACGAGCGGGGTTTCGCGCTGCTCAGCATGCGCTCGCCGGAGATTTCGCGGCTGTATCTCCAGTGCGATCCCGAAGAAGACATCGCCAATTGGCCCGACGATCGCATCTGGAGCGAGTTGCGCGCTCGGCTGGCCACTCGCGATGGATGGACCCTTAAAGACGGCCCGATATTGCAGAAGGGAATTACGCCCATGCGCAGCTTCGTCGCCGAGCCCATGCAGCACGGCAAGCTCTTTCTTCTTGGCGATGCCGCGCACATCGTGCCGCCCACGGGCGCAAAAGGATTGAATCTCGCCGTCGCCGACGTTCGCGTATTGACGCGTGCCCTAGTTGATTTTTACAAGAACGGTAAACGCGAGCGACTCGAGCGCTATTCGGAAGTGTGTTCGCGCCGCGTTTGGAACGTGCAGCGTTTTTCCTGGTGGATGACTTCGATGCTGCACCGCTTTCCAAACGAAGACAGCTTTTCCCACAAGCTCCATCTCGCCGAACTCGACTATCTGACTACATCCAAAGCAGCCGCGCTGGCGCTGGCGGAAAACTACGTTGGCCTACCCTTCGACGAATCCTAAGGTCTGACCGCGCTGGCCTTGGGCGCGCCGGGCTAAAGCCCGGCGCCTACGTAAATCTGTCACTCATACCGCAACGCCTCGACTGGATTCAACCGCGCCGCCCGCGCTGCCGGATACAGCCCGGCCACGAGGCTCACTGCCACCGCAAAGGTGATAGCGCCGAGGGCTAGCCACCACGGGACGAAGGAAATTTTCACTCCTGGCAGATCCTGGCGGCGCAGATAAATCGTCGTTCCCCACGTCAGGGCTTGCCCGATCAGCCAGCCCAGTGCTACGCCGAAGATTCCTCCAAACAATCCCATCGCCCCCGCTTCCGCAAAAAACAAACTGCGCACGTCGCGATCCGTGGCACCGAGCGCCTTCAACACGCCGATTTCCCGGCGCCGCTCCAGAATGGCCATCACCAAAGTATTGATGATGCCCAATGAAGCCACGGTCAGCGCCAGGCTGCCGAACAATCCTAGAAACAAATCGAAAACCGTGAACACCAGCCGCAAGCTGCGCGTGGCATCGAGCAGAGAAAACGTCGAAAAGCCCATTTTCTTGATGGCTTCTTCGACGCGCGTCACATCTTTCGGCGACTTTACCCGCACCGTGAGCGCCATGTAGGTCGGTTTCCCGGAACCTCCCGCGCGCACGAACTCCTGCACGTCATTGGGCCCGGCCACATGAAGCTGCTCCGCGACGCGCAAGGGAATGAAGACCCTGCCGCCTCCAAAGCCGCCGATTCCCGCCGAAGGATCGGATTCGATAACCCCGGCGATGCGCAATTTCTTCTCTCGAGAAACGATCGAGATGCCGCCGGACATCATTTCGTCGAGCTGCTTGTCGATGTCTTTTTCCTTGGCCACATCGGCCGTCGAAGCCGTTTGCTTCTCGGCATAGTGCAGCACCAATTCTTTGCCGATAAGTGTCGAGGGTTGCGGCGCGAGCTCTTTCGCAAACTCTGCTTGCAGAATCGCTTCATCCGCAGTCGGCGAAGAAAAGTACTTTCCGGTGATGCCGTCGAAAGCTCCGGTCGAGCGCGACGATTCCGGCAATCCCAGCACATTCGTCGAATAGCTACTCCCGGCGTAGCGCACGTCGGTAAAAAACCGGATCTGCGGATACACCTCGGTCACATTCGGCAATTTCTCGAATCCCTCGCGAGCGGCCTGATCCAGCGGCTTGGTGTCTTCCCGCTTCACGGGATTTGACCTTGGCGGACCGCCGCCCATGCCGCGCATCCCGCGCGAGGTCACAAAAACGGCATCGAACAATCCCGATTTGTTCAAGCGCTGCGACGCCAGCGTCTGCAGGCCCACTCCCAACGACAGCATGGCCACCAGCGAAGCGACACCGACCGCGACGCCCAGCGTCGTAAGCGAATTGCGCAGCACGGCCTCGCGCAAGTTGCGCACCGCGAGTTCCGTTAGATCGCGCCCCTTCATGACGGCGCTCCGTTGCTGACTAACCGCCCATCCGACAAGACCACGATGCGATTCGCGAAGCGTTCCGCCAGCGGCCGCTCGTGCGTCACCATAATAACGGTCATCCCCAGCGAGCCCTGAATCTCCTTTAGCAGCAAAAGAATCTGCTCGCCATTCACGCTGTCCAGGTTTCCCGTCGGCTCATCCGCAAACAGAATCGCCGGGCGGTTGACCAGCGCGCGCGCCAGCGCCCCGCGCTGCTGCTCCCCGCCGGACAGTTCGCTCGGCCGGTGCTTCCGCCGCCCGCCCAGCCGCACGCGCTCCAGCGCCTCCGCTACCCGCGCCTCGCGTTCCCCGCGCTCCACTTCCGCCAGCCGCAGCGGCAACTCCACATTTTCCTCCAAGGTCATGCGGGGGAGCAGATTGAAGGACTGAAAGACCATGCCCACGGTATCGCGCCGGTAGCGCGCCAATTCCACGGAATCGAGCGCCGCCAGGTTGCGCCCGCGAACGTGGATCGCGCCCGAGGTTGGCCGGTCCAGCCCCGCCAGCAGATTCAGCAGCGTGGATTTGCCCGAACCCGAACTGCCCAGCAGGGCGACAAATTCCCCCGCGCGAATCTCGAGCGTGACTTCGTTGACCGCGTGGATGAGGGCTTCCCCCAGGCGGTACTGGCGTGAAACCTTCTCGGCCTGGATTAAGGTCTGGTCGGTTGGCATCGTTGGGTCGGTACAATGATAGTACGGGTGGCGTGTTGCGGGGATTTCGGGTTGGCGGAATGGGGCCGCCGGTTCGGGGAAGTCTAGTTAACACTTTGGATCCCTCCCCCGCCTTTTTTCGTAAGAGTATGATTCGGTGGGACTTTAAGTCTAACGATTTTGTAAGTGCGGATTCTAAAGGAGTTACAGGCGCCTTTTTGTAAGAGTGCGATCTAAAGGACTTAGCAAAATATCCGTTGATTCTAGGGGACTTACAGGCCGAAAATCGGAGCGAGAAGGGAGACTTCTTGTAAGAGTGAGCTCTAAAGGACTTAGCAAAATCGCCTATTGATTCCAAAGGAGTTACGGTTCGTAATTTGGGCCAGGTTGGCGTGTTTCTCGTAAGAGTGCGATCTAAAGGAGTTAGTGTCGAGTAGCCCTGAAAAGAGCCGGAGAAGTCTGGTGCGACTTTCATGACATGTATTACCATAAGAGTACGTAGATGTCAAGGGAATTTTTGTAATTCGCTGGAGGGAAAGGAGATAGGTGCGGGAGGCTTGGGGCCCCGAGCCCTGGATAAAGAGGGTTCGGCAATGCTGGGCGGACGTCAAAGTCAAAATCCCCAGGCGCAAAGTCGCAAGATTCAGCTTGGACAGAGGTATCAATCTACTCTTACAAAAAAGGGTGGGGGACGGGTTATCATCGTCGGCCAGCGAAACAGGAATGCGGCGTCTTGGAGGTAAGAACCATATGGAACGAAGCGGCCAGAGTGAGAAACGAAGTTGGATGAGGAGCGTGTTGACCGACATTCAATTTTGGGTGCCGGTCGTGGTGCTGATCGGCGGATTGCTGTTGCTGACGGCCATCCACTAGGCATAAGCGAGGAATATGCAACCGGTCGCGACTGCGGAGATTCCATCATCGGATCAAGACACGCCGCGTTTGCGAAAACTGCAAGCGTTGGGTGTGCTTTGCGGTTTTACCGCGGGCGCTTGGCTGGGAGCCGCCGAGGCGCCGACGAAGCTTGTGGCTGTGGGCGTCTCGCCTGTAGTGATTTCGCTGATCATGGTGATCGGGGTTTTTCTGGCGCGGTGGAGTTTGCCGGCGTTGATCTTGGGGACGTCGTCCATCCATGCGGATGTCCGGCGAGCGCCGCACTTGATCATCTGGGCGATTCTCGCGGGATGCCTGTGGGCGGTGGCGAACACGTTGACGATCTTTGCGATTCGGGATATCGGTTTGAGCATCGCGTTTCCACTGTGGAACTCCAATAGTCTCTTGGGAATATTTTGGGGATTTGTTTTTTTCAACGAATTACGGCAAGCAGGGTGGCGCCGCTGGACGGGGGTGTTGGGCGGGGCGTTGGTCATGTGCGCCGGCGCGGCCTTGCTAGCGGTGGCATCCTCGGCGCAGGCTCCCGCGGCGCATCCGATGCGCGGTGTTTGGGCCGCCCTGGGCGCGGGGATTATCTGGGGCACGATGTACATCCCTTACCGCAAAGCCTACTTGACGGGAATGAATCCACTATCGTTTGTCACTTTTTTCACGTTCGGCGAGCTGGGCATGATGGGGGCGCTGGCTGTGAGTTACGTGGGTGTGCTCCCGCTGTGGCATGAGCTTCTGCGAGCGCGAGATGTCCTTTTCTGGTTGATGCTGGGCGGGTTCATTTGGGTGATTGGCGATCTGTTCCAGCAATATGCGGCAAAGTACGTGGGCATCAGCCGCGGCATTCCGCTCTCGAACACGAACCAGCTCTGGGGCTTGTTGTGGGGCGTTTTTGTTTTCGGCGAATTGCACGGCCGCAATGCTTCCCTGTACGCGCAGGTCATCGGCGGTTCGCTGTTGATGATGCTGGGAGTTGGCGCCATTGCTTTTTCTTCCGCCACCGGCAAGGAGCACATGCGGTGGAAAGAAGCCGCCCGGCGCGAAGCCCAGCGATACGGCATTGCCGCGGACGACGTCGAAGCCCGCATGGAAGGCCGCCAGGCTACCGGTGAAGTGAAACCTGCACGCAGCGCGTTGGATTGGTTGCTGGTCATCGGGGCCAGCAGTATCTTCGTGTTTTTTGGAGCCATCGCCCGCGTACCGCAAATCTCCGCGAATTGGGCGCCCGCTGTACTTCTTGGCGCGGCGCTGTTGCTGTTTTTTTTAATTTGCGGCCTCACTCTTTGGCGAACGACGAGGTTTCAGTGAATTGGAGATGCTGGACGAGCGGGCTCGCCGGGCTGAAGCCCGGCGCCTACATGGGACCACACATGAGGCCATACATAAGGCCACTTGGTGAAGAAATTGTCCAAGGTTGATGTGGTTGGCGTCGGACTGAACGCGACGGATACCTTGATTCCTCTTCCACAGTATCCGGCTCGGGGATCTAAGGTCGCGTTTCGTTCCGCAAATGTGTTGCCGGGCGGGCAAGTCGCTACCGCCATGGCTGCCTGTCAACATTGGGGATTGCAAACCCGCTACGTCGGCAAGGTCGGCGACGACAGCGCTGCGGCGCTTCACCGCGCGGAATTTGCGCGTCTTGGCGTTGAAACGCATCTGCTTACGGCTCCGGGATGCGCCAGCCAACAAGCCTTCATCCTTGTCGATGACACCGGCGAGCGCACGGTCCTCTGGAAACGCGACGAGCGCCTGACCCTGCAGCCCGAGGAACTCCAGCGCGAATGGATCGTCGAAGCGCGTGCTCTGCACGTTGACGGGCACGATACGGCTACCGCTGCCCTGGCCGCCAGCTGGGCGCGCACCGCTGGTGTCGCTGTGATCGCTGATCTCGACGATCTTTATCCCGGCGTAGAAGCACTACTCAAGAATGTCAACTACCTGATTACGAGCCGGGATATCCCGAGCCGGCTCATGGGCGAACAGGATTTGCGGAAGTCGCTGCCCGCGCTGCGGAGCCGTTACGGCTGCGTGCTTACTGCCGCAACTTTGGGTGACGAGGGTGTGCTCGCGTGGGACGGAACACAGTTCCACTACGCCCGTGCGTATCGCGTAGAGGTTGCCGACACCACCGGGGCTGGCGATATTTTTCACGCCGGCTTTCTCTATGGTTTCCTCCAGGGCTGGCCCCTCCAGCGCCAGCTCGATTTTGCTTGCGCCGCCGCGGCCCTGAACTGCACCGGAGTCGGCGCCCGCGGCGGCATTCAATCCGTCGAAACCATCGAGCGGCTCATGGCCAGTGGCGACCGCCACTCCGCTGCCCACGCTCAAAACCTGTAGCCTTGCGGAGCCATCTGCGCTAGCCAAGCCTCGCAAGCCGGGCAAATATCGGGAGTCAGAGTGAGATCAAACGAATTCACCAGATGTTCGGCGACGGAGTACCATTTCGTCCCATCGCGCATGCGATGGCAACTGGCGCAGACAGTCACGACGTGAGTGCTGATTCGCCGGCGCAGTTGCTCGACGCGCAGGAGTTCCCCGACGAACTCACCATCCACAATGGGCTCCTCGATTCTCTGCGGATAGGGTTTCCCTTCGGCGAGGAGCATCTCGACGCGTCCGGTGGAGTCGCGGATCGGTGTAAGCGAGAAATCAATCCATGTGGGTCCGTGCTGTCCGAGGACCTCTACGTCGTAGTGAATGAAGTCTCCCCGGGATGCCTGGTCCACACAGGCGCGCACTTTTTCTCGCGCTCCCGCAGTAGCGTCCCAGCCGCGCAATTCCCAGAGAGGCTTCCCGAAAACGGTCTCCAGCTCGTTGCCGATGAACGCGAGTGAGGAACGATTCGCGAGTGTTAGTCTGCCGTCGGGCGCAAGCAACCCGGCAAACTCGTGCAACTCGTCAAAAATCCGGCGAAAGCGGGTGTTATCGTGGCGAAACTCAAGCAGCTCCGGCTCAAGGTTGGGTCCTACGAGTTGGGGTTTGGGTTGGCTGGGGCGTTCGCGTTCGCGCAGGGCCTTTTTCAGCTCGTGGACGAGCTCCAGCAGTCTTGACGTGTCGGTATCGCGCACCGCTTCTTGTACAAGCAGTTGCCAGCTTCGGTGCTTGTCATTTTCAGCCATGTCGAGTTCCTCCGGCGGGAGGACAGACTAATACGATCCAGGCGCAGACGTTGCCCGGAACGGGGCTGGGACAATACCGCCTCGTATAGCACGTCTGGGCGTTCCGCGAACAATATTTTGGCCGTGTCCGGAAAACCTACCAGCGCGGCCATCCTGCTGGCCCGGAGGAACGAGGGGAGCTTCGAAGGAGGTGAACGCTTTTCGCACGCTCTCCCATTTGTCCCTCAGCGAGCGGCGATTGCGGACTTATACTGAATGTGGGGCCATTCATGTTACCCGCGAAGAGCCAGTGCCATCAGCCGGCCACGATCCATTGCCCGCTCGACCATCTGCGGATGAAATTCCAGGCGAGTATCAGTGCATACCGCTGCAATCTACCCGGATGTCCGGCAGCGTATGCGCCGGGCAAGGGTTACTACCGAATTCAGGAAGCCGGCGACGCGACAGCGCGGGAAGCCTTCTACGCACTGGCGGCCATTTGTTTGTGCGAGAACGATGATTTCCACCAACTGTATATTCAGGACTATTCGGCGAGCCGCAACGTGCGATTCTGGGTGTGCCCGGTCAAAGCGTGTGGCTATGAAGTGTCTCAGCGATTGGAGAAGACCGCGGATGGATGGCGCACCTGCGGGTCATTCGAGCACACGACGCCGGTACGAATGCGTCGATAGGCGTGCTTTAGTGGGAGCGACGGGCTACCCGTTGCGGTGCCGGGCTAAGACTTTCTTCCACTTCCACCAGTTCCTTAGAACGATACTCATGATGGTCAATCCGAGAGTGAGAAGAAGAGCGCCGCCAATGACCCTTATCGTTTGGCTCGCGTCGGCACTTGAGATGCCATCGTAAAGGAGCGCGGCACCAGGTATGACAATGATGAGGGCGAAGAAGAGAGCTAGGTCGTCTCGCATAGTCTTCCTGTTTATCTCCAGGCGGGCCGCGCGGGCCAATTTCGATTTCGCTTGATTTTAGAACTGACGAAAAATTGGATATCCGAGTTCAGCGATCGCAGCGCAGGTTCCCAATAGTGTTTCTTCATTTTCGCACCGCGGCAACATAACGGGTTTGCGTGTGCTTCGATGGAGACTTTTATCACTTTGATCTCGCAGGTGCAACCGCGATTCCGGCGGCGGCAAGACTGGCGCTCGATCATGGATTGATCGCTCCCGGCAGGACATCTACTGGTTGAGGAGCGGAATGCTCTTGGCGGGGGCGGATTCCGGCCGGGACTGAAGGAAGGCGTAGATGTCCGCTAGGTCTGCGTCGGACACGGCTTTGACAGCGTAGGGCGGCATCTGAGCCGTGGGCTGACGGACGTAGGTGACGAATGCTGGGAACGGAATGCGGACGGGACCAATTCGTGAGCCGCCGGTTTGCGTCGAGCCTTGACCCTCGTTGCCGTGGCATTCGTAGCAGCCGTAAGTGGTGAAGAGGCGCTGGCCGTTCTGGGGGTTTGCGGAGGCGATCTCGGCTTTCGGAGTTGGCGCTAAGGATTGCAGGAAGGCGTAGAGGTCCGCGAGTTCCGCGTCGGAGACGGATTTGCTGGGGTACGGCGGCATCCTGCCGATGGGATTGCGCACGAAGCTGAGGAATGCAGGCGGCGAGAGCCGGGTGGGACCGATGCGTGGCGCGGCGTCTTCTTTTTCGGGGTTCGGCAGGCTGCCTTGGCCTTGGTCGCCGTGACAGTTGTTGCATGCCTGGGCGCCGAAGAGGCGCTGGCCGTTTTCGGTGTTTCCGGCGGGAGCGGCGGCCGCTTTTGGAGCGGCGCCCGTCGTTTGGGCTCGGACGATGGAGTAGCAAGGGATCAAGATCGCCGCGGCCGCAAGGGCCGTGAAACATACCGTGCGTCTTCGCGCGCTCGCTGGAGGCATGGAACGGTCGCTGCCGGCTTGGTGCGGCGGCGTCATTCCTGAAGAACGGCGGGGAAGGAAAGTGTTCATGCTGGTCCCTTTAGCGCGGCTGGGTGTGAACGTCAATCAGTGCGGGCTCGCCGCGCTTGACCACGGCGATGGCGCGCTGGATCGCCGGTCCGAGTTCTTTGGGGTCGGTGATGGGCCCTTCGGCGTATAGGCCCATGCCTTGGGCGATCTTTGCATAGTCGATGGCGGGGTCGGCGAGCGCGGTGCCGATGTTGGCGCGGTCGATGCCGCGGCTGTGCCGGTTGGCCATGATTTGCACCTGCATGACCTCTTGATGATAGGCACGATTGTTGTGCATCACGCTGAGAAGCGGAATGCGGTGGTGCGCGGCGGTCCACAAAACCCCGGGAGCGTACATCAGGTCACCGTCGTTCTGGATGTTGACGGAGAGGCGGCCGTGCTTGCGGTTTGCGAGCGCGGCGCCGATGGCGGCCGGCGCGCCGTAGCCGATGCCGTAGCCGCCCGAACCTCCGATGAATTGATAATACTTGTCAAAGCACCAAAGCCGCAGGGGCCAGCGATTGACCATGGTGACGTTGGAAACCAGCGACCAGTCCTCGTTTCTTATGTGCGCCCATAGTTCGGCGGAGAGGCGGGCGGTGCTGATGGGGCTGGCGTCCCAGGCATACGCCGCGGCGTCGCGGGCACGTTGCAGGGATTCCTGGTGGGCGGCGGCGAGCTTGGCGCCGCGATCCTGGAAGGTTCTCTGGCGATCGGCGGTGAGCTGGCGTTTGACCGATTCAGTGAGCGAGGGCAGGGTGGCTTCCGCGTCGGCGGCGATGTCCAGATCGACTTGGGCAAAGCGCTGGAAGTCTTGGTAGTTGCTCTTGGAGAAAAGATCCGCGGCGGTAATGCTGACCAGCTTCACGCCGGGCTTGGTGATGGGCCGCGAGGTGCGGTTCATTTGGTCGCGGAAGGAATGAATCGCGCCCCAGAAGTCGTTGATCTCAAGACCTAGGATTACGTCGGCGTTGGCGATGAGTTCGCGGCCGCGGTCGGTTTGATTCAGAGGATGGCGCGTCGGGAAATTCATTCGGCCCGTTTGATCGATAACTGGGGCTTGGAGCGTTTCGGCAAGTTCGATGAGACGCGTCATTCCGGCCGGGGTGCGCGCGGCGCGGTCAACGAGCACCACCGGATTTTCCGCCGCGATCAGAAGGCGCGCAGCTTCCTCAACGGCACCCGAATCTCCTTGCGGGGGCGACGCCAAAACAAGATTGGGTATGTGCAGAGCGGCGCCGTCCGGAATAGGGTTTTCCTGGAGTTCGGCATCCGCGACCAACAGCACGGGCATCATGGGCGGGGTCATGGCGATTTTGTAGGCGCGCACGGCGGACTCGGCGAAGTGGGGCAATGAGAGCGGAAGATCGTCCCACTTCAGGTAGTCGCGCACCATGGCTGCGGCGTCTTGAACGCTGTGCGCCCATTCCACTGGGGGGATGCGCTTGGTGGCGTCAATAATGTTGCCAGCAATCAGGTAAATGGGAACGCGGTCACAATAGGCGTTGTAGATGGCCATGGCGGCGTGCTGTATCCCGACGGTGCCGTGGGCGAACACTGCGAGGGGCTTGCCTTCGATCTTGGCGTAGCCGTGGGCCATGGCCACTGAGGACTCTTCATGGCAGCAGGTGATGAACTCGGGGTTTTTGTTCCCGCCATAATTGATCACCGATTCGTGAAGGCCGCGGAAACTCGAGCCGGGATTGGCGCAGATGTACTCGATGCCGAGGGACTTGACGACGTCGATCATGAAATCGGATCCGGAGCGATCCGTGGTGAGCACGTCGACTGGGAATGGCGTGCCGACTTCCGCTTCTGGGGACATCGGAGGCGGCGCGCTAGTTCGGGCGGTGGGAGCGGGCTGCCCTCCCGCCGCGTTTGGGGCGGCCACCAGCGCGGCCGCGCCGGCTGCGGCATTCTTCAGGAAGTCGCGACGATTGACGGATGTTTTCTTGGATTTGGCCATCGACGAGTCTCGATCGGCACATCTTGTATCATACAATCTGCGTTGCGGCTACTCAGTGAGTGCACGGCCTGCGGCCGTACAACTTGGCTGGTGGCCTTAGCATCGCATTTGATCGAATCGCACGCGATCCCGTGATGCTTGCCCGGCTCATCCTCGCTGCAGTACTCGCCCTGCCTGCGGGTCCGCTTGGCGGATCGCCCTGGGACAAGGCGCCCGAAAAATGGGATCAGGCGGACGCGTATTGGATTCTGCAGGATTCTCCATGGAATCCGGCCGGGACTAAAGTGGACGCGAAGTCTACGTTGCGCCACACGGACGCGCAGACCGGCCTCGTAACCAACTCTCCCGTCAATACCAACAATACGAATTCGGTCCCTGGCGTGGAGATCAGTCGCGGTAAACCGCTACGTGGGGTTCCCGTGCTGTGGTGGTCATCAAAAACAGTGCGTCTGGCGCAGCAGCGGCTCGGGCAGTTGCGCAATTCCGCCAAACTCGCCGAAGCGCTCCGTGCTGATGACCTCCCGGATCACGTCCTCGTGATTGAAGGAAGCGAGGCGCTGCGCATTTTTCGCGATGCCCAGGAGGATTTGCACGACACCGTGTTTCTTGAACTCCCGGGCGGCGCGACGCTGGATCTCGAAAGCGTGCGCTTCTTTGAAGGCGGCGAGGACGAAGAAGCGCGGGTGGAGTTTCATTTCCCGCGGCAAGTCGATGGCCGCGCGACGCTCGATCCAGAGACCGAGCGCATCGTCTTCCACTGCAAAGGCTCGGCCAAGACGCCTCGCGTTGGCCGCGACAACGTTCTGTCGCTTCGCGCCGAATTCAAACCGCGCGCCATGCGCGCCCGCGGTGTGCCCGACCTCTGAAACCGCATTAAGCGGACGGTGGCGGCGTCGAGCAAGATTTCCTTGCGTAGGTTACATCCCGGTGCCATTTACAGGTAGGAACACTGGCCACAAGGACAGTGTACGGGCGCGGAGCGACTGACTAGAGTTGAGGGACTTTCAAGGGGGCTATAACGATGAAACGAGCCATGACCCTTCTTGCCGCTGCGCTGGTATTTGTTGCGGTGACGTCCGCGCAACAGCTTAAGGTTACCGGCCACACTTACGTGGCGGCTTCCGGGCAGTGGAAGAGTGATGCGGATACGGTGAAAGCGGAAGAAGCTTCCACAAAAGTCAAGATTGAATGTGACAAGAACATCGCGCTGTGCGCGATTGCGGAGGGGACGAACCTGCTTGGCGGAGGGAACCTGTTCACGCGGCTGGATGTGACTCCGGTGCACTATACGATTCTGCGGTGGGACAATGATGGGTTGGTGGCGCAGACATTGGCGAAGGATTGCGTGACGGACCGGCTGGTGATTGATTTTCGGGCGAAGAGCGTGACCATGATCGAGACGCCGAAGAGCGGCACGGGAGAGATTGAAGCGTGCAAGACCTTCAGCAAGGTAGTGACTTCGCGGTTGGTTACGCCCGGCAGCTAGAGCGGGTGAAAAGGAATTAACACAGAGTTCACTGAGGCCGGCACACCAAGGTCAGAGAGAAGAGGAAAGGGCCGGAAGCGATTCCGGCCCTTTCCTTTGTTTGATCAAAGATACTGTTTGAAAGCTCCTCAGACGACCAATGTCATTTCCTGGGTTTGATTTCCAGAGGTTCGACGAGTTTGAAGGTCAGCGGAGTTTCTGCCGCGAGGGTGATGTCGCGGTTGCCGGTTAGTCCGGCGCCGCCGGTACCTGCGGCCGCGCCGATCAAGCCGCCGATCAAGGCGCCTTTGCCGCCGCCGGCCAGGCCGCCGATGAGTGCACCGCCGCCTGCTCCACCTCCGACCATTTCCGCAGTCCTCTTCCCTTTGCCCTTGCTGGACTCTGTCGGAGACGTGGTCTGAATATTGTAGTCTTCATTCTTGACCGTGACGCTGGTTAGCGTGAGTGACAGAACAGCGCCACCCTTGAATCTTCCTGCGGGCTTAGCATCTTTCACAATGCCAGAAGCGCGAGCGCCCTTGGGGATGGCGACTCTGCCGTCGACTTCAACGGGTGCGTTAACGGTGGCGGAAAATGCTTGGCCGGGCGTGCTGATCTTGGAGCCCACGGCCTGATCGAGGACGACCGAGATTACCGTCTCGGCGGGAACCACGAGTGGCCTGGGAGGAGGTTGGGGTTGCTTGGCTGTGGATTTCGAAGTTTCTGCCGCTGGGGCGGACGACGTGGCATCCGTAGCGGACTGCTGATCGGCTGATTTCTGGCAGCCGGCGACGAGAAGCGTAAAGCAGGCGGCGGACAGACTTAGGGACAAAAGACGACGATTCATGAACTACCTCCGGTTGGGGTGGGCTGTTTAGGATATTTGCACAAGGATACGCTGATGAGGGTTGAAGTCAATTTGCCGGTGCCGAATGTGCCAGTGGGGGCGAGTTTCATTTTGGGAGTCCAATTTGAAAGCATACTCACCGAAAGGGCATCTTTGGTGAGAAGGCGAACGGTTCCATTCGTTAAAGGTTCGTGTCGCGAGCTTTCCGATAGATAGGAAAGGGAGTTAGCCAGAGGGATCGTAAAGGGGGATAGAGGAACTGCCGATAACAGAGGGCGAGACGAAGAATAGCCCGCGTGGGTCTCTGGCACCAGACTTGCACTTTAACTGCTGTTCGTACGAGCGACCGCGAAGCGGTTGAGATGAGTGCGTAAGCAGTTGAGAAGCGAAGAGCCCAAAGTATGCCGATACGAGTTCTGGTCATCGATGACTCGGTTGTGATTCGAAGGGTGCTGTGCGACGCGCTCGGTGCGGACCCCGCGATAGAGGTCGCGGGTACCGCAGCGAGTGGACAAATCGGCCTGGCGAAAATTCCCCAGCTGAATCCCGATCTCATCACGCTCGACGTGGAGATGCCGGGCCTATCGGGCCTGGAGACGGTCAAGGAAATCCGGAAGCTTTACCCGAAGCTTCCGGTGATCATGTTCAGCACGCTGACCGAGCGCGGGGCATCCACCACGCTGGACGCGCTGGAGCTTGGGGCCAGCGACTACGTTACCAAACCCAGTAATACGGGAAGCCTGGAGGGAACGCTGGGTGCTATCCGGCGGGAACTCATTCCGAAGGTAAAGGCTCTATGCCCGCAAGGTCGCGGCGAGCGGCGGCCTCTCGTGCGGACGCCACCCGCGAAAGCTCGAGTGATTGCCCCTGGTGCAATGGGGCAGAGTGCGGCGCGCGTCGACATTCTGGCTATTGGGACTTCCACGGGCGGGCCGAACGCCCTGGCAGCTCTCTTCCCGGCCTTGCCGCGTGATCTGCCGGTGCCAATCGTGGTCGTGCAACATATGCCGCCGTTGTTTACGAGACTGCTTTCGGAGCGTCTGAACAAGATGTCAGGGCTCACAATCCAGGAAGGAGTGAAGGGTCAGAAATTGGAGACCTCCCATGCCTGGATAGCGCCCGGGGACTATCACATGGCGCTGGAGCGGCGGGAAGGTAGCGTGCGTCTGGCGTTGAATCAGGACCCGCCGGAAAATTCCTGCCGGCCTGCGGTCGACGTGCTATTTCGTTCGGTGGCAAAGACGTTCGGCGCGAACGTGCTGGCGGTGGTGCTGACAGGCATGGGTTCCGACGGCGTGCGCGGCTGCGAGCTCATTCGGGAACAGGGAGGGCAAGTGCTGGTGCAGGATGAAGCGAGCTCGGTGGTGTGGGGAATGCCCGGGCAAGTGGCCGCAGCCGGGTGTGCGGACGGCATTTTTGCTCTCGATGCGATGGCGCTTGAAATCGAGCGCCGCGTGAAGGCGCATCGCGGTGTGGCCGGCCATGCGCCCGGGGCAGCAGGGAGTTGAGAAACGATGGTCACGGGGAACGAGAAACGTTGAACCGCGCGCCAGGCGGGTGGAATCCGCGAGAGTGAGAGACGAGGCGATGCGCCGAAGAGGCGCGTGAACCTGCAAAGTCTTGCCGGCGGAGCGAAGAGCGCCAAGGATTCCAACGCCCAGCTTATTTGCACCTGCGCCACCTGGTGTATCCGACCTACGGAATTTACCAGCGAAAAAGAAAAACTCCATCCCCTGGAGGGCGCGTCTCTTTTTGCGAATTGCTTGGTGCGTGAAAAGTTTGCATTCTCTAAGATGACAAAAAGGAAAAGCCGCTAAAGTTCGACGGAATTCCGCCGATGAGTGCAATGAGTGCGGTGCGGGCTCTGGCCAAAAGAGTGATGGGCGCCATTGAGCAGGACGTTTGTGGATCGAGGTAAGATCCGCGGCGTCTCTTTGTGTTCCTGTACGGAACGAAGTCCCGAGACGGTGCAGCGTGTCTACGTCTCGATTTCTGCAAATCCATTCCTTGCAACGCATCTTCCGCCAAAACTTTGGTTAGTAAATCGCAGGGGTACTTTCTGCCTGCGGCCGGGAAGATTTTTCCAGCAGCGGCCCGCAGATGAGAATGTTCTGATCCGCGGATCGAGTTCTAGAGGATGGGTCAAGCCATGGCTGCTACCGCCACACCAGGCTTCGTACGCTCGCGCAATCGAATTCTGATCGCCAGTGCCGATGAATCGTTTCGAAAGCGCGTGATGAAAGATCCGGCTTATGCCGGATGGCTGAGTGAAGAGGCGTTTGGCGGAGCGCATGCGCTGGCGAAATTACTGCAATTTCCGTGCGACAGCGTGTTGATCGATCGCAATCTGCCGGACCTGGACGCGCAGGAAGTCGCCCAGCAGATCCGCCAGCAATTTCCGCGGATCGAGGTGGAATTGCTGGATTCGCGGGTGATGGGCATGAAGGCACCGGACAGCGAGATTCGCGAGGAGGACATCCCAGGGTTTCGCGAGAGCGATGCGGTAACGGCTGCGGCAGCCGCGGAGTCTCCCTTTTCTGAACGTAGTACCGATGCGCTTCCCGGCATGATTGGGTCGAGCCGCGGGATGCAGCAGGTTTACGCGCTTGTGCGCATGGTCGCGAGCCGGGATACCACCGTTCTGGTTACCGGAGAAACGGGCACGGGCAAAGAACTTGTCGCCGAGGCCACGCATCAGTTGAGCCGCCGGTCGCGGCATCCGTTTGTGGTGGTGAATTGCGCCGCGATTCCGGAAGCGTTGCTGGAAGCCGAGCTTTTTGGGCATGCGCGCGGGGCGTTCACTGGAGCGGTGCAATCACGGCTTGGACGGATACACGTGGCGCAGGGAGGCACTCTCTTTCTGGATGAAGTCGGTGAGCTTCCGTTGAGCATGCAGGCGAAGCTTTTGCGGTTCCTGCAAAATGGGGAAGTGCAGCGGCTGGGTAGCTCGGATGTCTATCGGGTGGATGTGCGGGTGGTGTGCGCGACAAACGTAAGGCTGCTCGATCTGGTGCGAAGAAAGCAATTCCGGCTGGACCTGTATTACCGGCTGGCGATTTTCCCAATCGCGGTGCCACCGCTGCGCGAGCGGCCGGAAGATGTCTGCGCGCTCGCCGAGCATTTTCTTGAAAAGCTTTCGCTCGAAGCGGGAGTGCCGCTGAAGCATTTAGCAAGGCTGGCTCTCGCCTTGCTGCAAAAAGCAGCCTGGGCTGGCAACGTACGGGAACTCCAGCATGCGATGGAACGCGCCTTCATCCTGGCCGGGAATGGTTTGAATCTCGGCGTCGAGCATTTCCAGCCGTTCGGCGAAAGCAGCGAACTAAGAGAAATTTAAGCTCGGGAAGCGATTGCTGGCAGGGAGAATGCAGCGACGTCAATGGTGCCAAATTTACCCAGAGCCCGGCAAAGAACGCGCAGCACCGCGATGATGGGGACCAATCACGCCGCGGCTCAGGAGAACTTGACGCGTGCGTTCATGACGTTCACGCAGGCGGCGGGGTCGCTTGAAAAGTCGTATACGCAACTGCAAGCAGAAGTGGCGCGTTTGCATGCAGAACTGCAGAGCGCCAACTCGGAGTTGGAGCGCAGTTTGGAAGAAAATGCGCGGATGCGGGGGTACCTCTCACGGGTGCTCGAGAACTTGCCGTGCGGCGTAGTGGTCGTCAGCGGCGGAGATAAGGTGCAGATCATCAATCCCGAGGCCCGCCGTCTGCTGCAGGTGCCGCTTGATTGGACGCCCCGGTGCGACGGGAGCTTGCCACCCAGCTTCGAGAAGTTGATTGCGGATATTCCAGAGAAAGGTTTTTCTTCGGAACAAGAAGGATCGATCACCGCAGTTTCCGGCAATCGTTCTATCGGCATCCTGCGCGCAAACCTTAGCGAAGAATTCGACGGTCCGAGCGAAACCATCTGGATCGTGCGTGACATTACGGAGCAAAAACGCGTGGCCGGCGAGCGCGAAGGTGCGCGGAGATCGCTTGCCCTGGCGGAAATCGCAACGGTGCTGGCACATGAGATTCGAAATCCTCTCGGCAGCATGGAACTCTTCACCGGCTTGCTGGCCGACGCCACGGCGCACCTGCCGGAGACACGGCAGTGGGTTACGCACTTACAGGCGGGCCTGCGGGCACTGTCAGCGACGGTCAACAACGTATTGCAGTTCCACAGCCAGCCCAACGCGCAGATGCTCCCCACAGAACTAGATCGGTTGGTGAACGAAACGGTGGATTTCCTGCTGCCGCTGGCCCGACAAAGGGGCCAGCAAATCAAGATCGACAACAATATCGGAAAAATCTCGACCCACGCCGATGCCAACCGGCTCAAGCAAATGTTTCTTAATCTTTCGCTAAATGCACTTCGCGCTATGCCTCCTGGCGGGCATCTGGAGGTACGGGTGCGTTGGGCGCCGCAGTTTCCCGGGGGAATCGTGCAGATCGATTTTCAAGATGACGGCAGAGGCCTGGCACCGGAGCTGCTGGAGCGCATTTACGAGCCAGGATTTACAACGACGCCGGGCAGCCCGGGCCTAGGTCTGGCGGTATGCAAGAAAGTGATCGAGCAGCACGGCGGCGAAATCCGCGTGCAGAGCAAGCCGCAACACGGAGCTACTTTTTCCGTGTTTCTTCCGGTTTCAGGAGCCAGCGCATGAATAACGTGTTGATCGTCGATGATGAAGCCGCAATGCGAGCGGCGCTGGAGGCGAACTTCCGGCGCCGGGGCTGGGGAGTGCAGACCGCCGCCGGCGTTGGTGATGCGCTATCCAAATTTCGGATGGAGCCTACGACGCTGGTGGTCACCGACATGCGCATGCCCGACGGCGACGGACTACAGGTGATGCAGGGTGTGCGTACATTTGTTCCGAATACACCGGTAATTCTTCTGACCGCGTACGGGAGCGTGCCCGATGCCGTCCAGGCGATCAAGGAGGGCGCGTGCGATTACCTGCAGAAGCCGGTGTCGTTCGATCAATTGGAAGCAGCGGCAGAGAGATTTCTGGCTCCGCGGGATGGCAATGTGCGTGGAGGTGCGGCGTTTGAAGGAGTCGGAGCTTCGCCCAGCTTTTGCAGCGTGCTTGCGCGGGCGCAGCGGGTGGCGCAGACAGATGCGGACGTTTTGATCGAAGCGGAAAGCGGCACCGGCAAGGAACTTGTGGCGCGCCTGATTCATCGCGCGAGTCCTCGTGCGAATGGACCGTTCGTGGCCGTCAATTGCTCCGCTTTTCCGGACAACTTGTTGGAGAGCGAGCTGTTCGGGCACGTGCGGGGTGCCTTCACCGGCGCCCATACTTCCAAGCCGGGAAAGTTTGAGCTGGCCGACGGAGGCACGCTGTTGCTCGATGAAATTGGTGAAATGGCGGTGGCGCTGCAGCCCAAGCTATTGCGCGTGCTGCAGGAGCGCGAGGTGGACCGGTTGGGCGACACGCGGCCGCTGCCGGTGGATGTGCGCGTGATCGCTACGACCAACCGTTCACTGCGTGCCCGTGTGGATGCCGGGCAGTTCCGCGCCGATCTGTATTATCGGCTGCATGTGGTGCCGTTGACGATTCCGCCGCTACGCGCGCGCCGCGAAGACATTCTTCCGCTTGCCGAATATTTTTTGCGCAAACACGAGCCCAAAGCGCAGCGCGGGGCGTTTCGTATTGCACGGGAGTTTGCGGCGCAGCTCGAGACGCTCGACTGGCCGGGAAACGTCCGCGAACTGGAGAACTTCATCCGGCGCGCATTGGCTCTTGCGACCGCGACGACGCTTGGTCCTCAGCCGCTTGATGGCATTGCTTGCGCTTCCCGCGAGGAGACGGCCAATGCCCTCAAACCAGGAGCGACGCTGCAAGATGTTGAGCGGCAACTGCTCGAAAAGACGCTGGAGGCCACCGGCGGCAATCGCACGCGGGCGGCCGAGTTGATGGGCGTGAGCCTGCGCACGGTGCGCAACAAGATCCGCGAATATGGGCTGCCGGCGTGGAGGGCTTCATGAGCTGGATGAACACGCCACAGATGCTACTGCTGGAGCGCTATCTGGACGTCATTACGATGCGCCAGACGCTGGTGAGCACAAACGTCGCCAACGTCGATACGCCGGGCTACCACACCCGCGACGTGGATTTTCGCGGTGAGCTCATGCGCGCCATGAATGGCGAAGATACCAGCCTGACGAGTCCGTTCGTCGTGCCGGTGCGCGGCTTGGTGGCACGGCCCGACGGCAACAACGTCAGCGTCGATCGCGAAGGAATGCTGCTCGCGGAAGTGCAACTGCAGTTCAAGACTGCCACGGCCATTATTCGCGCCAGATTCGGCTGGCTAAGCACCGCCATTCGAGAGGGACAGTAGCCATGAATTTATTTCGGGTGATGGAAATCAGCGGGTCGGCACTGCTTGCAGAACGCATGCGCGCGGAAGTCGTTTCGGCGAATCTGGCGAATGCGGAAACAACCCGCACCGATGCGGGGGGGCCCTATCAGCGGATGCACGTCGTGTTTGGAGCGCGTCCGGCGGTGCACGCGAGCTTTGGGATGATGCTGGCTTCCTTAGCAGATCTTCACGCGGAAGACGTGCGAGTGGTGAACGTCGTCGCCGACAATACGCCGGCGGTGCGGCGATTCGAGCCGGGTCATCCGGATGCGGATGCGCAAGGCTACGTTTCCTACCCGGCGGTCAATCCCGCGGAAGAGATGGTCAATCTGATGGGTGCGGCACGGGCGTATGAGATGAATGTTTCAGCAGTCACCAGCACGAAGAACATGATTCAGTCCGCAATTACAATTCTGAGCTAGGGCCCGATGAAGGAGGAACAGAGATGAGTAACACGATTCAAGGATTTCCCCAGGGCGATATCGGGCTCGGCGCGAGTGCCAGTGCGACGCGCCAGGGCGGCGCTTCTGGGGACTCCGAGTTCATGAAAACGCTGCACAACGCGATAGACCAAGTCGGACAGCTGCAGTCGGAAGCCGACGGTAAAGTGGCGCAGCTCTTGACGGGAAACGGACAAGATGTTCATTCGGCGATGATCGCGGTGGAAAAGGCGAGTCTCGCCTTTCAGATGATGGTGCAGGTGCGCAATAAAATCGTGCAGGCGTACCAGCAGGTTTCCGGCATTCCATTCTAAGGAACCCGTAAGAAATTCCGCAGCTGGGCTTCACCGGGACCATCATGGACAAAATCCTGCAACAGATCACTGCGTTCTTGCGAGGCCTTAACGCAAAGCAGACAGTTCTTCTCGCGGGCTGCGTGGTCGTGGTAGGTGCCACGGTGTGGATCTTTGTTGGTCTTGTCGGGGCCGGCGACTACAGGACTCTCTATTCGGGGATGGCGCCTGCGGACGCGCAAAGCCTTGGGCAGCGTCTTGCGGCGCAGAATGTCGCATACCAATTGTCCAGTGATGGCACGGCGGTGCTGGTTCGTTCCGACCAACTCGACAAGGCCCGCCTCGAGGCCGCATCGCAGGGACCGCTCGCTAGCGGACGAATGGGTTTCGAACTCTTCGACAAGCCAAACTGGTCGGGAAGTGATTTTTCCGAGAAAGTGAACTATCAACGCGCGCTCGAAGCGGAACTGGAACGCACCATCCAAACCATGAGCGGCGTCGAAGCAGTTCGCGTCCACCTGGTCCTACCGCGAGAGTCGCTTTTCACCGACCGGGAGCGATCGGCAAAAGCTGCGGTGGTGTTGAAACTGCGTGGCGCGCGTTTGACAGACCAGATATCCGCTTCGGTCGCCAACCTGGTTTCCAGCGCCTGGGATGATCTTTCACCCCAGAATGTAACCGTCGTAACCACCGATGGGCAAATGCCGGAGAAAGGGCATAGTCACTTTGCAGGCGCTGCCGGAACGCAGGAGCTGGAAACCACGCTCGCCGAGCGCATCGTGCAAACCCTTGCGCCCGTGGTGGGCAACGATCACGTGAAGTCCAGCATCACGATCGACTACGATCCAAGCTCGGGAGAAAGCACGCAGGAACTTTACGATCCGAATAGCACTGCCGTTCTGAGTTCGCAAACGTCGCAAGAGACCGTGGGTGACCTGGAGCCCGCAGGGATTCCCGGCACGCCGAGCAATGCTCCGAATTCGCAAGGGAACGCAGCGGCGGTAGCCCAAGCAAAAACCGCGACCACCACGCAAGGCATCCGCAGTGAGAGCAGAACGTATGCCGTCAGTCACACGACCCACCATGTGTTAGAGCCGGCAGGACGTGTAAAACGCGTCGCCGCCGCCATTCTTGTCGACGACGCAGTAGAAGTAAAAATCGACAACGGCAAATCACAAGAGACCCGCCGCAAGCGAACATCCGAGGAAATGAAGCAGATCGAAGAGCTGGCTAAAGCAGCCATTGGTTTTGACGCGCAGCGTGGCGACCTGTTTTCGTTGCAGAACATCGCATTCACGCAGGCCCCGGTGGATTTACCTGCGCCCGAGGGAAAGTTCCAGCGCATTCTTGTCTTTGCCGAGCGGTGGACCGGGGTGCTGCGCTATGTGGCTCTATCGGCTCTTTTCGCGCTGGTCTATCTGCTGATTCTGCGGCCGGTGAAGAAGCAGATGATCGAGCTATTGAAGGCGCCCCTGCGCAACGCGCTGCCTAGCTCAGATGCCGCCGGAGGAACGGCTGCGGCGCTGGCCACAGAGGGGAGCTTAGCCGGGCTGCCTGGGCAATCCGCGGGCGTGAGTTCGGGCGTCCAACAAACCGTGACGTTGAAGAAGCAGCTCGTCAGCAAAGTCAAAGAAGATCCGGAAGGGGCAAGCCGGTTGATTCAAAATTGGCTGCGTGAGTCGGAGGCAACCAAGTGAGCGCCGGGGACGAGGCGCGCATCAGTGGGAAACGGAAAGCCGCGATTCTTCTGGTGCTTCTTGGAGACGACGTGGCCACCAACGTCTACAAGCACCTGCCGGAGTCGGAGCTTCGTGTAATTTCGCAGGAAATCACGGATCTCGAGTACGTTTCTCCGGACACCGCAGCGAGGGTGCTGCGAGAATACCACGAGCTTTCCTTGACCCAGGACTATCTGGCTCAAGGTGGGCCAGAGTATGCGAACAAGCTACTGGTAAGAGCCTTCGGCGAAGAGGGGGCCAGGACGCTGATCGACGAAGTGTCCCGGGCGCAGGAAATGAGTGCACAAAATCTCGATACACTCCAGAAGACGGATCCGCATCAGCTTGCGAAATTCATTCAGGAAGAGCACCCGCAAACGATCGCGCTGGTGATTGCCCACTTGAACCCGAGAGCGGCGCGAGCGGTGATCATGCTGCTGCCGGAAAAAATACGCGGCCAAGCGGTGAAAAGGCTCGCGCAAATGCAGCAATTCTCGCCGGAAATGGTCAAGAAAATCTCAGTGGTTTTGCACCGCCGGCTGTTGGCCATCGGGCAGCAAAGCCGGAGAGCGTACGGCGGGGTGAAAGCGGTCGCGGATCTTCTGAACCAGATCGCGCAGGAAGCGAGTAGTAGCATCCTGGAAACGATCGAGCAGGACAATGCGCCGCTGGCAAGTTCCATACGGAATCTGATGTTCACGTTCGAAGATTTTCTGGAGGTGGCCGAGCCTGGAATGCGCGAGCTTCTGGGGCAGGTCGACAAGAAAACGCTGGCCGTCGCGCTCAAAGGAGCGTCCGATGACCTCAAGGGTCATGTTTTCAAGTGCATGTCCACGCGAGCGGTCGAGATGCTCAAGGAAGATATGGAGGCGCTGGGGCCGATCCGTTCGCGCGAAGTGAATGCGGCGCAGCAGGAAGTGGTCGCTGTGGCGCGGCGTCTGGAAGGAGAAGGGAAAATGGTTCTGAAGAACGAGCAGGAGGAGTCGTATGTCGTCTGAACGCGCAGCGGCGCAAGAAGTTGGTTCGCAGAGCGAGCCGTTTCTGTATATGGCCACAAATGGGGAGAGCAACGGTGGCGGAGATGGCAGCGGCGGCCAGGTCGCATGGAATGTGCAAGGGGCTGGGGCCAAGGTGAATACCGAACAGCGGGAAAAGGAAGCGTACGATCGCGGGCTGAAAGAAGGGGAGGCGCGGGTCCGCGCCGTTTGTGAACAGGAGCTTTTGGCCACGAAGTCGCGCATCGGCGCCGCACTTGAGAAATTCAAAACGGAGCGCGAGGCGTATTTCAGCCGTATCGAGCCCGAGGTCGTGCAGTTGGCGCTGGCGATAGCGCGAAAGATTCTGCATCGGGAGGCGCAGATGGAGCCGTTGTTGTTGGCGGGAATGGTGCATGTCGCGCTGGAAAAAATCGACACGGGAACGCGAGTGCGGCTCTGGACGCACCCGACGGATATCCATTTCTGGAACGAGTATTTTTCGCAGCCCGGTGCGTTTCAACCTTCGCCCGAATTGGTCGGCGATCCCGCGTTGAAGCGTGGTGAATGCGCGCTGGAAACGGAAGTCGGCAGCACGCAGATTAGCCTCGAAACGCAGCTCAAGGAAATCGAGCAGGGCTTTTTCGATCTCCTCGAGCAGCGTCCTCGGGTTCGCTGATGGCGGACGCACCCCTGCTGAGGCCCTATTTCCGGCGGCTGGAAGAATTCTCGACGCTGCGCTGGACGGGCCGGGTGACCAAAGCGGTGGGCCATCTGGTCGAATCCGACGGCCCATTTTGTTCGGTGGGCGAAGGCTGCGCGATCCTCACAGAGGATGGCCGGGCGTTCTCGGGCGAGATCATAGGCTTTCGGGGGCGCACAGTTCTTTCTATGCCGCTGGAGCGCCCGAGCGGCATTCGATACGGCGACCGCATCGTAACGCGGGGCACGCAGCCCTCGTTGCGCGTCGGCCCCACCATGCTGGGCCGAGTGATCGACGGAACTGGAAAGCCCATCGACAACCAGGAGAGGTACCGCGCGCACGAGCACTGGCCGCTGCAGGGAGATGCACCACTGCCGCTGGAGCGCCAGACCATTCGCACACCACTGGGATGCGGCATTCGCGCTATTGATGGTCTGCTTACTTGTGGCCGCGGCCAGCGCGTGGGCATCTTCGGTGGAAGCGGTGTTGGGAAGAGCACGCTGATCGGAATGATGACGCGCGCCACATCCGCCGATCTGACCGTGCTGGCGCTGGTGGGCGAGCGCGGCCGCGAAGTGCGAGAGTTTCTTGAGGAAGCGATTGGTCCGGAGGGCTTGCAGCGCTCGGTGGTGGTGGTTTCGACGTCGGACCAGTCGCCGCTGCTGCGAATTCGCGCGGCGCTCGCGGCGACGGCCGTCGCGGAATACTTGTGCGCGCAGGGGAAAAATGTCTTGCTGGTGGTGGATTCCCTCACACGCTTCGCGATGGCGCAGCGCGAGATCGGCCTGGCCGCCGGAGAGCCGCCCACGGCAAAGGGCTACACGCCGTCCGTGTTCACGCTGCTTGCGCGGTTGATCGAACGCGCCGGAAACTTCGGCTCCGGCAGCATCACGGCGTTTTATACCGTCTTGATGGAGGGAGACGACCAGCAGGACCCACTTGTCGACGCCGTTCGGGCGCTGCTCGATGGCCACGTGATTCTGGACCGCAAGCTGAACGCGCAGGGACACTATCCGCCGATTTCCGTGCTCGACAGTCTCAGCCGTCTCATGCCAGCGGTTTGCTCCACCGAACACCTGGAGAAGGCGCGGCGTTTGCGCCAGTTGCTGGCTGCGCATTCGGCCTCGGAAGATTTGATCCGCGTCGGCGCGTATCAAAAAGGGGCGGACGCGCTGCTGGACCGTGCTATCGCGGCGCTCCCGGCGATCAATTCCTTTCTTCAACAGCGGAAAATCGACGCTGCTCCGTTCGAGCAGACGCTGCAGGCCCTCCTGGCCTTACCTGGGTGATTTCGATGGTGTTTCGCTATCCATTGCAATCTGTGCTGCGCCTTCGAGAGAGTATCGAGCGGCAGGAAGAGCAGCGTTTGTTTGCCGTTGCTGCTGTCGTTGCGCGTCTTCGAGCTGAAATCGAAAAGTTCGAACGCGCTCGTCTGGAGACACGGCGAGCTGCTTTGCAGGAAATGATGTCGGGCTGTCCCGGGGCAGCTGTGCAGTTTGCCGCCATCTGCGATGCTGCAGCGGCGCGTACCCACGGGAGACTGCAAATTCAGCTGGTGGAAGCGGAACGTCACCGCCTCGAGCAACTCAGCGTCTACCAGAGCGCTCGCCAAAAGCGGGAGATTTTCGAAGGTTTGCGAGAGCGCCAAGAAGCCGTTCACGAACGCGAGGTTGCGCACCGCGAACAAGAAAGAGCAGATGAAGCCTTTCTTATTCGATACATCGGCGATTTCCCCGAATCGTTCTTGCCCGGCAGCCCGGCAAAGGCTGCCCGTTTCGCCGCTACGGCGCGCGAGCAGGGCCATCGATCTGCTGCGTAGCATGCCTATCCGCTTCAGGATCAATTTCTTAGCCCTGGTGAAAAGTTCTGTCGAGTACAAATCGATTGGCTCGCGGCGTGCTTTTCTGCTTGGTGGTTATTGGACTGAACGATGGAAGCACTTCCAAGTTCGAGTGGTGCAACGGTTGTGTCGCCGCAATCGGCTTCGGCAGCCACGGGTCGTGTCAGCAGAGGGACGCACGGGCTTCCTGCGTTCGCGCAAGTCGTCCAAGAAGCTCTCAGCCGCACGGCAAACTCATCGGCCGCGCAGCAACCGGCCGTGCCCTCGAGTGTGAGCGCTTCGTCAAACACGCCTGTGAAAGCGAAAACTCCACACCAGTCAGGAAGCGATCAGGCGCAGGCTCAGGACACGCCGAGTGGCGTAAGCGCTGTCAATACTGTGCTGCTTCCATTCCTGCTTTTGACGCTCCCGGCAACAGATCAAAACCAACCGGGCCAAACCAGTGGATCGCCTTTAGGGAATATCACCGCAGACAATGGCGGGGTTGAATCGGGGATGACCATCGCGGGACCCGTGACCAACAGCGGTCCGCCGGAATCAGCGGCGGTGAGCGGAGATCGCGCCTCGAAAGAAAATGGCTCATCGCCGGCGACAGCCAGCACCGTTCTCGTGGAGCAGATTCAAGCACAGCTCTCCGACGTCCTTTCCGCGCCGTTGTCTTCTCCGCTAGCTGCGGCTTCCTCTGGCGACGCACCGCTTACGCGTGGCAGTGCCACGCCGAATCCTCAAACTGTTTCCGACGCGGCGGGTGGGCCTGCTGGCGACCCCCAACCAAAAGCGCCAACTCTCGGCGACCCCCAACTGAAAGCGCCAACTCTCCATGAACCCGAACTCGCACCGGCTGTCGGCGATCCACTCTCGTCCCTGCTGTCCCACGGGGCACAGTTGCAACATACCAATGCCGGCACCCAAGCTTTGGCTCCTCCTGCCGACGACGCTCCTACACAGGCTGGATCCCAGTCTCAGCAACACGGGGAAACGCAGCAAGTCGGTAAGTCCACTCTCGCGCCGCTTCCGGTACTCGGCACGGAGCCCCCGGTAATCACTCATTCCACGTCAATTCCCACAGGGTCGGCGCCTACGATCGACGAAGCACATGCCACCGCATTGGTGCAGGTCCCATCGTCTTCTTCATCAGGACACGGAGGTGCGCAGGACGCTTCCGCAAATCACAAGGAACCCACGCGGCCGGAGGCGACGCCAGCGGTCAATGTCTCCCCTCCGGCTTCAGCAACACACGAAGCAACAGGTGGCTCGCAGTCACTCGCCGCCGGCGTGCCAGTCAAACAGGACGGCGCGCAAGTGTCGGCAACTGCGGCAACCGTCGTTCCTGGCCCGCCGGTTGCAACTTTCGATCGTGCGGCGGGTGTCGTTGCCACTCCTCATCAGAATGCTCCTGCTGCCGCCCCTGCACCCCTTCCATCTCTAGAGAATGCGGACGTTGCGGCAAACCATTTTGTCAATAACGCCAAGTTGGTGGAAGCCGCCGGGCATACCGAAATGCGGATCGCCATGGAAACGGACAGACTCGGCGCCGTGGAGCTTCGCGCGCACATGGTTGGTGACGAGGTCGGTGCGGCTATCACCGTCGAAAAAAAAGACGCCCACGCGATCCTGGCGGTAGAACTGCCCGCACTTCAGCAGGCGCTCAGCGACAAACAGCTTCGCATCGAGCAGGTGACGCTGTTGCATGGCTCGCTCAGTTCCGCGACGGGAGACGCAAGCGCTTCGACGAAACACGAGGAACGCAGCGCTCCCCATGCAGCATCGCGGCCTTGGGCGGCGGACGCCGGGCGAATCTCGTCGATGTTCGGTGGCGGCGAGCAATCTGGAATCTTCGATTCAAAGGGAAGGTTGAGCGTTCACGCCTGAAGGCGCGTACGCGGGAGAGAAAAGATGACCGGAGCAAATCCCATCGTTACGACGCCCCCACCGGCGTCAACAGGAACGTCCACATCGGGTACGGCGAAGAGCCAAACGCTCAATGAATTGGGCCCAAACGCTTTCATCACATTGCTTACGGCCCAGCTTCAGGCGCAGGACCCGCTCAGTCCGTTGGACCCAAATCAGATGGTTTCTGAACTGACGTCAATGAACACGTTGCAGGAGATTATCCAGATCCGCCAAGACCTGGACAATCTTGCCGCCGCAAGCCAAAGCTCGTCCGGAAACGGCGGCACGGGTTCGCCACCGCCAACCGGGTCGTCCTCGGCCATCTCTTCTCCGACGGCCAATCCAGCGTCTACGGCCGCGAGCGCACTGTCGTCGGGTCTCGCGGCTCTTACCAGGTCACTCGCACCGAGCTCGATTTCGAACTTGCAGTCGCAAGCAAACGCCAAATCGCAACTATTCTAGGAGACAAATCATGCCATCTTTTTCGATTCCGCTGTCCGGGTTGAACGCCAGTTCCAACTCGTTATCCGTAATTGCCAACAATCTCGCGAACTTGAACACCGTAGGGTTCAAAGCGCAGCGCACTTTGTTCCAAGATCTCTTCTATCAACAGATCGGAACGAGCGGCAGCGGCAATCCGATTCAGCAGGGTGTGGGTGTAGCGGTCGCAGGCGTCAGTGCTGATCTGACGCAGGGCAGCATCCAATCCAGTGGTGTGCCGACGGACGTGGGCATTCAGGGCAACGGCTTTTTCATACTTAACAAAAGCGGTGAGACGGTCTATTCACGCGCTGGCAGCTTTACCATCGCATCCAACGGGCAGTTGCTCTCACAGGACGGCGCGGCCGTGCAGGGTTACGGCGCGGTCAACGGCGTTGTGAACGCCAACGCAACTCTAGGTTCCCTGACGATCGCAACCGGAACCACCAATCCGCCGAAAGCGTCGACGAATGTTCAGCTCACTTTGAACCTCGATTCGGGTTCCGCTCTTCCTGTCACTGCCGCGAGTCAGCAGACGGGTACGGGCATAACTGCCGGAACCGCTCTCAAGGGAGCTACGACGCTGGCGTTCACCGACGGCACAAACGCCTTTACTTTCAGTGCGGCTGGCGGCAACACGGATACTCTCGCCACCGTCGTCAACGCCATCAACGCGAACCCCAACTATTCCGCCAGCCTCAATGGAAATTCCTTGGTGATTGTCGCCAAGAATGGCAGCCCGATTACCTTCACGACTAATTCTCTGACCGACAACGCCACCAGCGCCCTGACCGAGATTTTTGCCGCTTCCGGAGCCGCGCTACCCGGCGGCTCCTTCAGCACTTCTGTGGCGGTGCACGATGCCCTAGGCGCCTCCCACGTGCTGACCTACAACTTCACGAAAACGGCTGCAAACGCCTGGTCCTACCAAATCACCATTCCCGCCGCGGACGTCGGGCAATCGGGCGCACCCGTCGTTGTCAAGAGCGGCACCATTACTTTCAATGGCGCGGGACAACTCCTGACGCCGGGGGCCAATGTTCCGGGAATCACGATCGCCGCGCTCGCCGACGGAGCCAACAATTTAACTTTCGCCTGGAACGTCTTTGACGCGGGTGGCGCGGGACTGCTAACTCAGGTCGCCGGGCCTTCGGCCACGTCCGCTACGCAGCAGGACGGTTTTTCCAGCGGGAGCCTTGTGAGTTACATCATCGGAGCGGATGGGACCATCCAAGGAACTTTCAGCAACGGTCAGACTTCCGCGCTGGGCCAGATTGCACTGGCTTCGTTCACCAACCAACAGGGCCTCAGCCGAAGCGGCTCAAATGATTTCCTGGCGACCCTCTCTTCGGGGCAGGCGAACGTCGGTATTCCGGGCACGGGTGGCCGCGGCACGTTGTCGGGTGGCGCGCTCGAACAGTCCAACGTGGACATCGCCACGCAGTTCGCGCAGCTCATCGTAGCGGAACGGAGTTATCAGGCCAATGCGAAGTCGGTAACTACGTTCGACGAGGTCACCCAAGCCACGCTGAATCTGAAACCGTAACACCATCGACTACGCGGTCAGGGTAACGGGTCCCGCGCAATAGTCTCAGCGCTATCGAGCGGGACCCGCTCGTTATTACAGCCCTTTAATGAGCGGCCTCCGAACTTGCGATGCGAGTTCCATTTCCGCGTTGTGGGTCACCACGCGCAATTTGTTCCTGTGATTCAAGTCGCGCTCTACGAGTCACTTACGATTTGGTTCTGGGGGCAGTGGCACACGTCCCCGGTTAGCTTTCGGCGCTCGAATTGCTCGTCCATTTGGGATGGGTGATGAAACAGGAAAAACGGTGGGGTCTCCGACGAGTCCGGCGATCGCCGCGATGGTCGCTAAAGGAAAATCGTCTGTACCTCTGTTTATCGGTATTGCGTTGCTAGCTGTGGCCAGTGGAGGCGGATCTGCGTGGTTCGTGCTGCAACGCGGGCGCACAGCGGAAGCATCGCGCACTACCGAAACCACCAGCGCGCCGAAATACCTCGTCCATCTGGAAGGCTTCACCGTGAATCTCGCCGATGCCGAGGAGACGCACTTTCTCCGGGTCACGATGGATCTGGGCATTGACCGCCTTCCGGAAGGCGCCGACAAGGAAAAGGCCGCTTCGGTTCTTCCGGTCGCCCGGATTCGCGATGCGATTCTCTCGGTATTGACGGCGGGCAAGGCGGACGCTTTGCTTACCCCGGAAGGGAAAGTACAACTGAAGAAAAACCTGGTGGAATCCCTGAATCACAACGTTCCGGAGTTAGGTGTACGGGAAGTTTACTTTACGGAGTTCTTGGTGCAGCGCTGATCCATGGCCACCGCTTTAGTGCCGCCGAAGCAAATACCTGTGGCCGTCCCGGACGAACTGTGGGACGAGGCGGGGTGGCTTCCCTGTGTGGTTAGCGTGGACTTGCCGGTACGGCGCTTTACCGTGCGGGATCTTCTGCAGCTCGACGTTGGCGCCATTCTCGAAACAAAGATCACCGACGGCGCCGACGTTCCGGTGATGGTCAACGCGCAACTGATCGGCTGGGCGGAATTCGAAATGGTCGGCCACAAACTAGCCGTTCGTATGACGGAATTGGGTTAGGGAGCGGCTATCTGCCGGCGCAGAGCCAAGGTGAGGACAGCTCGATGGATGCAGCCCGGGCAAGTTCCACGCTCTCAGGACTTCCGCTGGCGTTTGGGCGGCTGTGGGCCATTGTCCAAAGCGTCGCCCGCACAGTGAAAGTGTGCCGGCGGGAACGGTCGCTCCGAGTGTGCGAAACACTTTCGCTGGGCGAGCGGCGTTTTTTGATGGTGGTGCAATTCGAACGACGGAGGTTCCTCATCGGCGCGACAAACCAATCCATTTCGCTTCTCCAGCGGCTGGATGACTGTGGTGCTTCGTCACCTGGGCCTGAAGATTCCGCGTCGAGCAATTCTTTGCGGAATGGAAGACAGTGATGCGGTTCTCTCGATACATTCCGGCACGCGGCGCGCTGCTCGTCTTTCTTGGCGCAGGTATGGAGATGAGTCTGCCCGCCGGAACAATGGCTGCGCCTCAAGGTCCCGTGTTTCAAATTCCGGGCCTCACCGTGCGTGGCGATTCCACGTCGATCACAATTATCTTTCTCCTTACTCTGCTCACGCTGCTGCCCGCGATCCTTCTTTCGATGACTCCTTTTGTCCGCATACTGGTGATCTTCCATTTCTTGCGTCAGGCGCTCGGCACGCAAACCGCTCCGACGAACCAGACGCTCATAGGTCTCGCGTTTTTCCTGACCTATTTCATTCTGCAGCCCGTGGGAGCCGCTATTCACGAGCAGGCCGTCGTGCCTTTCGAGCGCGGCCATATCACTTCCTTGCAGGCTCTCGAACGCGGTGCTGCCCCCATGCGGCAGTTCATGCTGGGATACACCAGGGAAAAAGACCTCGCGCTGTTTGTCGAAATGAGCAAGGAACCCCGGCCCAAGACACCGCAAGACCTCTCAATGCGCGTTGTGATTCCCGCGTACATCCTGTCCGAACTCAAGACCGGTTTCCAGATAGGCGCGGTGCTCTTTCTGCCGTTTCTGGTCATTGATCTGGTTACCGCCTCGGTGACCACTTCCATCGGAATGCTGCAGCTTCCCCCGGTGGTGATCTCGACGCCGCTGAAAATCCTTCTCTTTGTGGTGGCGGACGGATGGAACTTGATTGTGGGATCGATGCTCAAGAGCTTTCATTACTGAGGACGAGCCATGACCCCGGAACAAGTCGTCGAACTCTCGCGCCACACGATCGAAGCGGCTTTCTGGGGCGCCGCCCCGATTCTTCTGGCGGCGATGGCGGTTGGACTGGTCATCAACATTGGGACGGTCTTGACGTCGATCCAGGATCCAACGGTAACGACGGTGCCGCGCCTCGGCGCCGTGGGCGTCATTCTGTTTTTTCTCACACCGTGGATGCTGAGCCACCTGATCGCATTTACGGTTTCGCTGTTCGGCGATTTCCGGCCATACACGCAATAGGAGGAAAGACGTGCTGCCGCTTCTTGAACACATTCTCTTTCGTGGTGCAGCGATCGCCCTGCGTATTTCCGGCGTCATGAGCTTTGCTCCTTTTCTGGGCAGCGTTTCCATTCCGGCACGCATCAAGGCGGTTTTCACGCTCGTATTTACAGCGCTGCTTTATCCCGTTTGTCCTGTGCCCGTCGCGGTGCTCACGCCCGAGGGGTGGTCGAAAGTTGTCCTGAGCGAGGCCGTACTGGGTCTGGCGATGGGATTGTGCCTGCAATTCATCTTCGAGGGTGTGCTGCTTGCCGGGCAGGTAGCTGGATTTCAGTTCGGGTTCTCGTTGGTGAATGTCATAGACCCGCAGAGCAATGTCGATACGCCGGTGCTCTCCATATTTCATCAGTTGTTTGCATTGCTCGTTTTTCTTCAGCTTGACGTTCACCATTGGATTCTTCGCGGGATCGTTAAGAGCTTCGACTACGTTCCGGTGGGCAGCGTCGTGATCTCCCCCGCAGTTGTGCATGAGCTGTTCCGAGCGGCCGGCGGAATGTGGCTCGCCGGTGTGCAAATAGCTGCGCCGCTTTTGTTTGCGACTGTCTTGATCGACGTGACGGTGGGCTTTCTGAGCAAGGCCTCGCCGCAGTTACCGGCGATCTTGCTCAGTATCCCGCTGAAGAGTTTGGTGGGTTACGTGGTGTTGGGCGTCGCGGCCGGGCTCTGGCCCAGCGTATTCGAAAAGCAATTCATTCTTGCACTGGGCTGGAGCGAACGCCTGCTCCATCTGGCGCACTAAGGATTTCTGATTCGTGGCAGATAATCGCACCGAACGAGGGACTCCCCGCCGCCGGCATACCGCCCACGAGAAGGGCCAAGTTCTCCGCAGCCGCGATCTCGTGTCCGCGGTCACTGTGCTCGCGGTCGTGATGTTTCTGGCTTGGCATCCGGAATCTTGGATTGGCCGTTGGCAGGGCTATTTTTCGCGCTCGCTGGCGGCCGGCGTGCGCGGTGACTGGACGGATCACGCGCCGGTGATTCAGTGGATGGGTCTCGCTGTGGCGCAGTGGGTGTGGCCGATCCTTGCCGTCGCGCTGTTCGTGGCCACCGGCAGCACACTCGCCCAGGGTGGTTTGACTCTGGCCACCGGCGCGCTTACTCCCGATTGGCAACGTCTCAATCCGGCACGGAACCTGCAAAGCTTGTTTTCTCTTGCGGGTTTCAGCCGGGTGCTGCGCTCCCTTTTGCCTTCCGGGGTAATTTTCTATCTGGCTCTTCGCATGATTCTCAACGAGGCGCCGATGATTCTCCATGCGGCACGTCTCAGTTCGCGCGCATCACTCGCCCTGATCGGCAGATTGTGTTTTGACCTGGCTTGGCAGTCGGCCTTTGTGCTTCTCGCCTGGTCGGGTATCGATTATCTCCTTCAGCGGCAAACTTACGAGAAGTCCCTGCGCATGACCAAGCAGGAAGTGAAACAAGAATCGAAGGATACCGACGGGAATCCACAGACCCGCGGACGTTTTCGCCGCTTGCGCCGCGAAATGCTCCGGAAGTCTCTGCAGAGAGATGTCAAGCGCGCCACCGCTGTGGTCACCAACCCAACCCACTATGCGGTCGCGATTGAGTATCGTCCCGCGACGATGGTTGCGCCGGTGGTCGTAGCCAAGGGCCGCAACGTCATCGCCCAGAAAATCAAAGAACTGGCGCGCTGGCACGACGTGCCCATCGTTGAAAACCCCCCGCTGGCCCAGGCGCTCTACAAGGCCGTGGATGTCGGCCAGATGATTCCGCCCAAGCTCTATGCCGCGGTCGCCGAAATACTGGCATTTCTCTACCGCGCGCAGATGCGCATGAAGTCGCAGCACCGTGGAACGCAGCCGGGCGCTGTACCGCGATAAGCAAGCCGTATGGCCACCGATACTACTATTACGAGACCCGCCTCCTTTGCCGAGTGGCTCATTCCTGTAGCCACCGTGGCCGCTGTTTTTGTCATGCTCGTCCCCGTCCCGGCCATAGTCCTCGATCTTTTTCTCGCGATGAGTATGACTCTTGCGGTCGTCGTTCTGCTGTCCGCCCTTTACATTCTGAAACCAGTACAATTTTCCGTCTTCCCTACCTTGCTGTTGTTCCTCACGCTTTGCCGCATCTCGCTGAACATCGCCAGTAGCCGCCGCATTCTGCTGCACGGCACGGAAGGCTCCGCGGCCGCCGGTAGCGTGATCCAAGCATTCGGCCAGTTTGTCGTGGGCGGCAACTACGTCGTAGGCTTCGTAATTTTTCTCGCTCTAATCGCGATTCAATACCTGGTTATCAACCACGGCGCGGTGCGCACTGCGGAGGTTGCCGCGCGCTTCACACTCGATGCTCTGCCCGGCAAACAGATGGCCATCGACGCGGACATGAACGCGGGCTTGATCGACGAACAGCAAGCGCGCGCGCGCCGCGAACAGATCGGCAAGGAAGCGGAATTCTACGGCGCGATGGACGGCGCCGCCCGTTTCAGCCAGCGCGACGCGCTCGCGACTATCCTGATCACCGCGATCAACATCATTGCCGGCTTTCTGATTGGCGTCTTCCAGCTCAATATCCCGCTTGCCGAAGCCGCAAAGACCTACACGGTGCTCACCGTTGGCGATGGTCTGGTCACCATGATTCCTTCGCTGCTGGTGTCCGTCGCGGGCGGCATTGTGGTGACGCGCACGTCCAGCGAAGTCACCGTCGGCGTTGAATTCGGCCGCCAATTGTTTGGCCGGAAGGGTCCTTTGCGAATCGCTGCCGGAGTAATGTTTCTCCTCGCATTGATTCCCGGACTCCCGAAGTTCTCTTTCTTTCTCATGGCCGCCATCACCGCTTACCTGGCGTCGCGCGCGCAACAGCGTGGCGTCGGGGAAGCGAAGCCCGCGGAAGTTATCGGTGACAAGCACAAACCCGACCCACAGCAGCAGATCGAAAGCTTGCTGAAGCTCGATGAAATCAGTCTTGAAGTTGGATATGCGCTTGTTCCGCTTGTCGACCAGGCGCAGGGCGGTCAACTTTTGCAGCGCATTCGTGCGTTGCGCCGCCATCTCGCTCTACAGCTCGGCTTTCTTGTGCCGTCGGTCCACATTACGGACAACCTCAAGCTCAAGCCGCGCGAATACGTGGTCCTCCTGCGAGGAGTTGAGGTCACGCGCTGGGAGACGCAGCAAGAGCGCCTGCTGGCCATTAGTTCGGAGCCCTCAGCAACTCCGATCGATGGAATACCTACGCACGAACCCGCCTTCGGCGCTACCGCGATGTGGATCGTGCCCGGGCTTCAAGAGCAGGCGTTGGCGACGGGCTACGCCGTTGTAGATCAAACCTCCGTTCTCGCCACCCATCTTGCAGAAATCGTGCGCCAGTACGCTCATGAGCTGCTGACGCGCCAAGAAACCAAGCGCCTGCTCGACGCCATATCGGAAACGCAGCCGAAACTCGTCGACGAACTGGTGCCCCGCTTGTTGACCCTCGGGGAAGTCCAGAAAGTATTGCAACAGTTGCTCCGCGAGCAGGTCTCCATCCGAGACCTAACCACCATCCTGGAAGCACTGCTGGAAACTGCCCCCGTCAACAAGAATCAAGTGGCGTTGGTCGAAGCCGCCCGACAGGCGCTGGGCCGCTCGCTGATCCACCCGCTCTTGAGCGATGACCGCAAGCTCAAAGTGCTCACGCTCGACCCGGAAATTGAACAAGAGTTCCAGCGCCAAATCGATCCACAGCCCGGCGCCGAACGCTCCTCGGGAGGCACGGCAGGCCCGCTTCGCCATGTGCTCGAAAGCCTGCAGCACTTGGTGGGCGACCGCGTGGCGCTGAGTTCCACGGTGTTGGTCTGCAGCAGTCCGGTGCGCTTTCACATACGGCGTCTACTCGAGCCGTTCATTCCGCGCATCGTTGTTCTGTCGCCCGCGGAGATTCCCGCGACGGTAACCGTTCAGTCATTAGGAGTCGTGCGATGAACGCAACTTTGCATAGCGGCGTGTTTCGGCAGGGAAGTGAGCGATGCTGACCACGTCCACAAAGCCGGGTGCGCGGCGGCTAGCGCTTGACCCTGTGGAGCGGCAGCGTCTGCTCAACGAGAATCTCGCGGAAGTGCGTTACATCGCGCGACGAATCCACGACCGGCTCCCGTCTCACGTTCCCTTCGACGATCTTGTCCACGCCGGAATCGTCGGTTTGATCGACGCGGTGGACAAATTCGACCCGCGAAAGAACGTCCAGCTCAAATCCTACGCACGGTTCCGAATTCGCGGAGCGATTCTCGATAGTCTGCGCCAGATGGATTGGAGCCCGCGAAATCTGCGACGCCAGGCGCGACGCATCGAAGAAGCAAACCGCGAACTTGCCGCGGAGCTTGGCCGCGCGGCGTCCGAACCCGAACTCGCCGGGCGATTAGGTCTCGGGCTCGAAGAGTATCAGCAGTTGCTCGGCGAGCTTCGGGGACTCGACCTGGGCAGCCTGCAAGCACAATCCGAAGACAGCGGAAGCGACGAAGCGAACGCCGCGGTAGCGTGCCGCACCGAGGAAGACCCCTTTCAACTCACCCTGCGTACCGAGATGCGCACTCTTCTCGCACGGGCTATCGAGGAACTCGACGAAAAAGAGCGCCAAGTGCTCGGATTGTATTACCTGGAAGAGCTGACCATGAAAGAAGTTGGAGTGATCCTGGACATTGGCGAATCGCGAGTCTCCCAGATTCATACCGCCGCGCTGATTCGTTTGCGGTCTCGGCTGCAAGGCCGGATCGGTTCGAGCGCGGGCTCAAGCCCAGTGTGCCGTAACGGTGGCAGCCAAGGGGGAGAAGTGTAATGCCCAAAATACTCAACCAGGACGAAATTGATGCGCTCTTCAGCGCGGCACAGCGCTCGAAAAAGCCTGCCGGCGCCGGCCAGAGAAAAGTTGAGAAATACGACTTGCGCAAATCAGGTCAGTTGGACGCCGACCAGGTTCACATCGTTACTACTCTCCACGAATCCCTCGCGCGGCGCCTCGGTAGCTCTCTCGGGGCATATCTCCGCGTTGGCTTTGAAATGCATCTGGTTTCCGCAGAGCAACTCACCTACGGGGAATTCATGGCGCGCGTTCCGGAGCTGACATATTTTGCGTCCCTACGAATTCTGCCCATCGACGCCCGGACGGCGTTTCAAGCCGATTTGTCTCTTGTTTTCCCGATCGTGGACCTGGTTTTGGGTGGCTCGGGTGCAGACCTCATCGATCCCCGCGACCTCACGGAGATTGAGGAGCAGATCTTCGAGACCGTTGTGGGGCTTGTTGCTCGCGACTTGCAAATCACCTGGGCGCCGGTCCTCCAACTGGATATCCAATTCGAACAACGGCAGCAGCATGCCCAGGTGCAGGGCCTGATGCTGCCGATGGAAAAAATTCTTTCGTTGAGCTTTGAGATCCGCCTACCTGATGCACACGGCAGCATCAATTTCGCATTCCCGGCGGTCGTCGCCAACGCCCTCTTGCGAAAACTCTCGGTGCAGTGGTCGTACTCCGAACGGCTGCCTTCACGGCAAACCAGGCGGCAGGTTCGTGAGCGGCTGCTGGATAGCCGGTTCCAAGCGCAGCTGTGTCTGCCGCCGAGTTCGCTCAGCATCCGGGAGCTCGCCTCGCTAGAGCCTGGCAGTCTGCTCACGCTGCCCAAACGGGCCCAGGATCCGGTGCACCTCAACATAAGCGGAAAACCAATGTTCCTGGCCTACCCAGTTCGCCAAGGCCCGCGGCGTGGCGCGCGGATTGAGCAGCGCCTGTCGATTGTTATGCCTAGGGGGAAAGAGACGAAATGAGTGACACGCAAGAGTTGCCGTTAATCGTACAGTTCTGCCGCGCCTGGACGGAGAGCTTCGCCCACGTCCTGGGCCAGCTCGGCGTGGTTTCTCCCACAGCGACCGCCAGTGAACCGGCGCCTGCAAAGGCCCTGTCCAGCGATGAGTTGGGAGTCACCATCTCGGCCTTCTTCAAGGGCGGTGGAATCTTGAAGGGGGACCAGGTATGGGTCGCGGAGAAGCCCGCCGCTTTGCAACTCGCGCAGTTGCTGATGGCGGAGCCGCTCGATTCAGCAGCGGAATTTTCGGACACGCACCGTGACGCATTCGCCGAGCTTGTGCGCCAGGTCGCTGGGCAAACCGCCACCGCCTGGAAGCAGATCGCGGGTGGCGAAACGGAAATCCTCTTCCAAGCCGAGACGGATGCGGTTTTTGTGCCTGCCCAGAGCGCCACGGTGCAAGTCGCGGGAGAGAAGTTTCCGCAGCTAGCGCTTCGCTTTTTCGTGAATTCCGGGTTATTCGATGCGCTCTCCGTGTCCGCGCCTCCACCGGAGGTTCCCGAAGTTCCGAATCCGCCACAGCCTTCACTCGCCGGTGCGCTGCCGTCGAATCTAGAGCTCCTGCTGGACGTCGAATTGGAAGCCACGATTCGCTTCGGCGAGCGAGAAATGGCGCTTCGTGACATTTTCGGATTGACGCCCGGCGCAGTTGTTGAGCTAAACCAAATGGTAAATGAGCCAGCCGAACTCCTTGTGGCGGGGCGTCTCATCGCCCGCGGTGAAGTTGTCGTCGTTGACGGAAATTTCGGTCTGCGCGTCACCGAGGTGGCTGGCCCGGGACAACGCGCCGAGTTGATCGAGGTCTAGGGAAGGATCACGCAAGATGAGCGCAACTGAAGTGCCTATCCTTTCGAATGACCATGGCGCTGATCTCGAATCTGCGGTGTTGCGCGAAAGATGGTGGGAGCGATTCGCCATGCGCTGCGCCGCAGCGGAGTGCCCATACCGCGGCAGATTGTGGCCTGCATGGCTCCGCATACCAGGGGGAGTGCTGTTTGAGGGCCGTTGGTACTGCGAGACCGAATGTCTGAAACCTCTGCTCGAATTCCGCCTGTTCCACTTGCTTTCTGGCTCTGTCGTTCAAAAAACGAGGACCCACCGGCTTCCACTCGGACTCTTGCTGGTCAACCGTGGAGTGATCTCCCCGGAGCAACTGCGCGAGGGGCTCCGCTTGCAGCGCGACGCCGGAGGCGGCAGGCTAGGCGACTGGTTTCGTCAGATGGGCGCTGTCAATGAGCACCAGCTCACCGCGGCACTCGGCCAGCAGTGGGGTTGCCCCGTCTTCCCGCTCGAACACCAAACCCCGCGTCCTTCCTGGAGCGGACTGTTGCCTTTGCCATTGTTGGAATCCGCACGCACCGTTCCGGCACATGCCTCCATCGACGGACGCGTTCTACATCTGTGCTTCGGCGAACGCCTTGACCACCCGTTGCTCTACGCCATCGAACACATGTTGGGCTGCCGGACGGTAGCTTGTGTGGCCCCTGAGACCAATATCTCCGACTTCCTCCGCCAGTTGTGCCGTCATGCCGAAAGGACGGAACCCTGCTTCGATACCGTTCGCGATCCCCGCGAAATGACCTGGGTCATTTGCAACTATGCAACCGAACTTCAGGCCGCCCGGGTCGCCGTCGTTCGGACCAGCGCTCACATCTGGGTTCGCTTTTACCGTGGGAAGGTGGCCAGGGACTTGCTCTTCCGAATCTCACCGGAGAATACCCCGGCATCGTCGCACGAACGATTCTCCGGAGCGGCTAAAGCATTTTCGCCGCCTGCCGATAGTGGAAAGGATGGCGTCGCCGACGCCCCAGGACCCCTATGACTTCGTCTGTCCGCTCGGCAAGTCCTCCGCCGCAGCCCAGTTCGAGTTTGTCCTTGGAGGAAACGGACAAGCGTAAGAAACGTCTGCTCGCCGTTCTGAGCCAGGGGTTGCCGACCCTGCCTAACTACGTCTTGGACCTCAACGCCCTGCTGAGCAACGCATCGGTGGATCTAAAAAAGGTCGGCGCCGTGATTCGTACCGACCCTAGCCTCAGCGCACAAGTTCTCCGCCTTTGCAATTCCGCGCTTTTTGGGCTGCGCCGCCGCGTAATCAGCATCGAGCAGGCTTCCGTTCTGCTCGGCACGGAAAGGCTGCGCACACTTGTCCTTACTTGCTCGCTCATGCAATTTGCCGGAAAGCGCCTGACCAGCGCGCAATTGATGTCTTTCTGGCAGCATAGTTTTCTCTGTGCCTTGCTCAGCGAGCGCATCGCCCGCCAGGTGGACTATTTCGAAAAGGAGCAGGCCTATCTCGGTGGTTTGTTGCATGACATTGGCCAGCTTCCCTTGTGGATCGTAGTGATCGAGGAAGACGCCAAGCGTCGCACACCGCCGCCATCTGATTGGCCGGACAATGTCCCTGCCGAACGAGAATATTTTGGAATGGATCACTGCAAAGTAGGCCGCTCCATGGCCATCGCCTGGAACTTCATGCCTTCTTTCGTGGATGTTTTCGAACATCATCACCATCCGGAACGCGCGCTGCACGATCCCTACCTGGTCGGAATCGTTGCTGCCGCCGATAAGTTCCTGCTGACCCAGACGGAGACCCCGCCCGCACCTGTCGCGGACGCATCGCAGAGTCCTGAAACACCTGCTTCGGAGCCGGACGGACCAACGTTTCTTCAAGAATGCTTGCCGCTCCTTGCAGAGACCGAAAGACAAGCGGTCTTGGAAATTTTGCAGACCGAGTACATTCATTTGTTGCCTCTTGTACAGCTCGGCTTGGCCAGCGCGACCGGCGACGCGGGAGAAGCAAACAGAATCTCGAAAACCGGAGATGCATCGTGAGAAAAATCAGAGTACTCATCGTGGATGATTCTTCCGTGATGCGGAAAATCGTGGAGAGGTCGCTTCGCCAGGCTGGGCTGGATCTCGGCGAAGTTCTGGAAGCCAGCAACGGCGCGGAAGGCCTCGCGGAAGTGCAAAAGGGCGCATTTGACCTAATCCTCAGCGACATCAACATGCCGGCGATGGATGGCCTCGAGTTTCTGAAGAACCTTGCGGGCCTCGAATGCGCTAAAGGCGTGCCGGTGGTCATGATCACGACGGAGGGCAGCGAAGCCCGCGTGGTTGAGGCACTCTCGGCAGGTGCGAAAGGCTACCTTCGTAAGCCGTTCACGCCGGAACAGGTCAAAGAACGCGTGACGCCGCTGTTGGTTGGTGCTCTGTGAGTTCGACGGTGAACCATTCGCGACAGGTCCATGTCCGCTCGGATCAGAGCTGGAAAACGATCCTCGAGTGCGCGGCGATCGAGGTCTTCGAAATGATGGCTGGCGCGCGCCTCGAACCTCTCCCCATGTCCGGGGAAGACCCTGTAGGCGATCGAACCGCCATGGTGGGCATGGCCGGCGCCCTTTGTGGAATGATTACGATTCGCTGTTCGAGCGCGGCGGCGGCCAAGCTCGCCTCTCTAATGCTCGACGGCACCGCCGCCGAGAGTCCTTCCACCGTTGGCGACGCGCTCGGCGAGTTGTGCAACATGGTAGCGGGCAATTTCAAGTCGAAAATCAGCAACCTTGCGGATCACTGCATGCTCTCGGTCCCGACCGTCATCAGTGGCGGGGACTACTATTTGCAGGCCACGAGTCCCACGGAGTCGTTTCAATTGCCGCTCAAATATGAGGGCGAACGGGTTTGGATTGCTCTCACCGTACACGAGTAGGCGGAAAGCGTCTCGCCCGGTGCCGCAGCTCGGTTCTTCCGGCAAGGGTTGCCGGTTTGCCGTGCTCTACCGGCAAGGATGACCGCGCGGGCATTCATTGCTCTTGGCCAGCGTGTTCACCCACCACGTAACTCTCCTTCTTTCAGCGAGCTCGCAATTTCTTACAATCAACTAATCTGGCTACGGGCGTGCATCTTTCGTCCCGGAGGCAGCGCGATGAACAGCGGTTTCTATTCCGCCTGGGCAGGTTTCGCGGCACGCATGGACGAACTCGAAGTTGTCGCCAACAACCTAGCCAACGTCAATACCGCGGGCTTCAAGGCCCAGCGCGAGTTCTACCGCTCCTTCGCGGCTTCTTTGAATGCGCAAAATCCCGCCCCTGCGATGATGACCGTTTCCCAAGCGGTTCACCAAGCCGTGAATCAGTTCGGCATCCTCGGTGGCACGCGCATGGATCTTTCCCAGGGGACCCTGGAAATGACCGCGAACGATACCGATGTGGCTCTTGAAGGGCCGGGCTTTTTCGCCGTGCTCACGAAGGACGGCGTCCGCTACACGCGCGATGGCAGCTTCCGCCTGGACCAGAGCCGCAATCTTGTCACTCAGCAAGGCGATCAGGTGCTTAGCGGACAGCCCAATCGCCAGCCCCAGCCGATCCAGATTCCGTCGGGCAGTGTCACCATCAGTGCGGACGGTTCGGTCTCTGTCGCTGGCGCCCTGGTCGCCAAGCTGCGCGTCGAAGACTTTCCCCCGAACACCCCGCTGAAGCAGGAAGGCGACACCTACATCACCGCCCCGGATGGGGCAGGGAAGCCGCCGGTGAATACAACGGTGCGGCAAGGCGCGCTGGAAACATCCAACAGCAACGCAATTCGCAGCACGGTCACGCTGATCGATCTTCAGCGCACCTCGCAAATGATGGAGAAGGCTCTCTCCATCTTTCACAACGAATTCAATAAGGCGGCGGCACAGGATTTGCCGCGCATCTAGCTTTTCAGGAGAAAAACACATATGTACCGAGCGCTGTACACCGCCGCCAGTGGCATGGAGGCGCAGCAATTGAATCTGGACAACGTCGCCAACAACCTGGCGAATGCCAGCACCGCAGGGTTCCGCCGCCGCCGCCTCCAGTTTCAGGATCTCATCTACCAGAATCTCGTCGCACCCGGCGCCGCCGCGACCCAGCAGACCACTTTTCCAGCGGGTCTGCAGATTGGCCTCGGTTCGCGCACCGCTGCGTCCGAGGTCATCCAGCAGCAGGGCGATTTCAATCAGACCGGAAATCCTCTCGATCTCACCATCCAGGGCCCCGGCTTTTTTCAGATTCAACTGCCCAGCGGCGAAGTCGCCTACACGCGCTCGGGAGCATTTCATCTGGACTCCACCGGCATCATCGTCGATCCGCAGGGCAACCCGTTGCAGCCCGCGATCACCATTCCCTCGAGCGCCACGAATATCACTATCGGCTCGGACGGCACCGTGAGCATTACCCTTCCCGGCCAGACGCAAGCGCAACAGGTTGGCGCCATTCAACTTGCCACCTTCGCGAACCCCGGCGGCTTAAACAGCGTCGGCAACAACTACTTTCTCGAGACCACCGCTTCCGGCAATCCCATCGCTGGCACGCCGGGCGGCACCGAAGGCCTCGGCCAGCTTCAGCAGGGAGTACTGGAAAACTCCAACGTCGACGTGGTTGGCGAGTTCATCCAGATGATTCTCGCGCAGCGTTCCTACGAAGCAAATTCACGCGTGGTCAAAGCCGCCGACGAAATGTTCCAGACCGTCAATGGGCTGACCACCTAATTGGAGCCCCCGAATTGGAGCCAACGATGCGCTACTTACGTTCCCAAATCCTGCTGTTGTTCGCCGTGGCCTTTGCATCCAGTGGCGCGTGCGCGGGCGGTCTGCGCGTCACCCTCCTCGCCGACGCGGAGGTCCAGGGCGACACGATTCTCCTCGCGAACCTCTTGCCGGAAAACGCCTCACGCGCATTGCGCACCGCTGCCGAAGCTATCTCGCTGGGTGCCGCGCCGCAAAATGGCAGTGCGCGTCGATTCCGTCGTGATGCCATCCTCGCCGCCCTACAAAGCGGTACCCTGTCTCCGTCCTCTTTCTTGATTCCGGAAGTCGTCACCGTCCGGCGTGCCGGACGGCCGCTTACGCGAGAAGAGACACTCGCCGCTATTCAAAGCGCGCTCGCAAAAAGTCACATCGCCGATCCGCCGGAATTCCGCTCGGAAGATCTCACTCTCGACACTGCCCTCGAAGTGCCCGGCACCGATGCGCAACTCGAAGTCACCCAGATCGCCTTTGACGAAGCGATCGGCCGCGCGCGCTTCCGCCTGCAGCCCCACACCGCTCCCGGCGCAAACGCTTTCTATGTGACCGCGCGAGTCGCCCCGGAAGCCTCCGCAGCGGTATCTGCGAACGCCGCACGCTTCGAACCGTGGACGTCCAGCAAAACTCACTCCGCCGTCGATTCACCGGTACTCGTCGATCCTCGTCAATTCGCCCGCCTGCATCTGCGCTCTCCCAGTGCAGACATGCTGCTCGCCGTGAAGCCTCTACAGCGCGGCCACCTGGGAGAGACGATTCGCGTCCGCCTGCCGTCCTCGGGCAAAACGCTACAGGCCCGCGTCGCGGGCAAGGACTTTCTCGAAGGCGTCTTCTAGGAGACTCGCAATGCCATTTCGTTCTTCCGTGCGCGCAAAGTCCTTCATGAGAGTTCTGCTCGCCGGATTGCTGCTCGGGTACCTGATCCCACTCTCTTCACCGGCACTTCCACGGCTCAAAAAAAAGGCCAAGTCAGAGACCACCGCCAACTTCCTTGACGACTATCTCAAACGCGCTAGAGACATGAACCTGCCCGCACCCTCCACCGTCGGCAGCCTCTGGGTTCGTTCTGGCCCGCTCGCCACCGTCTCCACCGATTACAGAGCGCGCAATCCCGGCGACCTCGTCGTCATTCATCTCGTTGATAACTTCACCGCCGCCGCCAACGGCGAGAACAAACAAACACGCCAGTTCAGCACCAACTCCGCGATCACCGGCCTGCTCGGCAAAATCGGCACGCGCAACCGTTTGCAAAATCTCTTCGATGCCAATTCCAACACCAGCCTCGACGGCAAGGGACAGTCCAGCCTGAGTTCCAACGTGCAGCTCAATCTCGCCGCTCAGGTCCTTGAGGTACTCCCCAACGGAGTCCTCGTCGTCCAGGCCGCGCGCGACATTACTGTCGGCAACGATCGCCAGACCGTGCTTCTCCGCGGGTTAGTCCGCCCCGGCGATATTGCTCCCAACAATTCCGTACTTTCCACGGCCATTTCCAACCTTGAGGTGGAAATCAAGGGCAAGGGCGCCGTCGCCGACGCATCCCGCCAGCCCAATATCGTCATTCGAATGCTTCTGAAGCTCTTCACCTTCTAGGGGACTACGCCATGGTTGCTGCCCGAAGATTTGCTCTTGTCGCCCTTGCCGCCGGGTTGATGCTCCTGGAATGCGGCCCTGCTCTCGCAACCGTGGATCAGCCGGCCCGGATCGCGCCGTTCACGACGCACGTCGCTCGCCTCAAAGACATCACCAGCGTCGAAGGCATCCGCGAAAACCAGCTCATCGGCTATGGACTCGTCGTCGGCCTCGCCGGCACCGGCGACAAACAGCAAACCATCTTTTCCGTGCAAACTCTCGGCAACATGCTCCAGCGCATGGGCGTCAGCATTCAGACCCAAATCTCCACCATTCAGGTGCGCAACATCGCCGCTGTTTTCGTTACTGCCAGCCTTCCCCCGTTTGCCCGCCCGGGCGTCAAGATCGATGTCACCGTCTCTTCCATCGGCGATGCCAAGAGCCTTGCTGGTGGCACGTTGCTCATCACGCCGCTATCGGCTGCCGATGGGCAAGTCTACGCCGTTGCGCAAGGGTCTCTCGTCATCGGAGGCTACAGTGCCGGCTCGTCGGCCAACGCCAAGATCGTCAATCATCCCACCGTCGGCCGCATTCCTTTCGGCGCATTGGTCGAGCGCGATACCTCGGTCAACCTCACGCAGATCGCCTCGCTTTCCCTCCTTCTTCGCGATCCCGACTTCGAAGCCGCTCGCGAGCTAGCCGCCGTGATCAACCGCGAACTCGGCTGTAACGCCGCTCATGTTGTCGATAGCCGTCGCGTTGAGATCGCGGACATCAAGGCGGCTGGCGGCGATGTGCCCGCCGTTATGGCGCGCATCGGCGACCTCACGGTTCACACCAAGCCACCCGCCAAGGTCGTCGTCAACGAGCGCACCGGTACGGTGGTCATGGGCGGCAATGTAACCATCAGTGCCTGCGCGATTCTCCACGGCAATCTTTCGATTCAGGTCACCACAGAGTTTCAAGTCTCGCAACCGCCGCCGTTCTCGAAAACCGGTCAGACCGAAGTCGTCCCGCAAACCACCGTCCAGGCCCAGGAGACACCCGTCCAAGTCGTACAGCTCAAGGAAGGCGCCACGGTCGAGGAGTTAGTGCGCGGCCTCCAGACCCTGGGAGCTTCCGCGCGTGATGTCGTCGCCATATTGCAAGCCATTAAAGCTGCAGGTGCACTGAACTCCGATCTGGAGGTTCTGTGACACCTCCGCTATCCCCTGGTCCGCTTTCGCTCGGCACAGCAGCAGATTCCGCGTCGAGGTTCTCCCATTCCGGGTCAGTACGGCAAAACGCTCCCTCTACTGACACTCCTGCCGGAAGAAAGCTCCGGAAAGCTGCAGCTGAATTCGAGTCCATGCTCTTGTCCAATCTCTGGAAGTCCATGAAAAGCAGCTTCGCCTCCTCAGACGACGAATCGACCGATCCGGCCCACGAGGTCCTGGACGACATGGGAATTCAGGCCATGTCCAGCGCGGTAGGGAAGACTGGCGGGCTCGGTATCGGCAAGCTGATTCTAAAGCACTTAGAGCCGATGCTGGCCCACTCCACCAACGCCAATGGTCCCCAATTGGGTAAAGCTTCAGCGTTTCCCGCCGATACTTTCTTCGAGACGCGCTAGAGCATAACAGCGCGATTAAAGTTTTCTCAGATTCGGCCGATAGGAATGATAGATGCCAACAATATCTAAACGTTCGCAATCGGCTCGTCGCAATCCAGGAGTTTGGTCATGAAGATCGACCCAAGAATTCAGTTCTCCGGCGATAGCCAGCCGGATGCCGTCAAGAATTCGCGCAAATCAGGCGGGGCCTCAACGGGAGCCGCTGGCACCTCCGGCGTCAAACCGGCTGCGGGCGAAGACACCGTCAGCATCTCGAGTACCCACGGCGACGTTCAAACCCTTAAGGCCAGCTTGGCAAATGTGCCCGAAGTGCGCATCGCCCGCGTCACCGCCCTGCGGCAACAAGTCAATGCGGGTCAGTTCCAGCCGGACAGCCTTAAGGTCGCCGATGCCGTCATCGCCGACCACGCCGGCCGCAACCAGACCGCATAGGGCGCTGTGAGCCCCCATGGGAGACATCAGCCCATCGCCAGCCTCCAGGATCGACCCGCTTTCCGCAGGCGACAGGAAAAACTCTGACAATGCGCGTCCGGGCAAGCCCGTCAAGATTCAGCCCGCGCCGCACAACGCTCCGCCGCCACCTGTGGATGTGGAGAAAGACGACGAGCATCAGCTTGATGAACGGGCCTGAACCGTGAATGCAGAAGCTACACGCTATCTGGAATTGCTTGAGCAGCGCATCGTGCTGCTTGGGTCGCTGTCGGACGCGCTCCTTGCCTCTCGTACTGACGTCGTATCTTTCGATCTCGATGGTCTCGAGGCCCGCATTGCCGATCAGGACCGCCTGTGCGGCGAGATTCGCTCCCTCGATGCCCTCATCGATCAATTGCAGCTTCAGTGCGCCGCTCATCTCAGCGTGGGCCCAGACAAGTTCGCGACGGACACGCCAACTCCTGATAACCGTCGCCTGCACGAAACCCTGGATCGCCTCCACAAAGCCCAGGTCCGCGTGAAGCAGTTAAACGATGCCCATCAAATCCTACTGCGCCGTTCCCGGCGCACCGTTGGCGCGCTTCTCAATTCCTATCATTCCTTCGCGTTGACCTACTCCGATCCGTCTTCCGTCCGCGCGCCTGCCGGAGAAAGGGCCTAGCGATGGGCACCCTCTCCGCAGGTCTCAACATATCGCTGCAATCGTTGCTCGCGGAACAAGCTGCGATTGAGACTACCAGTAACAACATCGCGAACGTCAATACCCCCGGCTACGCTCGCCAGCGCCCCGATCTTGCGGAGACCCCGCCGATCCAAATCGGTAACTTAACGTTTGGCACCGGCGTGCAACTCCAACAGGTCACCAGCCTGCGTGATGCCATCCTTGATCTCCGCGTCAACCAGGAAACACAACAGCAGGGTCAACTTACTTCCTTCCTGGGTTCCGCGCAGCAGATTCAAGCCCTCTTCAACGAAACCACCGGCAGCGGCCTGCAGCATTCTCTCACCGCCTTTTTCAACAGCTTGTCACAGCTCTCGACTAATCCCAGCGACCTCAACGTTCGTCAGGGCGTTTTGACTGCCGCGCAGAATCTTGCCAATGCTTTCAACCAAACGTCCACGAATCTCATCACCCTGCAGCGCAACGTCGATGTGTCCGTCACCCAATCCGTTAGCCAGATCAATACACTCGCCGCCCAAATCGCCACCGTGAACGCTCAGGTTTCTGCCGCGGTGTCCTCCAAACAGAACGCCGGACCGTTCATCGATCAGCGCCAACAGCTCATCAATCAGCTTTCGAACCTCGTGGACGTTTCCGAGATCGATGCCGGTCATGGCAGCCTGACCCTTACTACCAACGGTGGCGCGGCGCTCGTCGTGGGCGGACAGAGTTTTCAACTCGCGATGCAGACGGACCCCACCACCGCCCTGCAACATGTTTTTTCCCAGGGCTCGGACATTACTTCGAAGATTACCGGCGGTCAGCTCGCCGGTCAGATCCAGATCCGTGATCAGGAAATTCCCACACTTCAAACTTCACTGGATACTCTCGCGGCAAATCTCGCCAATGCCGTGAACGCACAGCATCAAGCCGGATTCGATCTGAACGGCGCGCCGGGCGGCAATCTATTCGTGCCGCCGCCGGCCGGTGGCGTGGGCGCAGCCTTGGTCTTCTCTGTGGCCATCACCGACCCCACAACGATCGCTGCCAGCAGCGATGGAGCCGCCGGTGACAACGCCAATGCCAATGCACTCCTGGCCTTGCAGAACCAGGCCATCGTCAACGGCGAGACTCCGTTAAATTACTACTCCAGCCTCGTCTTTAAGATTGGCAGCGACGTTTCCAACGCGCAGACCCAACAGCAATCGGGCGGCCTCATTCTCCAGCAGATTCAAAATCTTCAGGGCGGCATTTCCGGCGTGGATATCAACGAGGAAGCGGCCAACCTGATTCGCTTCCAGAACGCGTATCAAGCCTCAGCCCAGGTCTCCTCGATCATTAATTCGCTCTTACAAACCACCATCAATCTGGTGCAGTGATCAACCATGCCTATTCGCCTTAATCCGAATCTTCTGCCCGATCTTCTAATCGCGGTTCAGCAAAGCCAGCAGAACATGACTACCGCGACGACGCAGCTCGCTTCCGGCCGCAGCGTCAATCAATTGTCGGACAATCCGGCTGCCGTCGCTGCCTTGGTTGGCAATCACAACCAAGCCAGCCAGGACGATCAGTTTCTTCAAAACATCAACTCGCTGCAGACCCGTCTGCAGGTCGGTGATTCCACACTCAGCAGCGTCGTCACGGTCCTTACACGGGCCATCTCCATTGGCACGGAAGGCGCCAACGGCACCCTCAACGACGCGGATCGCCAAGCCATCGCCGGGGAAGTGCAGGGTCTCACGTCGCAACTCCTCAGCTTGGCAAACACTACCTACCAGGGCACCTTCCTATTCGCGGGTACCGCCGTTACCACGCAACCCTTTACGCTCGACACTACCACCAACACGGTCACCTACAACGGTAATGCCAACTCCACTTCGGTCCAGCTTTCCAACGGAAATCCTATCAAGACCAACGTTCCCGGAAGCCAGCTCTTCCTCAACGCCGCCGGCAGCGCTTTCGGCGCACTGCAAAACTTGTATGCCTCCTTGATCTCCGGCAGCAACATCGGGCTGGCCGTCGGCCAGGTGCAAAGCGCGCTCAGCCAGGTCAGTATTCAGCGCGTCTTTTACGGCAATGGCCTCAACCAGGTCAATCTCAGCGAAAGCTTTCTCAATCAAGACAAAATCAATCTAAGCTCGCAGGAAAACTCACTCGTTGGTGTAGATCCTGCCAAGGCTGCCTCGGATCTCGTGCGGGCGCAGCTTGCCAATCAGTCCACTCTGAGCGCCACGGGTCGCATCTTGAGCCTGCCCAACCTCCTCAGCTTCCTCAAGTAGCTCCCTCCTAAGCTCTAGTCAGGGTTAACCCGGATACTCACCAGCTTTAGCGTGCCATGTACATGTATAAGGATAGGGGTCCCAGTGCGGTTAGCGTCCGTCTTCGCCGTATTGCGTGGAAATGGTGCTGTCCCAATTTGGGAATAACACGGCATTTCCAACACATATCACTTGACGGGTTCTTATTTCCTTGGTAATATCCCAAGTGAAAGAAGTTCTGCTCGGCGGCGGCGGGCCTCCCCGGACGCTTTTCTTTCTCTTCCCAGAAAACAGATATCTTATTTAAGTCTTTTTCTCACATGACGTTACGAACTCTTTGCCAACTCCACACGCCAGGAAAGTCATGTAACATTCGTATAATCAATAGTTTGCGCACCCTTTGCAAAACAAAGGGGGGTGTACCCCTCAAAAAGCGAACTAAAGGCGAAGCTCGACGTCCGTGACGGTGCGGTTTCGACGACTTTCGGGCTAGACAGATGGTCTCGGGGCAAACCCGGCTCTGGTGGCGTGCCGATTAGGACATACCGCATGGCTGCGGCCCGCGTCCATTTGCGCTGTGCCGCACGGCCCATAGCTCCACAGCCTGCGGAAGAAATCCCGTGGCACAGCCACCTCTGCGCCATCGCGCGGATTTTGCGCGATGAATCCTGGCTGTGTGCCCCGGTAACGGCAATGGATTCAACAAAAGCAAGAAGACGCTAGCGGCAAATACGATCCGAATCGGCTTTTTTCCGCAGCCTGTCCAGCCAGATCGCGATCGTTGAGCAGTTGCTGGGCGCAGGCCCAGAGTTCGCCCGCGTCGCCAGACTCAGAGGGTGTCTTTGCTGGCCTGGGCCCAGGCATTGGTTGCTGCCACGTGCGACTGCGCGTTTTGCAAGCGCGCCTTCTCCGCCAGCAGGCGCCCTTGGACGGACAGCAGGACCTTTGCCAACTTTTCTATGTTGCTCCGATACTCGCAGATTTCCTTTTCCAGTTCGCCGTCTGGAACGCCATCCGATGCAAGACTGCGCCTGCATCTGGCAGCGCACAAGACTACCGCGTGTAGGTCGGAAAGATCTTCTGTTTTCAGGAGGCAGGAAGCGTTTGGTTCCGGCTGCAAGCGCGCCAACCCAGCGCGCAGATTACCATTGACGATGCGCAGGCTCTCTGTTGTGGCGCTCGACATCAGGCCTTCCAGCTGACGGGTACACGCTGCTCGGAGCTGGCATCGGAAGCAGCTGGTGTCAGCGGAACAAATTTCGGGACTGAGCCTCCCGACTCGGCCCGATCCACTTCGGCCCAAGCCTCCCGCAACGTAAATAAGTCCGTGATCTGCCGGATAAGCATTTCCTTAGACATATGGAGCTGCGCTTTCCACAGGTTGGCGCGCAATGTTATATAGAATCCCTCCAAATTGTGGGCAACCTGCCCTCCGTGCTCGAAGTTCAAAGTCCCTTGTAGCACGCATAGGACGTCCAGAGCGTGATTGATTCGGTTGGTGCGATATTCGATGTTGTTCTGTTCCATCGCCTGCACGGCTTGACTCAGATCTTGAATTACTTGTTCATATAGCAAAACCACGAGCCGGACAGCCGTGGCGCCGCTGGCGTCGGCTTCGCGATAGGCGGTGCGAGCATTCGTCATGGCTATCCTCCTGATGTTGACGTGCCGGTTGTCGGCGTCGTGTTGGAGGAGGCGAACGAGGTGAACGGGCTGGACGTGTTGCCGTTGAGAGCGTTAATCTCAGCCGTGACTTCCTGCAGAAGAGACGGAAAGGCTTCGAGCGTCGCATTGAGCCGGTTGTACTGTGTGGTTAATTGCTTTTGTTGGGCGAGCAGGCGGTCTTGCAAATTACCGATCTGGGTGGTCAGAGCCTTCTGCTGAGCCGCGTTTCCCACAATATCGACGTTCAGTGTGCCATCGGTTACATCCGTCAATGCGATGAGATCACTGTTAAGGTGGTTGGCAAAACCGGTAGACGAAACATTCTGAAAGAAGCTCTGAACCGCGCTGGGGTTTGTGGCCAGCACATTGCTGAGCGCGGGGTGGACATCGGTCGCGGTTTGGTTGACCGTCAGAGTCCCGTCATTGTTCAAGTCGATGCCCAACGAGGCCAGGTTGACCAGTCCGCCATTTCCCGAAACCGAGTAGGTCGCATCCTTCAGCAGGATGGATTGCAGAGAACGAAGCGAACTGTCGGACCCCAATGGTCCCTGGGTGTTGGTGGCGGGATTCACGGTGAACTGCGTGTTGAGATTGCCAATCACCGCGTTGTAAGCGGTGACGAAGTTGTTGATCGCTGCCGTGGCTTGGGCCGCGTCGGGTCCCACAGTCACCTGCACTTGTGTTCCCGATGCGGCGCCGGCCAGATTCAGCGTAACTCCTGGAATCGCTCCGCTTACGGTGTTGCTGGCGCTGCTGAAAGGCACACCATCGATGGTGAGCGATGCATTGGCTCCGCCCACGGGCGCGTTAAAGATCAAGCTGGTGGTGTTGTTGGTAATGGCCGCCGCTCCCGGGGTGCCGCTGGACTGGCTGAAAATCGCCAGCCGTGCCCCACTCGTGTCGTTCAGGACGCTGGCTGTGACTCCAAATCCGTGGGTTTTGATGTAACTTGCCAAGGTGTTAAGGGTGTCGTTGCTGCCCAAAGTGATGGGGATGTCATGAGTCACACCACTTACCCCGCCAATTTGCAGCGTGATGTCTCCGGCCGAGAATGGTGTGTTGCCGTCCGTTAGGGGGTTGGTAAAGAGCGTGCCACTGGTGGCCAGACTGCTCACCACGATCTGATGGGTGCCAAGCGCGGCCGTGTTTTGGGCGCTGGCCGTCAGGATGCTCGGTTGCGAGGAGGTTGCCGCAAAGGAAGCCAGAGGACCGCTGGGATCCGCGAGCGCGGCCGCCGCCCTCGCTAAATTGGTCAGGTTGTTGTTAATCCCTGCCAGCAACCCGGCCTGGGTGGCTAAATCCGTTTGCTGGTTCTGCCAGATTGTTAAGGGGCCAGTCTCCGGGCTGAGGATCGCGTTCACCACGGACTTAACATTAATGCCATTCCCATTCAGCAGAGCCAAGGCATTAAAGCTTACTCCCATTGTTCTTCTCCTCTCCCTTCACGGCCGAGGCTGCGGCTGAAGCGTTTCCCCTGGCAGCGATTCGTTGCAGTAATTCTTGGGTCTTGTGCACGTCGTTGAGCACCTCGGCGCTGGGCACTTGCAGGACGAGGGCGCCCGATTGTTTATCCAAGACTCGGTAAATCAGAATGTGATCTTCCGGCGTATCCCGTTGCACGGTAACTTCATGTTCCGGGAACAAGGGCGGAATGGGACTCTTTTGTCTACTGGCAATCTCTACCTTGGAGCTTTTTTCCAGATCGGCTTTAGCGGGGTGTACCGCGGCGCGCACCTTTTTCTCGGGAGTTGGAGGCTCAATCCCAGCCGAACCACTTTTCACTGGGCCAATGCTCATACTCTCCTCCTAAGAAAAATCGAAAGGAGGCGGGATCGAACCGCCTCCTTTCGGGATCGGTTTACTGAAGCAGCTTAAGTACCAGCTGCTGCTGTTGGTTGGCCTGGGCCAGAGCGGAAATTCCGGTCTGTTCCAGGATGGAAAACTTGGCCAGGGACGCGACCGTCGATGGAATATCCGCAGCTCGCACGCCGTCTTCGGCACCCGTCAGATTTTGCACCTGGTTGGTGATGACGCCGGCAGCACTCTGCAAGCGGTTGACGGTTGCGCCGATGGTGCCGCGCAGGCCGGCAACCGTTTGGATGGCGCTGTTGATGGTCGTCAGGGTGGCCGTGGCGTCGGCAATGTTTAACAGGTCGTTTACCGATGACGCCGTGCCGTTAGCCAAAGTCGCGGTGCCGAAGGTGTTGGCCGCTCCCGTTTCCGTCGTAGCTACGGTGTTGCCGGTGAGGCCCTTGGTTATCGCCGTGAATACGACTGTGGATGCTGTAGCCACTGCCGTGGCGGACGTATTGGCGACTGTAGGGCTTCCGTAGGTTGCTCCCGAGCCGCTTCCGAGGTTGACGGCATTCGCCAGGTTGGCAAGGCTCTCAGCCTCCGTAGCGCCCACCAGGATCTCATTTGCCGTGGGAGTGTTGCTGAGGGCTGTCACGAAGGTGTAGGTTTGCGCGCCCACTGTCACGGTATTGCCTGCGGCGGCGTTCGGAGCGGCTCCAGCAGCAGTGCCTCCAATGAGAAACCCGGTACCGCCGGTGAAGACGCCGACCGTTGCCGCCTCCGTGACGAAGTTGCCGGAAGTGCCAGCGTTCAGTGCCGTGAAAGTGTCCTTGGTTCCTATATTTCCCGGAGTCCCCACCGCCGAGACGTTCGCATTCTTCGTGGTACTAGCGCTATAGCCAGCTCCGCCCGTCCCGTTGATCGCACTCACAAGATTCGCCAGGCCGGTGGCTTCGCTGCTGGTTACCACCTCGTTTGCCGTCGGAGTATTGCTGAGGGCCGTTACGAACGTGTAGGTTTTGCCGCCAACCGTTAGCGTCGGGCCATCGACGGCGGCAGAGGAATTTCCGGTACCGCTAAAATGCGCCGAGGCTGCAATCGCCTTAGTGCCGGAGGCGGTGCCATTAAGCAGTGCGGTGAAAACGACCGTGGTTGCCGTAGACGTCGCCGAGAAGTCGGCATTTTTCACTGTTGGGGTTCCATAGGTAACTCCAGCGCCGCCCGCCGTGGTGTTGATCGCAGCCGCCAGATTCGCCAGGCTTTGCTGTACAGTACCGCCGACGAGAACCTCATCTGCCACTCCAGCCCCTCCGGTGAGGGCGGTCACGTAGGTGTAGACGTGGCCGTTTACCGTCACGGTGTCGGCGTTGGCTTGAGTCCCACTGGAGGTTAGCGTAAGCGTGCTGGCGGTGGAGCCCACGAAATTGACTCCCGTATAGATGTCAGAGGCGGCGACGGCAGCCGCGCCCGGCGTTTGGGTCAGAGTGCCTGCCGCGGCGACCGCTCCCCCTAAGCTCAGGCCCGTGGAGGACAACAGACCGGTGGTCACACCGATAAGGCTGTTGCTGGTGGCCCCGCCGTCACTCAAGAAGACATTGAGAGTATTCGCGGTGAACACCTGCCCGCCGTTGTAGTTTGTCTTGGAACCGACGCGGTCGATTTCTGCTTTGATGGCGGTATATTCGTCGTTCAGCGCGATACGTTGCGGATCGGAGACCGTACCGGTGGCGGCTTCGGTGGCCAGCGTAACGGCGCGGTTGAGCAGGGTGGTCACCTGCGCCAGCGAGCCATCCGCCACCTGCAGTTCGCCGACGCCATCGTTGGCATTTCGCGCGGATTGCGTGAGGGCGGTAATGTTGGCATGTAGACCGTCGGCAATAGCCAGGCCAGCGGCGTCATCCGCGCCGCTGTTGATACGAGACCCGGAGGACAGCTGAAACAAGGCGGTACTCAGACTCTTACTCGTAACACCCAATTGGTTTTGTGCCGCGATTGATGCAATATTGTTCAAAATGCTGAGTGCCATGGTTTAAGGCTCCTTTTCTCGTCTCTAGATTCCGCCGTTTGGTGTCCGGGAGCCTGTCGTGCGGGGCACGTGAACCTTCAAGGCCCATCTGGCTCGTGTTCTCTGCGGAGCAGCCAACGTAGTCACACTGTTTATCGGCGGATGAGGAAAAGGCTTTAGGTCCAGTTAATTGCTTGATTGCGCGGTAGTTACACATTTAGACACATCCGCGGCTTGGACTACCTCGGCTAAGCTCCGGCCGAGGGTCATGTCGGCCGGATAAGCTTGCAACCCCGCCCGCAGCACGGCCGCGGCACTGGGCCAATTCTTTACTTTGGCCCACAGGCTCGCCGCGCGAAGAAAATCGACCGCCTGGGGTTGTTCGATTGCGCCGAGCTTCGCTTCGGCCACTGCGCCGGCTTCCTCAATGCGACCAAGCCACACAAGCGAGAGAATCAAGCGGTCGTGGAGTTCGCCGGCGGTGGGTTTTACCTCTACGGCCTGGCGAATCAACCGCAGTCCGCGCTCCACGTTGCCTGCCCGCACAATCGCAAGGCCCAGCTTGCTCCCGAGTAGTGGGTTTCCTGGGTCACGGCGTAGCGCCCGATCGTAGCTTTCGCAGGCGTCGTGGTGCTGTTTAAGGTTGTAATAGGCGTCTCCCTGCGTCTCATACACCAGTGATGTGATGTGACCCTGGTGCTCGGCCTCCGACAGGCATTTCAAAGCCTCGTGGAACCGCTGGAGCTTGCCCAGAGTGAGTCCCTGAAAAAACCATGCCACGCCGAGGCGGGCATTGATCTGACAGGCGCGCTCAAACAGCGCGAGTGCTTCTTGCAGGTTTCCGAAATTGTCCAGTTCCACCAATCCCAACTCGAGATGCGCCTGTGCGTTTCTTGGCATTTCCCGAAGCTTCTGGCGTCCCAATCGCCGGTAGAAATGGTTTTTTCGCGCGCGTGTTTCGTCGTCCGCGACCATACCGAAGTGATGGATGCAAAACGGTGCGTGGCCGAGCTTGCGGCCGGTCTCCAGGACGCGCGTGTCAACGCTCTCGTGCACTCGCCCGACAAAATAAACTTGCGGGTCGCGGCGGAACAGCCGCACGTTTTCGTGTTCGACGTAGGCGGGATAGCCTCTGGCTGCGGGAAACTGGGAATCGTTGGGCTTGGCGGCGCGATCCCAGAAGCGGTCTTCCAGGCTCAGAACGTAATTCCTTATGATCACCTGGTAAGCGTCTGCGAGATTGCCTGCGAACAGGGATGCGATTTGTGTGGCGGCTTCGCTGTCGAGCTGCTCGTCTGCGTCGAGGACGAGCACCCAATCGCTCTTGACTTCGGCGAGCGCGCGGTTTCGCGCTGCCGCAAAATCATCGGTCCATGGTATGGAAACGACTTGCGCGCCGAATGTTGTTGCCGCGGCGATGGTTTCGTCGGTGGAGCCGGTGTCGGCAATGACGATCTCGTCCACGACGCCGCGCACGCTCTCGAGGCACGCAGGCAGGAGCTCCGCCGCGTTCCGGACGATCATCGACAATGCCAGGCGGCTCATGGATGGGCGACCTCGCGGACAATGCATGGAATCTGCGCCAGCGGCTCGGGCTTCAACGTTTGGTCGTCTACAAACCCCAGCATGAATCTTCCGAGTAGCGGCGGCCTCTCCGGTGAATGCCCGTTGGAGCGAATGTATTTTCGGTAAGTGCGGCGCACCCAGCGCCTCGCCGGACAATGCGGTCCATGCTTGAGAAGCGTTCGGTCATAGCCGACTACCGCAGCACTAGCACGCCCTTCGGCGCGTGGTGCTCCGTCTTCTTTAGAACCATCTCTGCCGCTTCATACAAGCTCGACGCTACCAGTGCCCTTGCTTCGCCGGGTCGATAAGGATCGAGAAATGCGCCTCTCCGAATTTCAATCGACGGGCAACCAGCCGTGGCGGCGGCCCGCAGATCGCTTGGGGAATCGCCTACGAAAAATGTTTCTTCGGGATTGAATTCGTACTCCAGCTGCGCGCGCGCGATCAACCCCGGCTGCGGTTTACGGCAGCCGCAGCGCTCTTCCGCCGTGTGGCAGCAGTAGTACACCTGCGCGATATCTCCGCCGGAGAGCGCCGTCTCCAGGAGAAACCGCCGCGTGAGGGCGTTCAACTCGTTCGACGAGAGCAGGCCCTGGCCCACACATGCTTGATTCGAGATCACCAGCGCGGCGAAGCCGTTCTCCGCGAGGAGCCGCAGAGCGCCCAACACTCTTGGCAGAAACTCAAACTGTACCCATGAGGTGACGTATCCGCCGGCTAAGCGGCGGTTGATCACGCCGTCGCGGTCCAGCAAGACGTACCGCCGTTTTTCCGTATGCATGGTTAGCTCGTTCTTCTCATGCTCAGCAGGCGTCAGCGCCGAAAGAGCGCGGCTTCGACGATCTCCGAGATGGTGTGCCCAATAAGGATGTGCGCCTCTTGGATCCGCGGCGTTTCCTGGGACGGCACGCACAGGCAGAGATCGGCAACGTTCTTCAGTTTTCCGCCGTTGTGTCCGGTCAGCGCAATGGTCTTCACGCGCAGCGCGCCGGCCATCAGCAACGCGCGCAGAAGGTTGCGCGAATTTCCGCTCGTCGAGATGGCGATGAGCACGTCGCCGGGCCGCGCAAACGCTTCCACCTGGCGCGCGAATACTTCATCGAATCCATGGTCGTTGCCGATCGCCGTCAGCGTGGATGAATTCACTGTTAGCGCTATAGCGGGCATTGCCCGGCGCTCCATCTGGTAGCGGCCCACAAACTCCGCCGCGATGTGCTGCGCGTCCGCTGCGCTTCCACCGTTGCCTGCCAGCAACACGCGCCCCCCACCCCGCAGTGAGGCCATGATTGTCTCTGCGGCGGCGGCGATCCTCCGGACCAGCTCGTTGTCGGCGAGCATTGCTTGCTTGACCGCCACGCTCGCCGCAATGCTTTCTTGGATGACTGCCTCAGTGCTGACCGTTGCCGGCATTTCCGTTCATCCTCCAGGTCTGCAATCCGTGAAATCCGCATCCAAACTCGGTCGGATGTCCTCCCAGGCGTCTCATCGCTTCCGCGACCTTGTGCTTCTTTTCGTACTTTCGCTAAAGCATCAGATAACCTTTAGTGTGTATGCGAACAGGCATGATCCGCCCTCTTCGGAATCTCCGTTTGCGCGCGCCGGTAGTCTTCCGGCACGCGGATATCGACGAAGAATCCGTCGGTCACGAAGCCGAATAATCCTTGTCCAATCAGGCCAGGCAGAACCTGGTGTTCGAAAGACACCGCAGGCGGCGCCGCGGGAATTCTCTGTAACAATCTGCGGTCGAGCAGGTACACACCGGCGTTGACGAGCGTTCCATCGCAGTCGCTCCGGTCATCGGCAACTGCTGCTTTCTTTTCGGAAAATGCCCGGATTTCGCCGTTTGGATCCAGAGACACGATTCCGTAACGTTCCGGAGCGAGCACGCGCGTCAATGCCACCGTCGCCGAAGCTCCGGATGCGAGATGCGCCGCGAGCATGGGCTCGAGATCCACTTCCAGCAGCGAACTGCCGTTTAACAGCAGAAACGGATTTCCTTGAATGAGCGGTGCCGCATGTGTCAACGCGCCCGCGGTTCCCGGCAACGCAGGTTCGGTGGAATAGGCCACAGAGAGGCCGCAACTAGCCTCGCGTACGTATGCGGCTTCGATCTGTTCACCGCGGTGGCTGGTGCACAGAACGATGTCGCGAATACCAGCGGCCGCTAGGTTCTCGAGCACATAGTCCAGAAAGGGCCGGCCCGCAACAGGCGCCAGCGCTTGTGGCAAGTCCGGCACCACTCCGCTGAGGCGCGTTCCCAGCCCGCCACACAAGATGACCGCCTGCACGCTTGACATGCGCATTGTGCCGCCGTTCGCCGCTGATCCCGCGTGCCGCATATTCACTCATAGAGTCGCCGCTCGCGCCTTCGCGCATCTCCGCGCATTGACGCGTCCGTGACGCCGGTCGCGCCGATTTCAGCGTCCCCTTGAGTTTCTCCCCGTCATCTTTGCGTATTCGATCGATTTCACGATGCGGTCCGTGGCCTCTTTCACTTCCAGCGACAGCGTTGTCAGCCGGAACAAGGTCCGGTCCAGCGCCAGTGACTGCAACGTAAGCGACCGCGTCAAACTGTTGTACGATCGCATGAGGCGCGCCCGCTCGTCCTTTTGGGCCGTGGCCGCTGCCCTCCGGCTATCGGCAAGCAATTGCGTCAAAGCGGGGCTCGCCTTTCCTACCGCCAAAGAAATCGCGGTTTCGAGAAAGGGAATGGCCTCGTCGCCGCGGCCCTGGCTCGCGAGCAGCGCACCCAGGTTCTCAGCGGCTTGCGCATTCTGCGAGCTCATCTCTAATGCGCGCCGGTATCCTCCCTCGGCCTCGACGGACCTCCCGGCGAAGAATCTTGCCGTCGCCCAGTCGTTCCACCGCTCGCTGGTCTGCTCCTGGAGGAGGCACTCCCCCAGAAGCACCGCCGCCCTGTCGAATTCCTGGCGCGCGAAGCATTTCACCGCTTCTCCAGAGAAGTCGCGCATCTTTGCCGCTGCCGCCGTCGTCATCGTGCCTCCTGATATCGTCGGGTCTCTGCATCACCCACGCGCGTCGCCCCCGATCTTGACGGGACCGCCGTCCCAAACCGGAACCAATGTCCCAACACAGTTCCCATTCTTAGCGAAGCGCCACTCTTGCCCCTCGCTTCGTGCTCATGCCGAACGACTTTCTGGATACACCGCGCGGAATTCTCCAAGCTCGTAGAGAAAGCTGCACGCGTCTCACCAATAAGAGAATTGCAATCTGTTGTGGAAACCCACCCGAAGTGATGCTGAACTACCCGTCAAATTTGCCGATAGTACCTACGAGGCGTAACGCTCCCACGGGAGTGCTGTGCACGCGCCCGGACGCCCGCCATGATCCAGCTCACACGCCTCAACAACCATCCCTTGATGGTCAACTCCGACCTGATCAAGTTCGTCGAGAAGGCTCCGGATACGGTCCTGACCCTGGTGACGGGGGAGAAAATCGTTGTCCTGGAATCGTCCGAGCAGGTCCTCGAGAAAATTATCGAGTTTCGCCGCCTCATCCTCACTGGACCAGCGGTTCAACCCGCGGATACTTTCGCGACGGAGCCCGCGGTGGTCGATTCGCCCGGAGCGGTGCCACAAACGGGCTGAGGAACCCAGCCATGGACAAGAGCAGTTTCGCTGGCATCTTCATCGCGCTGGGCGGGATTCTCCTCGGGCTCATGCTCGAGGGTGGGAAACTCGTCCAAATCGTTCAGCCGACGGCGGCCTTAATCGTGTTTGGCGGCACACTGGGGGCAGTGATGCTGCAATTTCCGCTTCGCGTAGTCATTGCGGCCTTTCTCCGGCTGGGCCAGGTTTTCTTCGATCGTTCCAAGGATCCCCAAACGCTCATCGCGGAAATCGTTCGCTGTGCCCACAAGGCCCGCAAGGAAGGGATCGTCTCGCTCGATCATGATCTGGAAGCTATTGAGGACCCGTTCCTAAAAAAGGGCCTGATGCTGGCCGTCGACGGCACCGAACCGCAAGAGATTCGCAAGATGATGGAGCTGGAACTAGACAACCAGGCCGAACACGATGAACATGTTCCAAAAGTTTTCGAATCCGCCGGCGGTTTCTCACCCACGATTGGGATTATCGGCGCCGTCCTGGGCCTCATCCAGGTGATGCAGCATCTCGACGATATGGGTGCGGTCGGCCGCGGCATCGCCGTGGCCTTTGTCGCCACGATCTACGGCGTCGGCGCCGCCAATCTCTTTTTTCTGCCGGTGGCGGGAAAGATCAAGATGCGCGTCAGGCAGGAGCAAATCCGCAGGGAGATGATGCTCGAAGGCGTGATCTCCATCTTGGAGGGCATGAATCCTCGCATGATTGAAACGAAGCTTCTGGCCTTCTTCTCCCAAACCCATCAGGACGCCACCACCCCCAAAGCTGCATGAGCCGCCGCAAAAAACATCCAGAACACGTGAACCACGAGCGCTGGCTGGTCTCTTACGCCGACTTCATCACCCTGCTCTTTGCCTTCTTTGTCGTGATGTACGCTTCTTCGCAGGTCGACAAACGCAAAGTCGGTAGGCTCGCCCTGTCCATCCAGGTTGCCTTTCAGGAACTGGGGGTCTTCGACACCTCAAGCACGCTGATCCCTTTAAATGATTCGGAAGCGATCCCCTTCTCGAAAATTCAGGTCGTCGAAAACACCGAGCGCACTTCGGACATGACCCGCTTCGTTCAACCCATGAAAGGCCAGCTGAGTCCTGCGCCCAGCACGCCAATGAAGAACATCCAGGCCGAATTGGAAAAGGCCCTCGCGCAGGAAATCAAGGGTCACATCGTCGAGGTCAAAGCGCGCCGTGAAGGTCTCGTCGTGAGTCTGCGGGAGGTGGGGTTCTATGTGAGCGGCTCCTCCACCCTTCGTCCTTCTTCCAGGGATGCCATCGACCGGTTAGCTGCGGTTCTCAAGACTCGCAGTGAATCGTTACGTGTCGAGGGCCACACGGACAATGTGCCCATTCACACCCGGCACTTCGGATCCAATTGGGAACTCTCGACGGCCCGGGCTTCCGATCTTATCAACGTCTTCATCGAGCGCTACGGTTTTGAACCTCGGCGGCTTTCCGCGGCAGGTTATGCGGAGTTCCACCCCGTGGCTTCCAATGACTCCGCCGAAGGCCGCGCCCGCAACCGCCGCGTTGATATCGTGATTCTCAATCCACCGGTGGTGGATCTGGCTTCGACCTCGTCCACGAGCGACCCGTCCGCGCCCAACTCCGCGGCGCATGCGCCATAGCGGGATCGTCCCTGGTTTTGACACGCGAAGAATTAGCGATGTCGTTTCCGCTAACGCGTGTATAAGTTGGCTTGACAGTTTTGCGTCTCGCGCCCACACTTCCTTTACCCCCTTCCAAATTTGGCTCTCCGAGTGTGTGCCGATGCGCATCCTTGTCGCGGAAGATGACGCACCGCTGGCGGAGTTTCTCCATCAGCGGCTGCTGCAGGAACAGTTCGCCGTGCAAATGGTGTCCGATGGAATCGAGGCGCAGCGCCTCGCCACCGACCAATCCTATGACCTGGTTATCCTGGATCTCAATCGGCCGGAAACGGCGGGTCTGGACGTTCTTCGACACATCCGTTCGAAGAAGCCGGACTTGCCGGTTCTGATTGTCACCGGTGCCTCTATGGTCGAGGAGCGCGTGCGAGGTCTCGATGCGGGGGCCGACGACTACGTTGCGAAGCCGTTTGCTTTCGCCGAGCTCGCTGCCCGAATTCGGGCGGTGCTCCGCCGGGGCAATCGCCCAGCCCACGCCGTTCTCGCGGTGGAAGATCTCACCATCGACCGCGTCTCCCACACGGTCCAGCGCGGCGGCCACGCCATCGACCTGAGTCCCAAGGAATTTGCGCTGCTCGAATTCTTGATGCGCAACGCCGGACAACCGGTGACGCGATCGGCGATCGTCGAGCAAGTGTGGAAGCTGAATTTTGACACCATGACCAACGTCGTCGACGTCTACATCAACTACCTGCGGCGAAAAGTGGATACCGGCTACGACCGTCCGCTTATCCGCACCATCCGCGGCGTTGGCTATCAAATCGGAGGGATTGCCCCGGCGTCGCGGTCGGCAGCTACCGCCGGTCAGTTGTCATCTTGAGGTGCACGCACAACGTGGCCCTACGCCGCTGCTGCTGCTGCCTTGCACCAGCACGCGTGTCCCGGCAATGTTCTGATAGTTCCGGGCAAAAACAAAGGGCGTCCCGGCAAAGCCGGGACGCCCTTAATCGCCCAATGGCCTGATCTGGACTAGTGCTTCGGCTTCTGCGAACCAGCAGCATCCAAAGCCAGCGACGAAACGCCCACGCTGCCATCCGCCGAACGCGCGTCCGGGTCGTATGTCAGCAGGCCTTCGGTTGCCGACGCCGCAACGAGTGCGCCATTCCGCCGCACGCGCACGACAGGGAAGTAGCCCTCCGCAACTGGGCTGTTCACGTGCTGCCAGGACTTTCCGGCATCAAACGATGCCAGCAGCCCGTGCTTTTGCAGCGAAACCACCAGCGCGTTGCCCGAGCCCGCCGCATCCTGGAATTGCAGTTCCCGAACGTCCGAGCGGCTCCAATTTCGCCCCGCATCCTTCGAACCGTACAGGCCCAGGTTTGAGGTGATGAACAGGTTGGCGTTATCGACGCGGTGCAGCCGCAGATTACCCGCCGCCGCGAAGGAAAGCTCTTTCGCGTCCCAATGCGCGCCATTGTCCGCGGAATATAGCAGGTTGCGCTGCGCGATCGCCCACACTTGTGAGCCATCCGCGGAAGCTTCCATCGATTGCGTCGGTTGCTTCACGAATTCATCCTTCCCCGCTGACTTCCACGTCGTCCCGTGGTCACGCGACACCACCACGCCGCCCGTGGTAGCCGCATACCAGGAGTCGCCTGCGAAAATCATGTCATTGACTTGGAATGCAAGAAGCTGCGGCGCCTTTGCCTTCGGAGCCGGCTTTTTGGCCGCGACGCTGGCTTTCTTTCCC
>JBGOVR010000062.1:0-24881 GCA_041478205.1 Candidatus Acidiferrum sp.
ACCCCCCACCCACGGGCAATTCATATGAATTTGAAAAGAAAGGGGTTACGGAAAAATCAATTTGTAAGTATATGAAAACAAAGGTCGCTTTTGCGCTAGTGTTCGTCGTTGCTTTTGTCTTGGATACCAAAAGAGGCCGGTCTAATGACCGGCCTCTACACAGCCGAACAAAAAAATAGCGCCAAGAATTGGCGCCTTGAACGAAAGAATGACAGCACTTATATTACCACGGAAATCTGTTAGGGTCAAGCCTCATTCCGTGGGTTTGGGTGGCTGGCTTGGGCTTGAAAAGCGGCGGCGAGCCGCCGCACTCCAAAGGAGATCGTGTGGAACCTTTGATTCAATTTCGAAATCTAGAAAAGTCCCTGGAGAGTGGGCCGAATAAGTTTTTTCTGCTGCGGCGGATCAACCTGGATATTCAACAGGGCGAGTTCGTGACCATCATGGGACCATCGGGAGCGGGAAAATCTACGCTGCTCAGCATTATTGGGATGCTGGATAGCGCGTGGGTGGGCGAGTACTACTTTCTGGACCAAGCGGTGCACAAACTCAACATCAAGAAGCGCAACGAGCTGCATAAGGCCAATATCGGGTTTGTGTTTCAGAGCTACCACCTGATCGACAACCTGACGGTGTTCGAGAACCTGGAGATTCCGCTGTCTTACAAGAATGTGCCGCACAAGGAGCGCGTCAGTTTGGTGTGCGACGCGCTGGACAAGTTCAACATCGTTGGAAAAAAAGATTTATTCCCGAACCAGCTTTCGGGCGGGCAGCAGCAACTGGTGGGCGTGGCGCGCGCGGTGATCCAAAAACCGAAGCTCATTCTGGCGGACGAGCCTACGGGAAACCTGCACTCCGAACAGGGCGACGAGATCATGCAGTTGTTCAAACGGCTGAATGAGGCGGGAACCACGATCATTCAGGTGACGCATTCGGAGCGGAATGCGACGTTTGGGAACCGGATCATTCAGTTGAAGGATGGGTGGGTGGTGAGCGAAGGCACTGCCGCCGCGCGAGTTGGCTGAGATCGGCTAGAACGATGTGTCCGCGCGCGACGGGCTACGCATGTCGATCCGATGGTGGCGCTGCGGTATGAGTAGAGCGACTCTTCCGACGCAAAGATAGGGGCGCAAACATAGGGGATGCTGGCGCCGTGGCGTGAAGGCTGGCAAGATTCTTGCGACGCGGGCTGGAGGCGAAACAAGGCTGGTTGCCTGTGGATCGGCCGGGAGGGGCGAGCCCCTCCCCTACAGGGGATTTTTTCCGCTGGCTGCGAAACTGTTGGCTGACGAGCTCCGTTTAGGAGATGAGTTGGGTTGGCCGGACTAAAGTCCGGCCACTACGTTAGAACCCTACATTGGGAAATGAGAACCTCGAATACACATCCGCGTCGCGTTTTGCTGGCGGACGATCAGGCGGACATCCGCGACGCGTTGCGTTTGTTGCTGCGGCGGGAGGGCTACGAGACACACGGGGCGGCTTCGCCTAGCGAGGCTTTGGCGGCGATTGAGGCGCGGGAATTCGACGCGGTGTTGATGGACTTGAATTACGCGCGAGATACGACGTCGGGGCAGGAAGGGTTGGACCTGCTGCCACGCATTCAGATGGTGGACAGCACGCTTCCGGTGATCGTGATGACGGCGTGGAGCAGCGTGGAAGTGGCGGTGGAAGCGATGCGGCGCGGGGCGCGCGATTTCATACCGAAGCCTTGGGAGAATCAGCGGCTGCTTACGATCCTGCGGACGCAGATCGATTTGCGGCAGGCGTTGCGGCAGGCCTCGCGGCTGGAGGCGGAGAACCGGCTGCTGCGAGCGGAATCGCGGCCGACGATGATCGCGGAATCCGAGGCGATGCGGCCGGTGCTGGATATCATCGGGCGGATTGGGCCGTCGGACGCCAACGTGCTGATCACTGGCGAACATGGGACCGGGAAAGAAGTGGTGGCGCAAACGCTGCACGCGCTTTCTCCGCGGGCGACGACGGCAATGGTCACGGTGAATGCCGGGGGGTTGTCTGAGGGCGTGTTTGAGAGCGAGCTGTTTGGTCACGTGAAGGGCGCGTTTACGGATGCGCGTGTGGATCGCGTGGGGCGGTTTGAACTGGCGGACAACGGAACGTTGTTTTTGGATGAGATTGCGAATGTGCCGCTGAAACTGCAGGCCAAGCTGCTGCGGGTGCTGGAAACCGGCGAACTGGAGCGCGTAGGATCTTCGAGTACACGGCGGGTTGATGTTCGGGTGATCGCAGCGACGAATGTGGACGTAAACGCGGAGGCCGCAGCGGGACGCTTCCGGCAAGACCTGCTGTTCCGGCTGAATACGATCGAGATTCATTTGCCGCCGCTACGAGAGCGCCGCGAGGACATCGAGCTGCTAGCGCAACATTTCCTGCGGGGCTACGCGCAGCGGTACCGAAAGACTATTTCCGGGTTTGACGGCGTGGCGACGCAGATGCTCCACGAACATCCCTGGCCGGGCAACGTGCGGGAACTGGATCACGCGATTGAGCGCGGCGTGCTGCTGGCGACCGGACCGCTCGTGCGGGCGGCGGACCTCGGGCTGCGCGTTGCGGCGTCTGGGAGCACCGCACGTTTGGAAGAAATGAGCCTCGACGATGTGGAGCACCATCTGATCCAGCGCACGCTGGCGCGTTATGATGGCAACGTGAGTCAAGCGGCCAAGGCCTTGGGGCTGAGCCGAAGCGCGATGTACCGGCGGCTGCAAAAACACGGCTTGGAATGAGGCGTCTCGCTTACGAACGCCGCATTCAGCTGCTGGCGCTGGCGGCGGGTCTGCCGGGCTCGACGATTGCCCTCATTCTTCTTTGGACCGGCGATCATTCCTCAAGAACTGCCTGGACGCTGACATTTTTCATCCTGAGCCTATGGCTGGGGTTTGCGGTTTCTCTGCGCCATCGCGTGGTGTTTTCCTTGCAGACGCTTTCGAATCTTCTGGCTGCGCTGCGCGAGGAAGACTTCTCGGTGCGGGGCAGAGATGCGCGGCGGGATGATGCCATGGGCGAAGTGATGATCGAAGTGAACGCGCTGAGCGAGACACTGCGCGAGCAGCGGCTTGGGGCGCTGGAGGCTACAGCTCTTTTGCGCACGGTGATGGAAGAGATTGACGTAGCGATTTTCACGTTTGACAACGATACGAAACTTCGTTTGGTGAATCGAGCGAGCGAGCGGCTGTTGGCGCGACCCATTGAGCGGCTGCTGGGCTTCACGGCGAGCGAGCTGGGGTTGGGCGCGTGCCTGGAAGGCGAGCCGGTGCGCACGATGGAGTTGAGTTTTCCGGGAGGCGCGGGACGCTGGGGGATGCGCCGGGGATCGTTCCGGCAGGCCGGGCTGCCGCATCATCTGGTGGTGCTGAGCGATTTGAGCCGGGCGCTGCGGGACGAAGAGCGCCAAGCGTGGCAACGGCTGATCCGGGTGATGGGCCACGAGTTAAATAATTCCCTGGCGCCGATCCAATCCGTGGCGCAAAGCTTGGAAAGCGGATTGCAATCGGTGACGGCAACGCTGGAATCGCAGCCAGGTGGAGCTGGCGCAGGGCTGCTGGATGATTTGCGGCAAGGATTCGGCATCATTAGGTCGCGCACGGAGGCGCTGGGGCGGTTTATGGCGGCGTACTCGAAGCTGGCGCGGTTGCCGGCGCCAAAGCTGGCGCCGGTGCGGGTGCGCGAATGGATCGCGCGGGTGGCCAAGTTGGAAACGCGCGTCAAGTTGGGGCTCGAAGAAGGGCCGGACGTGGTGATTTCGGGGGACGCCGACCAACTGGAGCAGTTGCTGATTAATTTGGTGCACAACGCGGCGGACGCGGTTTTAGAGAGCGGCAAAAGCGCGGGGATCGGATGGGCGCGGCAGGATTCACAATTGCATGTGTGGGTGATCGACGATGGCCCGGGGATTCAAAATACGGCGAATGTGTTTGTTCCGTTTTTTACTACCAAGCCGGGGGGTACGGGCATCGGACTGGCTTTGAGCCGGCAAATTGCGGAGGCGCACGGCGGTACTTTGACGCTGGAGAACCGGCGCGGCGTCCGGGGTTGCGAGGCGCGATTGCGGTTGCCGCTGTGACGCTGGACCAAGTATCTGACGGCCGGGCGAATGGGGTGCAGCATGCTGCACCCCTACTAGGAATTGAATCGGCGAAGGCCGCTAGTGTGAAGTATCGGCGATCAACTTCGCGGGCGGCTGGGCCATCTCCATGGCCCAAATGGCGGCGGGGCGCATGTACATGGAGGCGCGATAGTTGCCGGTAATGTCCCAAGCTTCGGGCGTGCGGAACCAGTAGCCCTTGGTTTCATAGCTGGTGTGATAGATGCCCCAGGCGGTGCGGTAGGCTTCGTCCTTCATACCGTCGCCGAGCATGAGCGCGGCGAGTCCGAAGGTGGTGCCGGTCCAAACTTCCTGGACTTGCTCGTTGGTGGTCACGAGCGAGCCGTCGGGAGCGATTCCGTTCACGGCGCCCATGTTGCCGTCAGCAAACTTCATCACATTGAAGGCGAAGATTTTCTTCAGGGCCTTTAGTTGCATGTCTCGAGGCACGATGTCGCCCAGGCCGGTCATGTTGGCATACCATTGGCCGGCGAGTTGGTCGGCCTGGATGTTGTCTTTGTATTCGCTTCCGGTGTCGTAGCGAAAGTACTCTCCATTCCAGAGCTTTTTGATGTAGCCGGCCTGGCCTTTCGCGAAGAGATCGTGATACTGGCCGGCGGCAGTCGCGTCGCCGAGTTGCTTGGCGATTTCTTCCGCGGAGCGCAAGGCCGCAAGCCACAACCCATCGGAATACGCGCTCACGCCTCGCACTACCCACTCGTCGTAGGTTTGGTCGGGATAGCCACCGTTTTCGATGAGACCGTCGCCATTGGGGTCGTACTTGCGGAGATAGGAGATGGATTCTTGCACGGCAGGCCAGGTGTCGCGCAGGAATCCGATGTCTTTGCGACCGGTCAGAACGAAGTCCCTGTAGATCATCAGGACGAACTTTGGGTTGAGGTCTTTCCAGCCGTTCGTGTCTTGCCAACTGAATTGATTGATCTGCATGAAGGGATCTTCTTGCGGCACACCCAGATCGTGGGGAACGGCGCCTTTGGCCTTGCGAATGCGAAAACTCAGATCGCCGGAATGCACGGTTTTCCAGACCCACTCCATCTTTTCGTTAACTTCGTACGGCACGGTGTCGGCAAATTCACGCATGACGCCTTTTTCAATCTCCGGCCAGAACTTCACCAGTGGCATCGAGCCATAGAAGCGAACGTCGAGGGTCTCGTAGTAGGGGTAGTCGTAGCATTCCATGAAGGAATATACCGGCGGGGCCTTGGGATCCGAACCGACTGGACGTCCCCAGAAGGAGCCGAGGTCCGCCAGGACGTACAGTTCGTTAAACAGCATGCCGCGATACCAGAGCGGCTTGCTCTCGTCGTTGACATAGGGCGCCTGCCAAGAGTCGATGGCGTCGCTCCACGTCGAGGCGCTCTGCAGACCATCGCGGGCGATAGCCCAGGCATTGTCACCCTTGGTGCCATAGAAGTCCGTGTAGCGGCGATTCCATTTGCGTCCGGCACCGAATTCCACGATGGGCAGATCCCAGGCGATGACCATAGGAATGACGCGCTTTTCCCCTGGTTCGAGGGTGAAGAGCACGGCAATGGCGCCAGCCAAGGGCTCGTCGCTGCTGGTCCAAGCATCGTCGCTGTTGGCCAATCGACCGTCTTTTGAGAAGGGAGCCCAGACTTCTTTTCCGTCGCGGTCTGGCGCGAAGGTGGTCTGGTAACTGACTTTGACGCCGGGCGATTCCAGCGCGGCGATCACAAACTGACCGTCCCACTGCTCCTGGACGTCACCGATGTGGTTGCGATCCAGGACAATGCCCTTCATGGTTCCCGCGGAGCCGAGCGCCTCGTTCGCGGCACGATTGCGATTGCCGGCGTTGATGCCGCCGCTCAAGTCGCGATTGAAGGTGCGAAACCACCCAACCATGTTGGCCCAGGAGAGCAGCACGGAAACGGTGACGCGGCGCTTCGTGGGGTTCTCGGCGTGCCAGCGATAGACGGCAACCGGATAGCTGGACTCTTTGTAATTGTCCGGGAGGATGGGCGAGAACTGCTCGAGCACGACGTGTGCGGGGAACTTGTCCCATCGGTAGTCAAACCAAGACTTGGGGTAGAGCGCGTAGTAGTCTCCGGCACCGACGGGATAATCCCAGTTCCAGGAACTGAGCGAATTGTCCTTGGGATGGTCTGCCGTCAGGACCTTGGCGACACCCTCGGCATCTCCGTCTGTCTTCTGGAACATGGCGAACTCATTCGCGTAGACCGTTTGGTATTTGTGAACGCCGCCTTTGAGGTGCCAGCGCGCGAAATCACCGCGATAGGTTCGCGAGAAAGTGCCTGCGCCGAGTCCGCCGACCGGCGCGCCCTGCCAATAGCCGTCGTCGATGTGCCCCCCGTCGAGAGTTGGTTTCTTAGTACCCTGATTCGAGAGCGGCGCGCCGATGGGGCGCTTCCAGGCGGCCTTGGGGATGTCGTTGCCGGCGCGGGCATGCGGGGCAATCAGAAGTCCACTGACAATCAACAGGCATGCAAGGGCTCTCCGCTTAGTCACAAAACCTCCGATATCTGAATGATCAGGAAAGCCGTTCTGGCAGGAAGCGGTTCGAGATCGACCGCAGAAGTATCGTATAAAATCGATATTCTAGGCAAGCTTTTTCGGATTGGGTGGCGCGATCGAGCACGGGCGGCCTGGTCAGAAGAAATTGCAGCTAATCCCGGGTCAGACATCAGACGATAGACTGTCTGAGGCTAAGAATAGTTAGTACCATTACCCCCTTGCGAGCGGAGCTTCGCGAGATCCAACGAGGAGATGAAGTTCTTTTTCGTCCGTCGTGACTGCTTTCGACCGTAGCCCGGTTCACTTCGATGAGTAATCACTAATTGTCCGATTGCTTAGATGTGGAACGCATCGAAGGAAAATCTTTGCGTTCCGTGCCGAAGAAGCGAGTAAGGCTAACGAATTCGGAAGATTCCTGCGTTTCTGAAACACCGGAAGGTCCTCATCCGAACCGTTCCCGTGCGCAATCAGTGCATAACCAATAGACCATGCAAAAGTTGCTGCCGGGGCGAAAAAAAAACATAAACCAGATCGTGTAGACGGCGTGTAAGTGGCTTGTGGAGATGGGTTTAGTGGCCGAACTCATTGGCCATAGACGTGCGTGAATTGCAGCGTACGTTGACACGGGAGTCGAACCCAGAGCGGCCCATCGGGAGCCCATTGGATGAGTCAGGAGAATCAAGATCCCACACCTAGATGGCGAGAACGAGTCGCCGCACTGAAGAACATTCCACCGGTTCTTCGGATGGTTTGGGAAGCCGCACCGAGAGTCATCATTGCCAGCATTACCTGCCGGGTTCTAGCTGCTCTAATACCAGTTGCTGCTTTGGTGGTCACGCGCGTAATCGTCAACGACATCTTCAATCTTCTGAAGCACCAAACTGGACTTCCGTCGCATTTCTGGTGGCTGGTAGCCCTGGAATTTGTGCTGGCGGGCGTGGCATCCGGCATCCTCGTCCGACTGATCAACTTTTGCGACATCGTGCTGGCAGACAAGTACAGCCGGCACATCAGCACGAAGATCATGGAGCACGCTTCGCGGCTGGATTTGACTTCGTTTGAAGATCCCCTGTTCTACGACCGGATGGAACGCGCCCGGGTTCAGGGCACCGACCGGATCGTGATGATCCAGTCGACGGGCTTGCTGATCCAACAGGCCGTAACCATACTCAGCCTGGCCAGCGGGATTTTGTTTTTGTCGCCGTGGATTTTGGCGGTGCTGGTGGGCTGCGTAATTCCGGCGTTCCTGGGCGAGACGCACTTTGCGTTCATGGGGTATTCGCTGAACTTCCGGCAGACTCCCGCAAAGCGAGAGATGGACTATCTGCGGATCTTGGGAGGAAGCAAGGAAACCGCAAAAGAGTTAAAGCTGTTCGGGCTGGCGTCGTTCCTGGTGAGCCGCTACACCAAGCTTTCCAATGAACTGCACGAGCAGAATGTGGGATTGGCGAAGCGCCGGATGTGGGTGGGCGCGCTCTTCACCTTGCTTTCGGCGGTTGGATACTACGGAAGCTACGCGTTCGTGATTTACAAGACGGTGACGGGCGTGTTGGACATGGGAACGTTTACGTTCATGACCGGAGCCATCGCCTTGGCCAGCTCGAATATTCAAGCAATATTTTCGACTTTCTCGACGATCGCGGACCAGGCGCTGTTCATAACGGACCTGCTGGAATTCTTCGCCGTGCAGCCAAAGGTGTTCTCAAAGCCCAATGCCCTGCCGGCTCCGAAACCGATTCGCAAGGGCTTTGAATTCCAAAATGTTTCTTTCGCTTATCCGGGGCAGTCCCGGATGGTGCTGAGCGATGTCAGCTTCCGGCTGGAGTCCTCGGAACGTCTGGCGCTGGTCGGCGAGAACGGTCAAGGCAAGACAACGATCGTGAAGCTGCTGACACGGTTGTACGACCCGACGGACGGCCAAATCCTGTTGGACGGTGTTGACCTGCGCGAGTACGACGTCGAGGACTTGTGGAAAGAGATCGGCGTTATTTTTCAGGACTTCATGCGCTACGACTTGACCGCTTCGGAAAACATCGCGATCGGCCGAATCGAGGACCAGGGAAATATCTTCCGGCTGCGCTCCGCAGCACAGAAGAGCCTGGCCGAACAGGTGATCCGCAAACTTCCTAAAGGCTACGAGCAGATTCTCGGCCGCCGATTCGAAGGAGGCGTAGATCTGTCAGGCGGGGAATGGCAGAAGATGGCGCTGGCCCGCGCGTATCTGCGTGATGCACAACTGCTGATTCTCGATGAACCTACCGCAGCGTTGGATGCCAGGTCTGAACATGAAGTGTTCCAGCGTTTTGCCGAGTTGACCAAGGGCAAGATGGCCCTGTTGATTTCGCACCGCTTCTCCACCGTGAAGATGGCGGACCGTATTATTGTCCTGGAAAACGGACGGATTGCCGAGCAGGGGCACCACGAACAGCTGTTGTTGAACAAAGGGCGTTACGCCGAGATGTTCGAACTGCAAGCAGCAAGTTATCGATGACGAGGGAAGATCTAATGGCTACGCAGCATTATGCCGGTTTTGATTCGAGTCCATCGTTGCCGGGCACCGGCGCTCCGAGAGACGGCGCGCGACGAAAAGAGTATTGCGGATCGACGCCGAAGTGTCGCGGGAATGTGCAGTACGGCCAGCTCTGGCTGGGCGCCTTGCTGGAAGCACAGTCTTGGAGGGTTCGCGATAAGAGCACGCGCATTCCAGCCTTCGAAGCGAAGTGGGAGGAAACAGCCGAGTCCATCGAAACGAGATGCGAAATTCTCCGGAACTTGGCTTCCGCCGGAAACAGGCTGCGCGAGGACGCGGCCATACTTCTGGGAAATTCCGATCGTCTTCGTCAGAGCCTTCAGAGGACGAAGGAAGCGATTCGCGACGCCTGCGAGCATCCACAGGTCGAAATCACGGACGGATGGTACGTGCCGCGTGTCTACGCCGCGGTGGCGAGTTACTTGCAGGCCGTTAACTACGAATTCGACGAACGAACATTCGAGCAATTCTTCACGGCAATTCAAGACGCCATGCCTTTTGACATGGCGGAGTTGTGGCAACTGCATCCGTTGATGGAATTCGCGCTGCTGGAATCCGTGGCTGCTCGCGCGGATCAGCTCGATGCGGCGGCAACATACTCTTATATGACCGAGTCCGCGGTTAGAGCGTCGGAGACGGCATCGGCTGGCTACTTCCAAGCGGCAGGCCTCTCTACCTTGGTGGAGAGTCTGGGGCGCGTTTGCAGCATGGACTGGACTGAGCTCTTCGAACAGATTAACGCGACCGAGCATATTCTGCGGCAAGACCCGAGCGGCGCTTATACGTGCATGGATTTCGAGACGCGCGACACATATCGCAAGACGATCGCTGAGGCGGCAATACGTTCGAACGCAAATGAGCAAGAAGTCGCCCGGAAGGCGATTGAACTCTCGCGTCAGCTTCATCCTTCCACCGATGAGCGACTAAGAGAACGTAAGTCCCACGTCGGCTACTACCTTGTTGGAGAAGGCCGGAAGGCTCTGGAAGACGCGATCGGATATCGTCCGACCTTGACGGAACGAATGCAGGCTCTCCTCAAGCGCTGGCCGGACTTCTCTTACATACTGGGAATCGAGCTGGTCACCCTGGCGTTGATGGCGGTCGTGATCTTCGAGGCGAAGGTCAAGTTTTCGGGTTTGGTTGCCATGGCGCTATTTCTGCTGCCGGCAGCGGAGTGCGCTGTCGCACTAATGAATCAATTTGCGACGACGCTGTTTCCACCCAAAGGTCTACCCAAACTGGATTTCTCCGACGGCATTCCGGCCAAATTCACAACCATGGTCGTTGTTCCCACGCTGCTGACCGGCGAAGAGCAGATGAAACGGGCGGTAAGGGACCTCGAGATTAGATTTCTGGCGAATCGGGATGCGCACCTGCACTTTGCACTTCTCACCGATCCACCGGATGCTGCGACGCAATTTGACGACAAAGACAAACTGGCCGATCCGTGCGCACGTCTCATCCAGGCGTTGAATGCGAAGTATGCCGGCGAAGGAAAAGGCTCGTTCTTCCTATTCCACCGGCATCGCGCCTACAACCCGTCCGAGGGCATTTGGATGGCATGGGAGCGCAAGCGCGGGAAACTGCTGGACTTCAACAAGCTGCTTCTCGGGACGAGCGACAACTTCCCGGTAAAGGCCGGAAATCTATCGGTGCTGCGAAACGTCAAGTACGTCATCACCCTGGATTCGGATACCCAATTGCCGAGGGATGCGGCGCACCGACTCGTGGGGGCGATTGCCCACCCGCTCAACAGGGCGGTGATCGATCCAGCAACAAACACCGTGATTCAAGGTTATGGAATTCTTCAGCCACGGGTAGATATCAGCATTCAATCGGCCAGCAGGTCGCGATTGGCAGCAATCTTTTCTTCTGACGCGGGCTTCGACGTTTACACTCGAGCCGTTTCAGATGTTTATCAGGACCTATTCGGTGAAGGCAGCTTTACGGGTAAAGGAATATACGAAGTTGAGACTTTCCAACAGGTGCTAGAACACAGGTTCCCTTGCAACACGATTCTCAGCCACGACATGATCGAAGGCGCTTACGCACGCGCCGGGTTGGTATCGGATATCGAGGTTGTGGATGATTATCCGTCTCATGTCAGCGCTCTGAGCCGAAGAAAGCACCGCTGGGTGCGCGGCGATTGGCAAATCATTTTCTGGCTTCTGCCTCGTGTGCCAGACTTTTTTGGAAAGACGGTCGCGAACCCCCTATCCGTCATTTCCCGCTGGAAGATTCTCGACAACTTGCGCCGCAGTCTGACGGAGACGGCAACGTTCGTGATGTTACTGAGCGGCTGGTTGTTCCTTCCGGGCAAAGCGCTCTACTGGACGCTAGCTACTTTGGGTGTCGTTGCACTGCCAACGTACTGCCAGTTTGCCGTGTCCATACTGCGCGCCCGCCGCGCGTTATTTACCGCCGCCTTTTGGGAGAACTTGGCCGCTGATTTTGTGATTTCGCAAGCGCACCTTTTCATGCGCATCGCGTTCCTTTGCCACCAGAGTCTCGTCACCATCGATGCGGTCGTGAGGGCGGTTGTCCGGATGACGGTAACCCACGAGAGACTTCTGGAATGGGAAACAGCCGCGGAAGCGGAAATCGATTGCACGAAAAAGAGTCCGGTCGAAATCTATTTGGAAATCACTCCGTGGTTGTCTTTCTTCGTCGGGCTGTTCCTCGCGGTCGACCGCCCCGAGGCGTTTCTGGTCGCCTTGCCTCTCCTGGTGCTTTGGGGATTGTCCAAGCCGATTGGCCAATGGCTAAATTTGCCGGCCCGAACGGGAGAAACGAAAATGGAAGCCAAAGATAAGGCCGTGCTTCGGCAGTCGGCCTTGCACACGTGGCGTTTGTTTCGCGAATTCAGCACTGCGGAGGAAAACTGGCTGGTTCCCGACACGATCATGGAACCCGCTTCGCTTATTATCCACCGCATTTCGACCACCAACCTTGGTTTGCTGCTCAACTCGCGGCTCGCGGCTGTTGACCTCGGTTTTCTGACGCTTCCGGAATTCGTTGCCGATACCGAGAGAACGTTCGATTCCGTCGATCGCATGCCTCGGCTCAACGGACAGATGTACAACTGGTACGACACGCAAACGCTGGAGGCCGTGAAGCCGCGGTTCATCTCCGCAGTGGATAATGGCAATTTGATTTGCTCTCTGTGGACCATCAAACAAGGCTGCCTGAGAGCCGCGAGCGAGCCGGTATTCCGTGCTGAAATTTGGCAGGGCGTAGGGGATCATCTCGACACGATTGAAGAATTGCTTACGGCGGAAGGCCCGGACAACGCTCTCATCGCTGGGGTCAAAGATTTGAAGCAGAGGGCCAAATCGCTGGGTGAATCGCCGGCAGCCTGGTCGGAAGCTCTGCTGGGTTTCGAACAGGATGTAATCGCGCTGGATAAGAAGCTAGCCGCAGGCGCCACGACAAGTGAAGCGGCGTGGTGGGCTCACGAATTGTGCTTGCGGATCACGCACATCGAGAATCTGCTCTATGACTTTGCACCGTGGCTGCTGCCGCAATTTGCAAAGTACTGCCAGGATCCCGCACTTCAGCAGATTGTCCGGTCGGAGAGACTGACGCTGGAATCTCTCCCTAGACTGTGCTCGGCACTGGACCAGAAGCTTTCGCGCATGCTCGAAGAGGAAGATTTGAATGCCGAGGCTCGGCCGGTCCTGCAGCTCATGCGTCCCGCGATCGCCAGGACCAACAGTATATCGAGGAGTATTGCCAAGAGACTCGAGCGTCTGGCAGCTAGAGCGGATGCCCTGGCGAAGAGCATGGATTTCAAGTTCTTTCTTGACCCCAAGAAGAAGCTTCTCTTCACCGGCTACAGCGTGGAAGAAGGACGTTTCACACAGAGCCACTACGACCTGTTGGCGTCCGAAGCGCGCTCGGCGGTCTTCACGGCCATCGCTAAGGGAGAAATTCCCCAGGAATGCTGGCTCGCGATGGAACGGCGGTTCACCAACTACGAGAACGAACATGCATTGCTTTCCTGGACAGGAACCATGTTCGAATACCTGATGCCTCTGCTGTGGATGAAGTCGTATCCGAACACTATTTTGGACGAAACCGCGCAGGCGGTTGTCCGCAGTCAAAAGAAATACGGCGAACTCAAATCGGTTCCCTGGGGAATCTCCGAGGCGTCGTGTTCGAAAATAAACTCCTCGGGTCACTATCATTACGAAGCGTTCGGAGTTCCAGGATTAGCGGTGAGCCGCGACCTGTCGCCGGACATCGTTGTGTCTCCTTATGCTTCGTTCTTGAGCTTGCACGTGGACGCCAAGAATGCATTAGAGAACATACACAGGCTGAAGGGACTAGGCTTGCTGGGATCCTACGGATTTTACGAGTCCGCGGATTTCACGCCGTCCAGGGTCAATTCGGTCAGCAAATTTGAAATCGTGCGTTGCTGGTTGGCCCATCACCAGGGAATGAGTCTTATATCCGTCGCCAACATCCTGTGCAACTGGTCATCGCAGCGGCGGTTCCACGCGGAACCCATGGTGGCGGCCACGGAACGCCTTCTCCATGAGAAGGCCCCACGGACGTCGCATGTCGAAGCTCCTGCCGCAGCCGACGAGAATGCCGCCGAGATGTCGGCATTTAGGGATCTATGCGAAGCAGCGCAGGAAAACTGGGGAGTCGCTCCGAAACTCGATACGGCGGCTTGAACCAGCACACTGAAGTCTAGTTGCAGCTCCGCCGTCAACACTACACCGACAACAGTCCAGAAATCCCTTGCAGGGGAATCCCGACCCACGCCGGCCGATTGTTCAGTTCATAACCGAGTTCGTATACGGCCTTCTCAAGTAGATGAAGTTCCAGCACGCTTTGCGTTTCTTCGCGGCTCTGCGGAAGATAAGACGCCTCGCCAGAAGTCGCGAAATAGTCGGCAAGAAAACGATTCGCGACCCACGCATTCCACGCCTCCGCCCAGGAGCTCAACCGCCGGAGGTCTTTTGCCGGCACGGGTTTCTCGCCCAGCAGCGGCGCGAAGGCGGCGTAATGAAACGATCGCAGCATCCCCGCCACATCTTGCAGCGGCGACCGTTTGATGCGTCGTTCAGCGAGGGGTCGAGCAGGCTCGCCTTCGAAGTCGATGATCACGAAATCAGACCCAGTGTAGAGAACCTGACCGAGATGATAGTCGCCGTGAATTCTGGTGCGCGTCGCATGGATCGGCGCGCTCAGCGCGGCTTGAAACCGGCGCACGATTTCGTGCTCCCGGCCAGAGAGTTCGTCCGCTCTGCTCCTCCACTCCGCTGGCAGGCTTGAACGCTTTTCTCGCAGTAGACCGAAGACTCCAGCCGTAAGTTCGAGCACCGATCTTTCCAGCGCCCGCTGAAACTCCATCGTAAAAGGCTCCGGATGGAAAGCGGGATCATGCGGTTCGGAAGCCAAAGCGAGATGCATCTCAGCGGTCCTCTGGCCCAGGAGTCCCGCCGCGGCGAGGTATGGGTCAACCGATTTGCGGGCAAATTCGGGCAATTCTCGCTCTCGCAGAGGAGAGTGGGCGCCGCCAAAGCCCAAAGGTGCAGCGTCGTCAGGCTGTTGCGCTGCATCTTCATAAAATTCGCCAAGAGATCCCAGCGTATAGCGCCACGCATCACCCTGATTGGGCACAAAAGCTTGGAGGATTCCCTGGGCCATTCGCCTGCCGTCACGCGCGCGGTATTCCAAAGAGCCGGCGATCTGGGGGATATTAGGAAAATGCGCCTTCTCCGTAAGAAAGGTTCCGATTTCCAAATCGGGGTTAATTCCCCCCTCCAAGCGCCGGAAAAACTTCAGAATTAGGCGGTCTCCGTAGATAATCGAGCTGTTGCTCTGCTCCGCACGGACTGGCTTGGGCCGCAGAACGCCCGCGGAAGCTGGATAAAGACGCGAGTACGCCGTCGTCTGTAGTGCGCAAAGACTTCCCTTCTCACCTTCGGTAGTCGCCTTGCGCCGGATCATTTCGAGAAGTGTGCTGAGAAACTCTTCGTTTTTCAACGCATCCGTTAAAACCAGCACGTGCCCGGCTTGCCGCGCTTCCACTTTTAGCGACGCAGAATCAACCTCTTTTGACGAGGACCGCTCTTCCGAGCACACGACAGGTATTGAATAATTCTCTTCTGGCCCGTGCGCGTACTCCACCCGCACCACGAGCAAGAGCGCTTCAAGAGCGCCAGTGCGTATCGGAACGACATCCGCGAGATCTGCCGCGCGAACTCCCCGCGCCTTCCCTCCGAACCACCTCTGTCTGGATAGAAACGCCGGCAGTTGAGGCGGCAGCGATCTTTGCAGCTCCGGATACATTTCCTTCCCAACGGCAAAATTGGCCATGACGTCCTCGCGCCCGGTTCATATGCAACTCCACTCCGCTAGCGGCAGCCGCAAAGCACTCTCACAGCGGCTGCGGCTCTTCCGTCTTTCCGTTTTTCTTGTCGCTCAGATATCTTTCAAGAAATCCTCGGGCCAGATTTTGTCCGCCAAGGCCGAAAGCAATGGCTAGCCCCAGCATCAATGCCCCAAAAACGATCGAAAACGCTGCGATCACCGTTTGTCTGGCCACCCCGAGTTCTTCCAGCGCCATGGAGATCGCCAGAATCCAGATCACAAAGCGGATCGACCAGCTCAGCATTTTCGGAGATGCATATCCCGCATTTACCGCGGCAAGGAGCGCGGCGCGGGAGAGGAAGTTCGCGATGATCAGCCCTAAGAACAAGATCAGGATGGCGACAACAATCTCTGGCAGCAGTTGCAGCAACCGCGAAATTTGTTCCTGGAGCCCTGCAACACCCAATACGCTAATTCCGACCAAGATGAATCCCAGCAAAGTGACCCAGAAAATGGACCGGCTCAACACTTCCGTCATGGACGGAAGCGCCGCCATTCGAAGCATGCGCGAAGCACCCGCTTCCTCCGACAGCCGATCCAGTTTCGTCAGGTGGAGAAGCGCGCGCAGGACGTACTTCAGGGCATAGGCGACGAGCAGCCCTGCCAGAATGATCACCAGCATCACCACGAACCGGGGCAAGAACTCGGCGAGCATGTGAACCAGGTTCTGGTAGGCCTGTTCCAGTCCCTGAACGATCATCACTTTCATGACTTCACCTCAACCTTTCGCCTTCCATTTTTCCACCAGGTACGGCTTTTGGCGTTCGAATTCGAGGCACAAGCTTTCGGAGTCAGCCTCTATCTCCTCGGGAGAAGAATCGGAATGCTCTAGGAAAAAGGAGTACATGCTCCCGCGATAGAGAGGAACCAGGGCCTGAATCACGTGGTCGCGATTAATGACGGCATGATGATACGAAGCGGCGAATTCATAAAGCGTTTTTACCCAGAGCTCAAAGCCAAACCGGAATTTTTCTTGATCGAGCGCCGCAATCTCTTTGATCTGTGCATGAGTATCCGCCGTGAGAATCGAGCTCAGAATGGGATCCAATTCCGTGACGCCGCTGCGAAACAATCCAAAAATCTTTTCCTGATTGGCAGGCTTTCCATCCGAGGTCAGCTCGTGGTCGGGTCCAAAGGTTGGCACCGCCTGCGATCCCGTGCGGTTCAACCAATGATCTTGGTGAGTTTCCAGACACCTGAATAAGCTCCCCACGGTCTGACGGATGACTTCGACAATATCCAGACCGGAGCCCGAGGCTGGAGGCACCTTCGGTCCCAGAAAAGACTGGCAACACTTGAAATCGGAACAAATCGCAGTGACTGCCATCCACGCTTCCGGGCGCGCCCGAACGGCTTCATCATTCCACACATTCTGACTGAGGCATTCAGACGCGAGACGCCCGGAAAATCCCCATTCTTCCGAGAACACTTCACGGATGCGTTGTCCGAAAACAGCGCGATTCATGGGATAGAGAAGGTTGCGCGCCAGCAAACCGTGATACCTGTCGCGAGCGTAAAGCGGAGCGACAAACTCAAAGTTTTGCCGGTAGGCAGGCCGCAACAGGTTCGCGATCCACGATGCGTCCAGATTCGTCGTCGTGGGAGAAACAATCGCGCACGACCTTGCCCGCAACAAATCCGCAGTGGCCAGGATAGTTCGAAGCGCCGTTCCCTGCGAGGGAGACTTGGCATACTGGGTGGTCACTCGATGCACGGTCCGCAGCGACGTCAGGCCCCGGTAACCAACGGTCCTGCGCCCATCCATGGTCGACACTACATCGGTCGTATGATCGGTGGAACCTCCATCCACGTTGAGAATCACGACGCGATCGCGGATAAAATTCTGTTGGTAACTTTCCTCGATCGCTTGCACGGTCTTTCCGATCGTGCCGGCATTATTATACGAGGGAATCGCGACAAGCAGGTCCACTTCGCCCACGCTCATTAGCTGGCGAAGAAAGTCGTCTCCAAGAAATGTGTCCTCAGCCAAGTGAAGGTCCGCTCCAATGCTCTGTCGCTAGCCGTTTGAGAAAGTCAGATGCACTTACTCTGTAAGACCACATCAAATCCGGCGAAGTCGAAACCAATAAAACTGATAAGGACCTAGGGTCAGCAAATATGGCAGATCCCCGATTCGGGGAAACAAGTTCCTTCCGAACATCTCGATGGGGATATGCCCCTTGTAACTCTGCAAATTGAGTTCGACGGCCTGCGCCGAACTCGAGAGGTTGTTGACCACCAGCACCTTTTCTTCGCCCAATTGCCGCACGTACGCAAGAACTCTGTGATTCGAAGGGTTTAGAAACTCAATCGATCCACGGCTAAACACGCGGGAAGAGTTTCGCGTCTGAATCACGGACTTTGTCCAGGATAGAAGCGAGTGTTCCGATCGCCGCTGCGAATCTACGTTGATCGCCTGGTAGCCATAAACGGGATTGGAAATCAGCGGCGAATACAAACGCTCCGGATCAGCCGAAGAGAACCCCGCGTTCCAGCCACCGTTCCATTGCATCGGTGTGCGCACCCCATTCCGGTCGCCCAAGTAAACATTGTCTCCCATGCCGATCTCATCGCCGTAGTAGATGATCGGCGTGCCCGGCATGGACAGCAGCAAGCCGTTCAACAGCTCGATGCGCCTCCGGTCATTTTCCATCATGGGGGCCAGCCGGCGGCGAATCCCCAGGTTGATCCGCATCGCTTTGTCGTTCGCAAACGAGTCGTACATGTAGTCGCGCTCGACGTCCGTCACCATCTCCAGCGTCAGCTCATCGTGATTGCGAAGGAAAATGCACCACTGGCAGTTGTCGGGTATTTGCGGTGTCTGCTCGAGAATCTCGATGATCGGTTTGCGATCTTCCAGCTTGACGGCCATGAACATTCTCGGCATCAGCGGAAAATGAAAGGCCATGTGGAATTCGTCACCGTCGCCGAAATATGCGCGCACGTCCGCTGGCCATTGATTGGCCTCCGCCAGCAGCATCTTGCCCGGATATGCCAGGTCGAGGCGCTTGCGCAGATCACGCATGACGGCGTGCGTCTCTGGCAAGTTTTCGCACGAAGTTCCATCCCGCTCGACAAGGTACGGGACCGCATCCAGCCGGAAGCCGTCCACGCCGATATCCAGCCAGAACTTCATTACCTCCCACATGGCCTCGCGAACGGCAGGATTGTCGAAATTCAAATCTGGCTGGTGGCTGAAAAACCGGTGCCAATAGTAGGACTTGGAAATGGGATCCCAGGCCCAGTTGGACATTTCCGTGTCCACAAAGATGATCCGCACACCGTTGTAACGGGTGTCCGTCTCACTCCACACGTACCAGTCACGCTTCGGATTGTCCCGAGAACTTCGCGCTTCCTGGAACCACGGGTGCTGATCCGAAGTGTGGTTCAGCACCATCTCGATGATGACCCGGATGTGCCGGCTGTGAGCTGCCGTCAGGAATGTCTTGAAATCTTCCACTGATCCGTAAGTTGGATTGACGGATGTGTAGTCCGCTATATCGTAGCCATCGTCGCGCAATGGCGAGGGATAGAAGGGCAACAGCCAGATGGCGTTGATGCCCAACTCTTGCAGATAATCCAGCTTATTCGTCAGCCCCCGAAAATCGCCGATGCCGTTACCATCGCTGTCGCAGAACGTGCGCACGTGAAGCTGATAAACGACGGCATCTTTGTACCAGAGGTTCTCATCCTGCGGCGCCAACGGGTGACTCTCCTATTCTCATTTCGCGAGCATTGCGAGCGGCTTGGCAATTCCTAGTTGGCGTCGCTCAACCTATCGGGCGCACCCGGAAGATGTGCGCGGGCAGCACGGCTGGGTCCAGTTGAACATAGTTCCGCGAGCCATGCCAAACGTAACGCGCATCAGTCAATAAATCATGCACCTGATAAGATTCTTGCGTTCCGAGACGCAACTCCTCGAGAGCAACGCTTACCCAACCGGACTGCGTATTGTAAGGATCCAAATTCACCACCACCAGGAGCATGTCGGATCTGTCCTCGGACACCTTGCTGTACGCAATCAACTGCTGGTTGTCGACACGGTGGAATTTCAGTCCCGAATTAACCTGCAAAGCAGGACTAGACCGCCGAATACCGTTTACGTGAACGATAAGGTCCCTGAGGCTGTGCGGATTGGCGATATCCCACACCCGAATCTGATACTTTTCCGAGTCTAGATACTCCTCACTTCCCTGGCGCGCCGGCCGGTTCTCACACAATTCAAAGGCCGGCCCGTAGATGCCATAACTCGCGGCAAGGGTCGCCGCCAGAATCAGCCGCGCCATAAATGCCGGTCGCCCTCCCTTCTGCAAATATGCATTCAGGATGTCTGGAGTGTTCGGCCACAGGTTGGGCCGAAAAAACTCCTGCAAGGCAGGCTCGCTGAGTTCCGTGAAATACTGAGTGAGTTCCCAATTTTCATTCTTCCACGCAAAGTATGTATACGACTGCGTGAATCCCAGCTTCGCCAGCCGGTACATCACTTTAGGCCGCGTGAACGCCTCCGAGAGAAAAATTACCTCCGGATAGTCCCGCTTCACGTCAGCGATTAACCACTCCCAAAAGGCAAACGGCTTCGTGTGCGGATTATCGACGCGGAAAATCCGAATCCCTTGCTCGATCCAGTAAAGCACGACGCTCTTCAGTTCTTCCCAGAGTTCAGGAGCGTGCTCGCTTTCGAAGTCAAACGGGTAGATGTCTTGATATCTCTTCGGTGGATTCTCGGCGTACTGCACGGTTCCGTCCGGCCGCTCTCGAAACCATTCCCGATGCTCCTTGAGGTACGGATGATCCGGCGAACACTGAAAAGCAATATCGAGCGCGAGATCGATGCCAAGTTCGCGCGCCTTGCGTTGGAGCAGCTTCAAATCGTCCAGAGTCCCCAGTTGCGGATGAATCGCCTTATGCCCGCCCTCTTCCGCCCCAATGGCCCACGGACTTCCGGTGTCCTCCAGCGAGGGAGAAGTTGAGTTGTTTTTGCCTTTTCGCTCGGTTCTCCCAATCGGATGGATCGGCGGCAGGTACAAGACGTCGAATCCCATACCCGCAACGTAGTCGAGCCGATCGATGCAATCGCGAAATGTGCCGTGCCGCTTAGGATCCGTGATGCACGAGCGGGGGAACATCTCGTACCACGCACTGAATCGTGCTTTTTCCGGATCGACCACGACAATGAGTTCTCTCTCATAGGTGGTGTCCGCACTGCGGTCGCGATTCCGGTTCACCAGCAGCGCCAGCTCGGGACTCTGGGCAACGCGCAGGGCCGCTTCACGATCTAGCGTCGAAAACTCTCTCAATTTCGCGGCTGCCTCGGCCAGCTTCTTGGAGTCCGCCCCACGCGCTCGATCTGCGGAAGCTTGCACAATCTCCGCCCCGACAAGCACATCCACAGAAATGTCCTGGCCTGCTTCCGCTCTTTTCAATAGATCGGCGCTCCAGCTCTGAAATCCATCCACCCAACCCACGACGGTATATACGTAACGCCCGAGCGTCTCTACTTTGAAGTCCCCCTCCCAGCGGTCATTTTCGACCAGACGCATAGCCTCCTCGACCCACTTCGTTTCATTCGCCTGCCGGCAGAGCAAGACTGCGCGAACCAGGTCGTGCCCATTGGCATAAATATCCGCCTTAACCCGCACCCGTTCGCCGACGGTGCGTTTGATCGGGAACCTGCCACCATCCACTGTCGGCTCCACGCGTTCAATGACGACTCGGCGCAGTTCACGCACCGATTGTCCAATCACGGTTGTTGGGGTGTTCACGGGCTCCCTCCCCAGGGAACGAACACTAACAGATAGTGTCTGGCAAATCCTGCAGGTGGGGGGCAAGGATTCGGATCATGTCCTCAATTATATATAGGACGGTGGCGCGGGATATGCCTAACGGAAAACCTTGCGAGGCGGGTGAAACTCCCGTATCAACCGGACAGAGCGTAGAAAGGCGGATCGACAAAGAGTTCTAAGTCGATTGCGGCCCTTCGAGGTTTGCGATCTCGTAGCAGTGAAACTTCACCCCGACACCCGATCTACACGACGAAGAATCGACCGGCTCGACACGCACGACGTGCCCCGTACAGCGCAAGTGGGTGCCCGGCTCGCCGGTAATCTCCTCCGGCATCTTGAAGAGAACCTCAATCACGGTGCCCGCGCGAAGTGATAGGTCCGTCGCGAAGAACATTCCCTGATGGGAAACATTCTGCAATTCTCCGGCGTGCTCTGGGATGGCGGACTTCCAGACGCGCACGCGAAGAGGGGTTCTTAACTTATGGCGAAGAGCCGAACGGCGATCCGGTGCAAAACGGTCCAAGAGCCGACGCATGACAATCCTCCGGGCGCCAACGAGGAACTGGCGCAGATGAAACCGGACGGGAACGAGCAAGGGTCTTACACAATCGCGGCGTAGCATAGACTCAATCTGGTACCACTCCAAGAATAGCGGTGTCCTTCGGAGGCGCAGGTCAAGTCTTGCGTAGAACACGTTAGGGCCAAGTTCGTGGCTTGGCTAAAGACCTTCCCGCTCGAAGAATCCTCTGCCGCCGAGGCAGATCACGAGTAGAATTGCGCCACCTGCCCTGCACGCTGCGACCATTTAAGGAGGACACTTCACGTGGATGAACGCCGCCGGGGACCCCGATACCCTTTTTTTGCGTCCGCGCAGATCACCGAGCTTCAGACAAAAGTAGGGATGACCGCTCGCACCAGCGAGTTGAGCCGGCACGGCTGCTATATGGACATGCTGAATCCGCTGCCGCTCGGTACTCCGGTAAAGATCCAGATCACTTACCAAGAGCAGGCAATCGACGTCACGGGGCGGGTCATTTATTCTCAGTCGAATATGGGAATGGGAGTGTCCTTTGATGAAATGCAAACGGACCACGAAGCGCTTCTGGAAAAGTGGGTGGACGCAGCCCGCGGAAATTAGACGGTCATCTCTAAGATATTGAGATCCTCTATTCGGGAAGCCAGGGCTTGAGGATAGGTGTAAAACCTAGCTTTTCAAGATCGGTCTTGACCTTGGCAGTGGAATCAGCATCGGCGCCGTTGTAGGGACCCACGGCAACTTTGTAAAAGCGGTCGCCGCCGCGCTTGAACACAAACGCCGGAAAGTTTCTCTTCTGTAGAATCTCGGCCAGGGCATCGGCGTTGTTTTCCTCGGTCATTGCACCTACCTGAAGCACGACGCCGGGATCGTTCCAGGAGACAACGTTAGGGAGCAAGGAAGTGGTGAGGGATGACCGATCCGCCGGTATGATTGGGCCTTTAGAAGTAGCTGCAGGGGCCTTGGTCGCGGCCGTAACCTCCCTGACCTGCGGGCTAACCTCCATGACACCCATTCGGTAGCCTAGAAAAACGAGCGCCCACGACAGGAGCATCACCGCCAGGAAGAGTCTGATTGGAAAGCGCGACGTATCCTCGGAACTCAATCCTTCATTGCCCAGGAGCCCTGTCTTCTGTGGATTGGATTCCCCGGTTAGTTGCAGCGAAACCAGCGAGTATCTCGGTTGCACCCCTGCCGAGTCTCTCTCCACTTGCGGATCAGGGCTGACGGGAACATCTGTTGTGCGGTTGGTGAGGCCCAGTTGGGTTGGCTCTACCGTTGCAGCCGCGGCTGCGCGTGGGGCTTCGGCTATGGATGATATCCACTCCTCAAGCTGCCGCCGGGATGTGTCGGTCAAGTCCACGAAGCGGACCCCACTCAGGTGGCCCGAATCCCTTGTCCATGCGATCTCGGCTTTGGCTTGGATATGAACGTTAGCTTCCGGAAGATCAAACGCAAGGGATACGACTTCGTCCGGATTCTTGGGGACAAGACTAGCGACGGCCAGGCCACCTTCGCACACATCCAGCACGAGTCCGCGTTTGCATTCGTCCAAGTGCACGAATAGCGGAGAGCTCGGAGTTAGGCGCGGGTATTGTCTGCGCTCTGGAACCATTTAGCCCCTCTCGGGATTGCAGCCTTGAGTCCGATAGTAGGCCGAGGGCCTTGCCGACAGAATTCCCTTTCCGAACGGAATTGTTCAAAGGGGTAACGTCTAGCTGGGAAGACCGCGGGATATAGTAGCAATCAAACGAGACGCCCACGCCTTGCGCACCTTCCGGTGAGATGATTCACCCTTCAGACCTCGGGCTAGCAAAGAAGACCTGGTGCCGGATAGGAATCCGAAGGGAGTCGAGTAGGGTCTAACAGCGTGGGGTTTCCCATCTCGTTAACAAATGTATGTAGTTGACAACGAGTACATAAACAACTATAACGGATAGCGGTCACCGGCACTCCGGTGCCGACCTGTTTCTTCGGGAGGGAGGGGCGGGGCGGTTGGCTTAGCCACCCGGAGTGCCATCGCCAAAGTTGCTCTTCGCCTGTGCAGGGCATTCGGCGACAGCGGCGAGCGATCCGCTCGGTTTCGTGCCACAGCAGCCTGCGTTCCCCGTCAGCATACGCCCGAGAAGTTGCCCGCCACTTCTAGCTAGGCCACGTTACTCGCCGTAGGGTACCCAGATGTTCTTTACTTGGACAGCGTGGTGGAGGAACCAGCGACCTTCGCCTTGGTCCACGTTGAACCAATCGATGGCGCGGCCCTCGTTTGTGAAGACCTGCTTGAGATTGCCGGTGGAGAGCAACTTCACAGCGGCGCTGCTGGCTTGATCTGTAAAACACCAGACAGCGTCGACATCAGCATGCTCGGCCAGAACCTTCATCAGTTCGGAAGAGCGGCCCGTCACTATATTAACTACCCCACCCGGGAGGTCGCTGGTTTCGAAGACCTGGTAGAGGTCACCGGCGATGAGCGGGTAGGCCTCTGAAGGAACCGCGACAAGGGTATTGCCAACAGCAATCGCGGGCATCACTAGCGACAAGAAACCGAGGAGAGGAACTTCCTGAGGGCAGATGACGCCGACGGTGCCGATGGGTTCATGCATGGCCAACGCAACGCTTCGAAAAGGCGGATTGTGCACAGCGCCGTCATATTTGTCGGCCCAGGCCGCGTAGGAGAAAACGCGTTCGATGCCGGACTGCACTTCTGCTTTGGCCTGCTTTTGCCCCACGACGGCGGCGAGACGACCGGCGATCTCGTCGGCACGCTGAGAAAGATTCTCGGCCATGTAGTAGAGCACTTGGGCCCGATTGTGCGCGGTGGTCTTGGCCCACGACGCTTCCGCTTTGCGGGCGGCTTCCACCGCGTTGCGAATGTCTTTGCGATTGCCAAGGGGAGACTCGCCGAGAACGCGGCCGTCTGCACCGCGTACCTCCACGCTGTAGCCGGAATCTGGGCGCGTCTGTTTGCCTCCGATATAGAGCTTCACTGTGCGATCGATAGGCGGCGCTGCAAAGTCGACATTTTCATCGGGCGGCTGG
>JBGOVR010000077.1:0-21016 GCA_041478205.1 Candidatus Acidiferrum sp.
GCGTGCACTCAAACTGCGCGCCGGAATCGAAGAAGCGGCACTGCTTGCAGGAGTGCAACTCGAACTGGCATTTCGGGCACGCGCCGTTGGGATCGAAGCCCGCGGTGAGCACCGCGCCGCAGTTGGAACAGCGGCCGCGAGTGACCGTGCCGACCATGCGAGGCGTGCGCGGCCCGAATTGATCCGCGCGCGGCCCGCCCTGAGGGGGCTTGCGGTCGTGCGAGTGTGACTTGTCTTTTTTCTCGTTTTTTTCCGCGTCGCGGTAGCCGCGGTGACTGTACTTTCGATCCACAAACGCCTCCGTCCGTCAGTCCTGACGGACTGCCACAACAAATCGCTGTCTTTGAGCGCTTACACGCATGCCATCGTGGCTTGCATCCTCTCGGATTGCTACACTCGACCGCTAGCGCAATCTTCCCCAGAGTTTAATAAACAGGATTGCCGACGTCCGAGCAGGAGATGGGACATCTATGTTTTTAGTCCTCTGGGAGTTCGAAGTCAAGCCCGGCTGCGAAGAACGTTTTGAAAAGGTCTACGGCCCTGGCGGTGACTGGGATTCCCTTTTTCGGCGCGATCCGCACCACGCCGGAACCCATCTGTTTCGCGACGCCAGTAAGCCGCGCGTGTACTTGACGACCGACTACTGGCTCTCCCGCAAATCGTACGAAGAATTTCTTCAGACTGCGGGAGAGGAGTACAAATATTTGGACTCGATCTCCGAAGAACTCACCACAAACGAGCGGCATATCGGTTCGTACGAAACGGTCGTTGCTTCGCCTGTTGTGGGTTGATCGGTTTGCATTTTCCATCACATTCCTAAATAGCGGTCGAGGCGCGAGAAAACCCTCTGACAGTTGACTCTGTTGCCGAGATGGGGCGCAGCATTCCTTCGACGGCGCTCAGGATAAAGCTGCGCTCCTACTTTTTTGCCCAGAGCGAGACAAACCCATCGGTTGCAAGATCGGGCTGCAAGAACCGCTGCGGGCTTCCCGCAACGCGCGACACCGCCTCGGCCGCGAGATACCCGCTGCGCACCGCGCCTTCCATCGTGGCCGGCCAGCCCGTGTCGGTCCAATCCCCTGCCAGAAACAGCCCGCGGATGGACGTTTCCTGCTTCGGGCGCCAGCGGTCCACTCCGGGTTCCGGAGAAAATGTCGCGGCCGCTTCTTTGATGACCGTGGCCTTGACGAGGTTAGCATCCCGCGCCGCGGGCAGCGCCTGGCGAACTTCTTTCAAACACAGGTCGATAATCTCTTGCCGGGGCTTCTGCAACAGATCATAAGATGCGCTGATGACTAGTTGCAGGTACTGGCCATTTGCAACATTCTTGCTAGTTCCGTTGGGAGAGCCATAGAGCGCGGTCTTGTTGAAAATCCATTGCGTGGTGGTGTCGAGCAGCGTGACGAACGGCTCTTTCATGACCTCGCGGTCAAACCAGAAATGCACGCCGGTGATTGGCGCGTCTTTGAGATTATCCAGGTTCTGGAACGCGGCATTTTTCTGCTTCACCTCTTCGGGGAGAAGTTCGGTGAAGACGGTGTGCGGAACAGCGAAAACGTAGGCGTTCGCGGTTTCTTCCCGGCCGCCATCGAATTTCACCGCAGCGAGAGCGCCATCTTCGATGTGCAACGCGCGCGCTGGCGCACGCAGAACTACTTCCCCGCCCTTGCGTTCAATGGCAACCCGGCAGCCGTCATAGAGGTCAGCAAGCGCCACTGCCGGAATGCCCATGCGATAGCCGTTGCGATTCGAAAGAACCGCCTTCCAGAAAACGTCGACTCCATAGCGGGCGTCGATGCGGTCGAGTTCCTCGGAGAGGGCGCTTACCAGAACCACGCGCCAGAAGCGGCTGATCGCCGCGGGTGTCTGTTTCCGGCGGCGCAGCCATTCCAGCATCGTGATCCCGCCGGGCTCGTCCAGGTCTGGGGGATGCCCGCCACTTCTCAGGATCGAATAGAACGCCCAGGCAATCGAGAGCTTGTCTTTCAGACCGAGCGGGGCGAAGGTCAAGAACGAGCCGGTCATGTGAAACGGCGCGGGCAGGATGCCTGCATGCATTTCACCGCGGCGCCCCTGGGGATCGAGGAGCAGCAGGCGGTCGAAGAATTTGATTTTGTTGCCGGAGCCAACGCGGGTGTAAAAATCTTGGAGATTCGTGCAACAGCCGAAAGTCACGTGCTGGCAATTGTCGACGTGCTCGCCATCCGGCAACACGTAGGAGGTCGCGCGGCCACCGAGGAAGGGACGCTGTTCGAACAGCCGCACACACCAGCCGGCTTCAGCCAGCGCGACGCCGGCCGCCAGCCCCGCCAGCCCGCCGCCGATCACGATCACGCTTTTCAAGGATGTTCTCTTCCGTCACGCGTCCGAAGCGCGCGTGTGCGATGAACAACATTTTTTCCGCGCGCGAAAGGCGCACGCGCTCGCCAAACACGGCGAAATCCAGGGATTCAATGCGCGCCAGCAGCGCGCTGTAGGTGCGCGCGAGGAGCCAGAGCGCGCCGCGACTCTCCGGATCGATGAGCCCCAGCAGCGCCGCACCTTCTTCGTAGCATTGCCAGGCGCGGTCGGCTTCGAAACGCAAGAGTTCCCTTACGCCCAGCGTGGCTTCGTTCCGCGAGAAATCACTCGGTGAAACGCCGTAGCGCTGCAGATCTTCTTCGGGAAGATACACGCGGCCCAGGGCGTAATCGTCGTGCACGTCGCGAATGATGTTCGTCAATTGGAACGCCAATCCCAGTTTTTCCGCCAGGTCCAGCGCGCGTGGATCGTGAAAACCGAAGACGTGCGTGCAGGTGAGTCCCACCGTGCCTGCCACGCGATAGCAGTACTCGCGGAGGCGGTCGAAGGTCGGATAGGTTCGTATCGTTAGGTCCATCTCGGCGCCGGAAATGAGGTCGTGGAGATAGCGCGCGGGCATCTTATACCGCTGCATGGTATCCACCAGCGCGGGCAAGACTTCGATCTCGCCATACAGGGGCTCCGAGGGCAGAGGCTTCACGGCCGTGCCATCAAAGACCTGCGAGTGACCGGTGATCGCCTCATCGAAAGCGGCGCGCCACTTTGCGAGCCCGCGCTGCTTCGCGGCAAGGTCGTCGCCTTCGTCGGCAACGTCATCCACCAGCCGCATAAAAGCATAAAGCGCCGCCAGACCATCGCGCTTCGGCTTCGGCAGCAAATAGAACGCGTAATAAAAATTGCTGCGCGCGGCCTTGGCAACGCGATGGCACTCCTCGTAGGACTCCGCCACGGGATTCGCGGCACCGGCCGGCGCATCGCTCTGGGCTTTCAAGTCTTTCGTTACCAGATGCGTCACCAGCGCCCGGCCGAGCAGGCGTATCTGCTTGCCTTTGCCGACCGAGGGCCGGCTGTGCAGCGTGTCGTAACCCATCGCTTCGATAGCATCCAGCACGGCCAGGCCGCCACGGCTGAACATTTCGAGATCCAGGCTCAGGCGGCCATCGACCATCCTGGCCAGCGGCATTCCCTGCGCGAACAGGAGTCTCGTACGCGCCATCAGGTCTTTCATCAATCGCACGTAGCGATCGTCGAAGCGCCGCTCGACGATATCGCTTTCACCCAGGCCTTGGGCGGCAGCGGCATCCAGTGGAATGTAGATGCGTCCCTTCTCAAGGTCGCGCGAGACATCCTGCCAAAAATTGGCAAGCTGCAACGCCGTGCAGGTGGCATCCGAGAGACCTTGCCGCTGCTCATCGCGGTAGCCACAGAGATACAGCACCAGCCGCCCGACCGGATTCGCCGAATAGAGGCAATAGTCGAGCACGGCGTCCCACGTGGGATAGCGCTTCACGGTTTGGTCTTGACGAAAGGCCTTCAGCAAATCGGCAAATGGCTGCTTGGGAATATCTTTGGCGACTACAGTTTCGCGCAGCGCGACGAATACCGGATGCGACGGCTTGCCGTCGTAGCACGCATCCAATTCACGCTCCCACCAGTAGAGGAGTTCCAACGCCCGCGAAGCGTCCGGCACTTCGTCGCCAAGGTCGTCGGCCCAGCGGCAATAGGCGTAGACGTTGTAAAAATGCTGGTGGAGTTCCTTGGGCAGGAGCCAGGAGACTATGTTGAAATTTTCGTAGTGATTCGTGGCTAGCCAGCGGGTGTATTGCTGGGCGGTTTCCGGCGAGCCGTCCGCCGGGGGCGCGTGCTGCGCGATTTCGAGTTCACCGGGGCGTAGCATCGGGTTGGCGGGGGATGCCAAAGGTTAATTCTTCTGGCGTTTGGGGACACGGTACAAAAGCCGCAGGGCTGCGCGGACTCCGCCCTGCGCTACAGGTTCTTAGGTTCGCGGTGATTTTGCAGGTGAGCACGAGCCGCCAGTCACTGGGCATTAACGATGGGTCACGGGCGTACGGCTAGCTTGATTTCGCCGCTGCGCGATTTCATGCGCTCGAATGCCTGCGGGAGCTCCGCGAGCGTGATTTCTTCGGTAACAAAATCGTGCGCCAAGATGTCCCCGCGACGGATGGCTTCCAGAGCCTCGCGAATGAATCGCGGCGTGTGGTGAAACGGGGAAATGATCTTGATCTCCGAGTAGTGGATGGCCGCCGGCTCGATCTCGATATGCGTGCCGGAGGGCAGGCCGCTGAAGAAATTCACGACCCCGCCGCGGCGCACCATTTTCAGCGCCTGCTTCCACGTGGCAGGATTCCCGGCCGCTTCGACCACGGCATCCGCGCCGCGCTCGTCTTCCGTCAGATTCTTGACGGCCGCCACCACATCCGTGACACCCGTTACATCGATGGCCGCCACCGCGCCCAGACGCCTGGCGATCTGGAGCGGGGCCGCACGCCGGGCCAATGCGATCACCCGCACGCCGCGCCGCGAAAGCATGCGCACAAAGCTCAGTCCGATCGGGCCGCAACCAATCACGACGGCAGTATCGCCGGTGCGGACCTCCATCTCATGAATTCCGCGCAACACGCACGCCAGCGGCTCGACCAACGCCGCGCTGCCGTCATCGACGGAGTGCGGCACCTCCAGCATGTTTTCCATCACGATGCGGCCGGGAATGCGCATGTACTCGGCGTACGCGCCGTTGTTGAAGAGCAGGTCTTCGCAGAGATTTTCCTGCCCGCGGCGACAGTGATAGCAGCGCAGGCAAGGCGCGGAGTTCGCGGCAATCACGCGCAACCCGATGCGCCAGCGCACATCCACGCGCTTGCCCACGGCGGCAATTTCTCCCACAACTTCATGGCCGAAGACCGCCGGCGTCTGGATCATCTTGGCGTGGTAACCCCGCTGCCACACCTTCAGGTCCGTGCCATCCGTCAGCGCCAACCGCACGCGCAGTAAGACTTCGTCCGCCGCCAGGGAGGGCACATCAATCTTCTCGATACGCAAATCTTCGCTGCCGTAGAGCACGGCCGCGGTCATCTTCGACGGCACGACCGCACGTACTACCGCGGCGGCTTCTTCGCCGGCAAATTCGGCCTTCTTGCTCGCTGTTGTTCTCATGCGTGCGCTATCAATATCTTCAAAGATTCTGCTGTGGGCCGCGCCGCCAGTTCCAATGCCTCTTGGATTCTACCCAGCGGAAACCGGTGCGTGACGATTTCCATCACCGGTAGTTTCCGCAGGAGCACTAGTTCCGCTGCTGCCTCTTGGATGTCCACAGCAGCGCTATAGCTGCCCAGAATCTCTTTTTCGTCGATCCCCACGGCCGCGGCGGGAAATTCAATCTTGGTCACAGGGTCATTTGCAGCAAAGAGCAGAACGCGCCCCCCAGGCCGTGCCGCAGCCAGCGCGTCCAGCACTACCGACGGATGCGCTACAGCTACGAGCACCGCATCCGCCCCCCGGCCCTCGGTTCGGGCCTTAAGGTCTTCTATAAGCTTACCATTGGTCGGGTCAAATGCCTCAAGTGCACCGAGGGTTAGGCTTTTGGCGCGGCGCTCGGGGATGGGGTCGCTGGTGTAGAGCTTGGCGCCTTCCAGCTTGCTGACCATCAACAACTGGAGGCCGATGGGGCCGCAGCCTACGATCAAGACGGTTTCACCTGCTGTTATGCGAGCCTTTTGCACCGCTTTCACGATGGTGTTAATGGGTTCGATGAAGGTGGCTTCTTCGAAGCTTACGTTGTCCGGCAGCGCGATGATGCCGCGCTCGGCTACCCAGGGCATGGCTTTTACGTACTCGCCGAAGCCGCCGCCGTTAGGCGTGAAGCCTCCGGTTAGGCCCGTGGTTTTGTATTGTTTGCATTGCGAAAACAGGCGCTTCTGGCAGTAGAAGCACGTTCCGCAGGGAGTGTGGTGGAAGCTCATCACGCGGTCGCCGGGCTTCCATTTCGTTACGCCGCGGCCTACGTCCACGACCGTACCTGCGAGTTCGTGACCCAATATCTGCGGAGGTTCGACGTAGCGTTGGAAAATTTTCTTGATGTCGGTACCACAGATGCCGCAGGCGGCGACTTTGATCAGGACTTCGGAGTCGCCCACTTCCGGCACGGGCACTTCCTCGACGCGCACGATTCCCTTTTCGCGGTACACGCCCGCGCGCATGGTCTTCGGGATCGGCCCCAAAGTCTTCGCCGCCTCCGCCATGGTGCCGGTGCTACTCATCTCGACGCCACCTCTGCCAATCCTTCCCCTTCCGGGAACCATCCATGGGTCAAGAACGAAAGCTTCTTGATATAGGCCTCGAGAAAATGAGCCAACGCTTCCGCGGCGGTCTTACTGTCGCGGCCCAAACGGACCAGGGCTGGCAGTTGAATTGGGTGCCGTACAACTTTGCGAACCAAGCCGCCGATTTTCACTCGCCCCATATCATCAACCAGTGTGTCGAGAAACGCGGGCATATCTCGTTTGGACGTATCGGAGACAACGCGGATGGCCACCGCGGAGATCTTGTGGTCGTGAGCTGTGGAAAGTATCGTAAAACTTTCCATATCCACCGCGTCGGCGAATGGCGCAAGTTTGGCTTTTTCCTCTGCGGTGCGAATAACCGAATCGCTTGTTAGAAACATCTTTGAGCGAAACGCCCCATCGCTGCGAGCCGCGTACACAAGCTGCCGCGAGCTTTGAATCGTCTTAGACTTTCCAATTTGCTGTACCGCGTCCGCAACGAGAATGGAGCCGATGGCATGCTCCGGTTTGAGTGCGCCGGCAAAACCAGATGCGATGCAAATCGTGTACGGTTGGGCCATCACGATGTTCGCCACTCGCCGCGCATTCTCGGCCCCCATTCCGGTGACGACGAAATCGACGCTCGCTCGTCCGATCTGGACCTGGCTGACGGTCACCTCGCCAACTTTGATCTCGCGCAGATTGCGAAGCCGTCGCCAAGGGGCGAATTCTGCATCGACCGCGAATGTGATGAGTACGCGCACGTATGTGTCTACCAGTATCGGATGCCAACCAGGTGCCGGCCGCTACAAACCCTAAGCCGCCGCGTGGGCGATGCGCTTGGCACGGCGGGCGGTGACGTAGTCGTTGGCTTCGTACCAGCGCACCGCGCGCTCCAGCGCGGCGGGCACCGGGCCAGCCTTGAACCCCAGCTCGTGCTGCGACCGCGTGCAATCCACAAACATCATGTGCTGTGCGATCTTCACGCCCTCGATGGTTATCCCCGGCGCCCTGCCAATCAGCCGCGAAAATACGGTATTCGCATAGGCTACACCCAGCGCCAGGCCGTGCGGAATTTTCAGGCTCGGCGCGGGCAAACCCGTGATCTTCGCCAGCGTATCGAGCATCTGCTTCAGCGTCAGGTTCTCGCCGCCCAGCAAATAGCGCTCGCCGATTTTCCCTTTATCCGCTACCAGCAAGTGTCCCGCCGCGCATTCTTCGACGCCTACAAAATTCAATCCGGTCTCGACGTAGCCCGGCATCTTGCCGTTCAGGAAATCAAGAATGATTTTTCCGGTAGGCGTGGGCTTCCAATCCCACGGACCGACCGGCGTAGTCGGCATGGCCACGATTACCGGCAGGCCATCCTTCGCGGCGTTCAGGACTTCGCGTTCGGCCATCCACTTCGAGCGCTTGTAGTGGCCGACCATTTCCTCCAGCTTGGCGTCGGTGGATTCGTTCGGGAGTTCCGGGCGGTCCACAGCAATCGTCGCCACCGTGCTGGTGTAGATAAATTGTTCGACGCCAGCGCGCTTGGCCGCGGCGATAGCATTTTTCGTTCCACCGACGTTGGAATCGTAAATCTCGCGGGAGCGCCTGGCCCAAAGGCGGTAATCCGCCGCGACGTGGAACACGCGCTTTACGTCCTTCATGGCGCGATCGAGGGAAGCCGCGTCGCGCAAATCTCCGGTCACGTATTCCAGCGGCAGGTCGGCGATGGCGCGGTTCTGGCTCGAAGGCCGCAGCAGGACGCGCACGTCTTCTCCGCGGGCCACCAGCTGCCGCGTGATGTGGCTTCCCAGGAAGCCGGCCGCTCCTGTAACCAGCGTGGTCATGGCACTTGCACGCCTTCGTCGCAGATATCGCGTTCGGACTGCGGCGCTCGAGAAAATTCGCGCGCCGGTTCAAGGCGATCGCTTGGCGCTGCCGCCGCTTCCACCAACTCAGAGAATAATTGCCAACGCCGGCTGGGAATCAATTGCCGCGCTTCGAGAAGTTTTTGCCGCGAGTTCTCGCGATTGCCGTTCACGGTGCTCGCCGGCACGATCACCCAGCCGTCCACTTTCAGCGATTGAAGGTATTCGCCTAGCCGTTGCAATTCTTGGACGGTGCTATCGGCGTCGATCGCCGTGTACGCACAAGTGAGAAATCCCGAGAGTCTGGCTACTCGGATTCCTTCCGCCGCGTCTTGGAACGCGCCTTGGCGTCCCGCTCGAAGATCGTGCGAATCTCGCATCCCGTTGAATTCCACGACAAAAGAAAAGCGCGGCACGGGCTGAAATTCATGAATGCGCCGCCGCAAACAATTTCCGTCCGTTTGCAGGAAGACGTGGCGGCCACCCACGATAAGGGCCCGCGTCAAGCGTCCGGCCTCCGGGTGCAGCAGCGGCCCGGCTCCGGCGATCCACACCACGGGAGCGGTGGAATCCCGCACGACGGCCGGGATGTCCGCGACGGATTTTTGGCCGTTGAGAAACTTCTCGGAACTGAGAGGAGGGCAATTCACTTCTTCCATCAGAGCGAAGCGAAAGATCAGCGGGCGCCAGGTCTTGCCGCGCAACGCCTGCCCGGCGAGGCCTAAAGTCAAATCCGCGGTGAGCCGCAGAGGAAACCGCATCACGTGCTCTAAAACCCGCTACGCAGCCGGAAATCGGCTGGCTGGAACTTCATCGCGCAGTATTGTTCGGCTTCCTGCACCTGGTTGCGGAACCTCGCCAGCGCGTACAACGGGAAAGAATTCCTATACAGATGATATTTCAAGTAGAAGACGCACGGAAAACCCGTGCCGGTGAACTCGTTCTCGCTCCACGATCCGTCGGCGTTCTGCTGCTCGACCAAGTACGCTACCGCTTTGTGGATCGCAGGATCGCCCGCGTCGGCGCCAGCCAGCAAACCGATCAAGCCCCAGGCGGTCTGCGAAGCAGTGCTATTGCCCTGGCCCTTCGTCTCCGGTTCGTTGTAGCTGCGCAGCGACTCGCCGAAGCTGCCGTCGAGCTTCTGCACTGTGCGCAGCCATCGGACCGCGCGCTGGCAATATTCCTTGGCGGTCAACGAAACTGTTTCCAGCGCGCGCAGCACACCACTGGAGCCATAGACGTAGTTGACGCCCCAGCGTCCGAACCACGAGCCATCTTCGCACTGATCCTGCAGCAAGAATTTCAGCGCCCGCTGAATCGCCGGATGATCCGCCGGCCAGCCGAAGCGCCCGAGGCACTCCAGCACACGCGCGGTGACGTCCGCGGTGGAAGGATCGATCATAGCGTTGTGGTCCGCGAAGGGAATGTTGCAGAGGAAGGCCTTGTTGTTGTCGCGGTCGAAGGCGCCCCAGCCGCCGTCGCGGTTCTGCATGCTCAACAGCCACTGAATGCCGCGGCGCACCGCCGCCTCCATGCGCACCGGGTCTGGATACTTCACGCGCTGCAGGGCCATGAGCACGAACGCGGTGTCGTCCACGTCGGGATAGAAATCATTGCGAAACTCGAAGACCCAGCCGCCGGGCTCGGCGTCTTTGTTTTTCACCTGCCAATCGCCCGGGCCGAGCACCTGCTTCGACAAAATCCATTCTGCCGATTTCACCAGTGCGGGATGATCGGGCGGCAAACCTGCTTCTTCTAGCGCGACCATCGCGATGCACGAGTCCCACACCGGCGAAACGCACGGCTGCATGCGAATCGTGTCGCCTTCTTCGATCTCGAACCGTGCAAATTCCCGGATCTCGCGCGACGTCAGCGGATCTTCCGGACCATGTCCCAGCGCCATCAGCGCGAAAATGGAATTCATCATCGCGGGATAGATGGCGGCGAGCCCCTCAGTGCGCTCGACGTGTTCGAGCAACCAGCCCTTCGCCTCGCGCAACGCCCTCTGCCGCAGCGGTTTCCACGGCAGCTTCTCGTATAGTTTCAGCGCGCGGTCCAACGCTAGAAAGAAATTCCGCCAGGAAACAAGCTGATCGCTCCAGTCAAACGCGGCCGTCTTGCGCGAAGGGTCGCTGAACAATTCTTCCACGTGCGCGCGTTCCGGCAGCCGCCAGTCTGGCCGCAGGGCCGACAGAATCGCCATGGGGATGACGATGCCGCGCGTCCACGAAGACATCTCATAAATATTGATGTAGAACCAGTTCGGCAGCAGCATAATCTCCGGCAAGATCGCCGGAACAAGCTCCCAGCCCAAGGCGCCAGCCAGCGCCAGATAAAAGCGTACGTAGGAATTGGTGCGCTCCAGGCCACCCAGCCGGTGCACGGTCTCGCGCGCTTGCGCCATTCGCGGCAAATCCGGTGCGTCCCCCGCCAACTTCAGCGCAAAGTAGGCCTTGCACGTCGCATTCAGTTCGGACGGCCCGCCGGGATAGATGCTCCAGCCGCCGTCGGGCAATTGCCGCCGCCGCACGTAATTGGCGAGCTTGGCTATTCTCTCGGGGTCTGCATTGCCAATAACGTGGAGGTAGTAAATGTAGTCGGACTCAAGCGTGCTGTCCGCTTCCAGCTCGCCGTGCCAGTAAGTTTGATCGAACTGCAGGGAAAGGAGGTGCTCCGCGCCCCGCTCGATGGCTTGCTCGAGACGCGACGCCCAATCCTGCTCCCTCCATAGTGCGGGGGTTGCAGCAGCCGGGCCATCCATTCCAATGCGCGTACCAGTTGCCAACGGAATCCCTCACGAGCCAGAATGCAATCGATCTAAAGCACCCTAAAGGCTGTGTTTCTAGTCACTTCCGAACATCCCACCAGCGCCCAAGGCCCCCAGGTTCCACGAGTACTACTAAATTATCGCTATGTTCCGGCGAGTGGTCAACCGTTAAGATGCAGCGACGTTCACATCACGATGCCCCCATTGACACTGTCCTCCGCCAGCAGGAGACGCACTGTTTGCGCCAGGCCGCCGGGAAGTATTTCGCCCTCTCGCTGTAAGAACCGTGGCTTGCCATGCAGCAACTGCAGCGAGATTCCCGTCCACGCCGCCGGATTTCCGCCGCCGTCGGCTCCCTCTGGCAACAGCTCCCGCAGGACGAACGCCGACGCTCGATCCATCTGCAGCCGCGCCGAATCCTTAAAATCGGTCTTCGCGGGATCCAACACTATGAGATACAGCGACGGCTTCACAAATTGCAGCAGCGTGTTGCTCTCCAAAATCAGATTGCCTGGCCCGCGACCCTCACTTGACTCTGCTTCCCGCAGCGCGGTGCGCAACTGCGGCATGCCCTCCGCAAGAAAGCCCTGCTTGGTCCTAAGCCAAAAAGATCGCTGGGCTCCCGCCGCTAGAAACCGCCCGCTGTCCGTTCCAGAGTCCGCCCGGGTCTCCCAACTGACCGCACAAATATGCTCGTCGGGCGCGCAATCGCAATTTTCCCCGTTCTGCGCGCAAACCCCATGACCATATTGCGTGATTTTCCCCGCGACCCACTGCGCTTCCGGAAACGCGCTGATTAAGTCGCACACCAACTGGGTTTTCCCAATGCTTCGCGTGTGCCCGCCAACCACGATCACCCGCCAGCGTTGTTCGTCAGCCATCATTCACCATCGAAGTTGCGAAACGCGCCCGCCTCTCTTCGAGGCTCAGGGTAAACAGAAGGCGGCCGCTACAGTTCTCACTTCCCGCCAACTTTTCCTTCTAATTCTTTGATGCGTGCAGCAAGTTCCGGGAGCCGCGTGTACCACACATATTGCTCCTTGAACTTCTCCATGGACCGCGCCGGTGTGCCCCACACCATCTGTCCGCTGCGAACGATTTTTCCGCCGAGAACCCCAGATTGTCCCCCGATCACCGCGCCGTCTTCCAGATGGCAGTGCTCTCCAAAGCCGGCCTGGCCTCCAATCACCACGTTCTTCCCAAACACGCAGGAACCCGAAATCCCCGTCAAAGCCGCGATCGCCGTATGCGCGCCGATCTGGCAGTTGTGTCCCACGTGCACCAAATTATCCAGCTTCACGCCCTCGGCGATCCGCGTGTCGTCCAGCGAGCCTCGATCGATGGTGGTGTTCGCGCCAATCTCCACGTCGTCCCCGATCTCCACGATTCCAACTTGCGGAAATTTCCAATAGCGCCCCTCGCCGTGCGCGTATCCGAACCCGTCCGCGCCGATCACCGCGCCGGCATGAATCTCGACGCGATCCCCCAGGCGCACTCCGCCATACAGCGTCACCCGCGCGTGAATCCGGCAGTTCGCTCCGATCCAACACCCCGCGGCGACCGCGCTGTGCGCCCCAATCTGCGTTCCATCTCCCACGTGCGTGTCTTCTCCAATCACCGCGTACGGCCCGATACTCACGCCCGCGCCGATCCGCGCCAGCGGCGCCACAATCGCGGTGTTGTGAATCCCGGCGGCGATCGGCGCCCGCTCCAGCAGCAGCGCCGCCGCCTTCGCAAACGCAAGCTTCGGCTGCGCGTGCCGCAGCACCGTCTTCCCCGCGACACTGACGCCGTTCCCCGCAATCACGCAAAGCGCGGCCGACGCCGACGCGCGCTCCGCGTGCTTCGCCGCCTCCACATAGATCAAGTCGTGCGGCCCCGCGCGCGCTGGCGCGGCAACGCCCCGCAACTCCACCGCGCCGTCGCCCTCCACCTTCGCGCCGATGGCCTCGCCCAATTCCCTCGCCGTACGTATCATCGCAACCTCGCGTCTTCTTCTACCGTTTGCCCTGGAGCCGAACATCAGGAAAAAACTTAACACAGAGGGCACGGAGAAAAGAGCACGGAGTTCACAAAGAAGAAAAACAAACGGAGCAGCGCTGAGGACAAGGAAACGAACGGGGGACGCTCTGCCTAGAGGAAATTGTACAGCGGCGGTTCGCCCTTCGGCCGCGTCTTCCACCGCGCATGCACCCACACCCACTGCTCCGGATGCTTCCGAATGATCCCTTCGATCACCTTCGCAAACTTCTGGGTATTCACAAAAATATCCTGCTCGCTATCACCGGTGCGAACCAACTCCACCGCCGGCTCAAACCGCAATCGGTACTTGCCTATGCCCTCATCCCAATACGCATACCCCGGCACCACCGCCGCATCCGTATGCAACGCGACCCGCGCTATCCCCGTTGTAGTACATGCCGTCTTCCCGAAAAAATCCACGAACACGCCTTCCTCCGGCATGGTGTTTTGATCCGCCAGAATCCCAACGGTCCCCGCCTCGCGCAGAATCTTGAGCACCGCCCGCGCCGACTCATTCTTGAAAATCGGCCGATTGCCCGACAAACACCGGTAACTGTTGACCAAGGAATTCACGCGTGCATTGTCCAGCGGCCGCGCCATGTACTGCAGCGGAAATCCATACGACGCGTGCGCGAACGACGACAGCTCCCAAGCGCCGATATGCCCGGTCAGGTACAGCACGCCTTTTCCTCGCCGCTGCCCCTCGAGAAAGTTTTCGTGACCATCCAGAATCACGACCTCTTCGATGTTCTCCTTCGAATATTGCGGCAATCGTGCAAACTCCGCCGCCATCCAGCCCAGGTTCCGCACCATCGCGCGAATCACGGTCTTTCGTCGCGCGTCGTCCCACTCCGGAAACGCCAGCCGCAGGTTGAATTCCGTCGTCCGCTGCAATTTGGGGAGCAACGCGTACATCGCGCCCGCCACGGAGGCCGCCACGCCTCGCGCCACACCTCGCGGCAAAATGCCCAGCGTCTTCAAAATCAGCGCAACCGCTGCGTATTCGAACCACTCCCTCATCGTTTCCTTGACCGTCGCCTCGCAAATCCGTCACCAGCCGCCGCGCGACAGTATGCCTTCTCTCTCTTCTCGCCCGCCACTTCGAACTTCACTCTGTAGCTCGCCCGAAAATCCTCGGCGCGTAGTTGCAGCGACCGCTTGCCCAGAGGGCAGCGAGGACCTCCTGAAGCCGGCGCCTTTGGCCAGAGTGTCATGCTAGACTCGCGCCGTGGAGACCAACCAACCCGGCCACCAGCTCTCCGGCAATCAAACTTTAATCACCCGCGTTGGCTGGACCGTCCTGATCCTCGCCACCCTGTACGTCTGCTACTTCAGCCACCTCGGCGCTATCGGCTTCGTCGGCCCCGACGAACCGCGCTACGCCTGGATCGCTCGCGACATGGCCGAAACCGGCGACTGGGTCACCCCGCGCCTCTACGGCAAGCCCTGGTTCGAGAAACCTCCCCTCCTTTATTGGGGCACAGCCCTGAGCTTTAAACTCTTCGGTGTCAGCGAAGCCGCCGCGCGCCTGCCTAGCGCCATCTCCGCTCTTCTCGCCACACTCGCCCTCGCCTGGCTCGCCTTGCGCCTCTACGGCGCAGAAACCGCGCGCTGGCTGCTTCTTCTTCTGCCCACCACCGTCGGCATGATCGGCTTCTCCCACGCCGCCGCCACGGACATGCCCTTCAGCGCCACGCTCACCGTCGCCATGGTCGCTGCAGCTGTAGTCGTTCGGTTGGGTCAGGAGGTGAACGGCACCGATGTCGGAAACGCTGCCGCGGGAGGGGCCCTTCGGCTATCCTCAGGGCAAGCGCGCCCCTTCCCTACAAAGGCGTGGCTGGCGCTCGTCTTTTTTGGTTTTTTCCTGGGTCTCGCCGTGCTCGCCAAAGGTCCCGCCGCCATAATCCTCTCCGGCGGCTCCGTTTTTTTCTGGGCGCTCTTCACCAAACGCTGGCGCGACGCCTTCCGCCTCTTCCATCCCGCGGCCATCGCCGCCTTCTGCGTCACAGCTCTGCCTTGGTATATCCTCTGCGCCCGCCGCAACCCCGACTTCTTCCGCGTCTTCATCATCGAGCACAACTTCAAGCGCTACCTCACCCCCGAATTCCAGCATATCCAACCCTTCTGGTACTACGTTCCCATCCTGCTGACCGCCCTGCTTCCTTGGGTAGGTTGGAGCGTCAGTGCAGTTATCTATGTCTTTCGAAAACAATTGGGAATGAAGCCTGACATCTCATCGATCTACTTACTTGCCTGGATCCTCTTTCCGCTGATTTTTTTTTCGATCTCAATATCGAAGCTCCCGGGCTATATTCTTCCCGCAATTCCGCCTTTCGCGATGCTTACCGCAATATCCCTGAGCAGAGCCTTACGTATGCCCAAGGTTCCAATGCCAAGCGGCTTCGCGGTCCTTGCACTGACTCCGGTAGCAATCGTAGCGACTGTGGGCGCGAGTGCTTACGCCCACAATTCAAGATGGCTGCCCCTTGACATCGCCATCGTTTCCGCAGTCGTTGCCTTGGTCAGCGGAACTGCCTGCCTCGTTTTCGCTTTGATGGGTAGGCGGGTGCCACTCATGGTCTCCGGCGTGATCTGCGTCGTGATGTTTATGGAAGCAACCAATACCTTGGCCCTCCCCAACGTGGACCGCTTCATTTCTCCGCGGCGTGTCGCTCAGATTGTGTGCGGGAATCCGCACTTCACCGGCACGATCGTTGCGTTCCGTCTTAAGCGGGGATGGCAATACGGACTAAATTTCTACTTTCACCGGGAAATCGAAGAATGGGCTGGAGATTCGAGTCAACCTACCATCGCGATAGTCTCGCTAGATGGTGAAGCTGAACTACGACGCCGGCATGTAGGATTTACCGTGATCAACGACAGCTCTTTCGAAGCTCTCGTCATACAAATTGGCAATCCCGACGCCGGCAAAACAAAAACCAATCAACCCGCGCCCCGGGCAGTAGCGGGCAGCCTCAATAAAAAGAAGCTCACCACGCGATTCTCATACGCGCGCTTGTCTTCATCATCCATATTCGCAAAATTCCCGTGCGCGATACTTACCTGCTCCCGCGGCTCCATGGCCTTCAAGAAAATCTGCCGCGTGGTCTCCGCCAGTTCCGGATCATCCGCCGCCCCGATAAACAGTTTCGGCACGCCTGCCAACCCGCTCATGTTTCTCGTCAGCGGCGGGTCCCTGCGATGCTTGTAATTCAGCCATCCAAAACTCAGCTCCGCCGACCGCGCCATCAACGGAAATCCCCCCAAGCCCTGCCGCTCGACGCCCACCTTCACCATTTGCTCCGGCTGGTCATACACCGAATCCAATATGATCGCCCGCACGCGCTTGTCGGTTTCGGCCTCCCGCAGCGCCGCATACGCCCCCAGGTTGTAGCCCCACAAACCAAAGTTGGCCGGATCGACGTCGTTCCGTGCCGCCACCACATCGATCGCCGCCTTCACTTCATCGGCCTCGCGGTAGCCAAATGTCGTGATCCCGTCATTCGCGCCATGCGCCGCAAAATCAAACACGAACACGTTGTACTGGTGATCCTGCAGCGCGGAAACCAGCGTCAGCAATTCTCCCTTGCTCGATCCGTACCCGTGGCACAGCACGATCGTAGGAGCGCCCCGGAATCCCGGGAAGAACAATCCCTCGCGCACGCCCGCTTCGCCCGCCGAAAACACCACCGCGTCCGGGCGTCCCGGAAAACTCTGCAGATTGATTTCGCTGCTGGTGCGCTGCGGCTTTACGATCCGGTACACCAAAAATCCGGCAATCGCCAAGGTCGCCAGCACCGCGAAGAAAACCAGCGCGGAAATAGCCGTCAAGACCTTGATGTACCAGCGCATTGGAGCGCGAAGTTCAGAGAATTTAACCATTCGTGGTCTGCGCCGTTGGGCTCCCAGCCCTTCGCTCAAAATATAGATGCGACAATTTGCATGCTAGCACACCCGCCAATCCGCCATTCCGCAACTCCCGTCTCTTGTGTCCCATGCGTATCGTATGACTAACGCCTCCGCGCGCCTCTCCCACTCCACCTTCGTCCCATCCTTCCTTCAGTGTCACTTTGGTGCGTTACCTCTTTACTCCCTTTCTTCCTTCCCTTCATTTACCTCCTTTTGCCAGCTATCATAGTGTGGCGCGGCAGGGGCTCGCGCCGCTCTCCGCCCATCCATGAATATCATCGACCTGCGTCAAACCAGCGTCCGCCAGCTTGAGCCGCTCCTCGAAGAAGAAGCGCGCCACTGGCACGATGAACTCCACTGGGACTACCGCGGCGCGCTCGAGCTCATCAAGCGCTTCCTCGAAGCTCACGCCCTGTGCGGCTGCGTGGCCTTTGAAAACGGTTCCGCCGCGGGCTATTCCTTCTACGTTCTGGAAGAGCAAAAAGGTCTGATCGGCGGACTCTACGTCTCCAGCCGCTACCCCCAAGCCGTCATCGGCCGCCGCCTTCTCGAAGAAATGCTCTTCTCCATGCGCGCGGTTCCCCAGCTCTCGCGCATAGAAGCGCAGCTCATGCCCTTCGGCGGCCCCGTCGACACCCCGCTCCGCGAGCAAGGCTTTCACCTCTACACCCGCCAGTTCATGCTCTTCGATTTGCAGAAGCCTTCGGAATCCCGCCCGGGCACCTCTGCAGGTATGCGTCTCGACCGCTGGAACGATCGCTTCTTCGAACCCTGCGCCAAGCTGATCTATTTGTCCTACGCCAATCACGTCGATGGCGAGATCAACGATCAATATCGCAGTCGCGCCGGCGCGCTAAAATTTCTGAAGAACATCATTCTGCTCCCCGGCTGCGGCCAATTCATCTCTGCCGCCTCTTTCGTTCTCCGCCAGGCCGGCACCGACGAACTCGTCGCCGCCGTCTTAACCAGCGAAGTCTCCCCCGGCGTCGGCCACACCACGCAAATCTGCGTTCTCCCGGGCTATCAAGGCCACGGCCTCGGCCGCATGCTCATGCAAACCTCCTCCGAAGCCCTGCGCACCATGAAATTCAGAGAACTAACCCTGACGGTGACCTCTGAAAACCGCTCCGCCGTCCAACTCTACGAAAACCTCGGCTTCGCCACCATCCGCACCTTCACTGCAGGCGTCTGGCCCCGTTAATTCTCTTCGTAGCGGCCGCTGCCCTCGGGTGAGTATCTTATTTCAGCCGTCCTGCCATTGCGGCGCAGCTCGATCACCAGGTAAACCACCACGGCTACGTTGATCAGCAGGACGACGATCTTCGCCCAACTCACTCCTTTGGCTAGCTCCCAAATTTCCAGCGGAATCAAGGAAGTGGTCATGACAATCGTGAAATACTCAGCCCAGCGTTTGCGCAGCCCGAGACCTACGCCCTCGGTGAGCAGCAGCCCCGAGTAAAAGAACGTGCCAAAGCTCAGTTCTCTCAGCTTTCGGTCGTCCAGGATCGAGAATTTCGCCAGTACCCGGTGAATGAAAAAATTGCCCGGGTCAACCCGGAAAAGATCGACCCACCGCGCCAGCTCCACAGCAACGTCCTTGTGCATTAGCTTGAGCGCCCCAATGCCAACCGCGAGCAGCATCAGACCCTTAAAAAGTTTAAACGCAGCGATTAACAAAAGGCCCCGGGAACGCGATCCATTGTGGCGCATTCTTGCTACTTTACACTGCTCGGCGGGTGGACGATCCTTTTGCGGCTTGGCATGCTGCGGAAACTACACATCTCTTACGTTTCTCGTGCGACTTCAATCCGTTCGAACGGGTGCTCGGATTGGTGGTGTTTCACCCGTCTGCTTAGTTTCCGAGTTGCCGACAATACACCCGGAATTGTGTTGGCAGTTCGCACTTTTCCCTACATTCGCTCGGAAAATTCAGGCACGGCGGCGCGCCGCATGACGTTGGTGCTTATTCGTGCAGGACAACGCTCAGGAGGGAACTGTCGATCTGAAGTCCGCCATTGTAATGCACGAAGCCCCGTTTCCTGAATTTATTCATGAAAAAATTGACCCGGGAGCGCGTTGTGCCAATCATTCCCGCTAGCATCTGCTGGGATACGTTGGGAAGCGTCTTTTGAGGTTGCGATTCCTTGCCATAGCGAGCGAGGAGCAAAAGAGTCCGAGCCAGCCGTTTCTCGCTGGAGTTAAAAAGCTGATCGAGCAAATCCGCCTCGATGCGGATATTCCGTGAAAGCACATAAGAAATGAAGCGGTCGGAGAGCGCCTGTTCAGCGTGGAGCACGCGCATCATCTCGCTTTTTTCAATGACCAGTATAGCTGTGGGTGTGATCGCCGTGGCCGTCGCGATACGAGTACGCTGACCTGCCAGGCACCCCTCACCAAAGAAGTCGGCGGGCCCCAGTATTGCCACGACTGCCTCTTTGCCGACCGCATTGACAACGGACAGTTTTACACCGCCTTTTTGAAGGTACATCACACTCGTGGCGGGATCACCTTGAGGGTAGATCTTCTGTGATCCTCGATACTCGACAACTTTTCGCGCCACACCCGCCGAATCGAGGAAAGCTTGGGCATTGAAAGCGGGCTTTTCCTTGAGTTCTTCGTGGGATTTGGTCTTGCTTGAACTCGCGATTATTTTCATAGCGCCACCGCTTAATACGGACTCTAGCAGAATCACGCGACTCAAAACAAGATTCGGTCGGAGCATAGCCCGCCAGACTTGTGCCGTATCAGTCAACGAACTAGTACTATCAAGTGTCCTGTTCTATACAGATATAAATATCTCTCTCTAGCAACATCTCTGTCAGTAACTCCGACTAGACCCGGGGGGCGGTTGGCGCGGAAAGGAACTGCCACCCCGGGATTTTAACTGAGGGGGTGGCCATGCCTTGGAGATCTGAACTCAACCTCGGGCAAGTTGAACGAGCTTCCGCTCTCAACATACCTGAGCTCAGACAAAATCTCGTGCGAATCCTCTTTATTCATCGTTCGCTGGCAGCCGTTGAGTGCTGCTTGCATGAACTCAAGAAGGCGCGATTCACGGTCAGCTCAGATGTAGTTATGACTCCCGAGCAATTCGTCGAACGACTCCGTTCACAGCTCTTCGACCTGATCATAGCCGAGTATCCCAGCCCCGACTGGCAAGAAACGCATGTGCTGGAGCTCTTAGGCCAGGTTAAGGAGGATATCCCCCTCATCGTTTTGGTCCACAGCATGAAACGCGAAACCGCTGCGGAGTTCATTCTGACGGGTGCTGCCGATTGCGTTGAAATGGAGAGCATTGGCCATCTACCTGTAGCCGTTCATCGGGTTCTCGCTGAGAAAGTATTGCGCGATCAACGCGATCGCGCGGAAAAGGATTTGGGACGTTCGGAAGCACGTTACCGTGCGCTGGTAGGAAATCTAAACTACGGAATTTGCCGCTGCAGTCTCGACGGTAGGTTTCTGGAAGTGAACGAGGCGATGATGAGAATGCTCGGTTATGGGTCAAGAGAGGAACTCTTGGCTCTAGACCTTGCGCGCGACATTATTCGAGACCCTGGCAGACGAGCACAATTGCTGGGTCAATCGGGCGCGGATGCTCTCGTCGATCCCATCGAAATAGAATGGAAACGGAAGGACCATGCGATTCTGAAGGTCCGGCTCAGCGGACGAGAAGTCCTTAGCGAGCAGGGCCAGTTGGAAGCCTACGAGGTCATCGCCGAAGACATCACCAAGCAGCGGGAGCTGGAGGATCACCTCCGTCGACAGGCGGCCAGGGATCCACTGACCGGTCTAGCCAACTATCGTCACTTCGTAGACGTGCTCGATTCGGAGATCAAGCGCAGCATGCGCACGAACCGAGAGTTTGCGTTGTTGTTCTTTGA
>JBGOVR010000176.1:0-8786 GCA_041478205.1 Candidatus Acidiferrum sp.
CTCGCGCACGCGCAAAGGGTCGCAGGGATGATTCCAGTCGTCCATGGGAATGGAAATGAACACCGGGCCGCGCGGCGGCTGCACCGCCAGGTAGTAGCCGCGCGCAATTGCCGCCGGGACGTCTTCCGCGCGCAGCGGCTCGCAGGCCCATTTCACGTAAGGCTTCACCACATCGACGGCGCGGCTCACCAGAAATGGCTCGCCTAAAATTTGGCGCCGGTCTTGTTGCCCGGTGGTAACCACCAGCGGCGCGTGGCAGTAGTACGCGTCGATGAGCGCGGAAAGTCCGTTTCCCGCGCTGGCAATCGAATGCAGATTCACGAACGCCGCTTTTCCCGTCGCCACGGAGTAGCCCAGTGCCATCCCCGCCGCGCTGCGTTCATGCAAGCCCAGGATGTACCGGAAATCGGAAGGCAGGTCCTTCAGGAAAGGCAGTTCGCTCGATCCCGGGTTGCCAAAGATAACGTTTAAGCCCAAGCCACGAAGAAGATCGTAGGTCACCTCACGAACTGTACTGGCCATCGCAAGCCTCCCGGCGCGAAGGATAGTGTATCCACAAGCTCGCCGTGGCGACAAAAAATGTGAGAGGGCCATCGCCAAATCTTTGCGGCTTAGGGTAGGTAGTTTTGAGCAGGGACTAGAATATACTCACGTCAACAAATCCAGGTCTTCGCTCTCCCGCGAGCGAAGTAAGGGACGATGCGTCCAAATCGGCAATTTTTCGCAGCACTCACTTTCTGTGTCGTAGCTGCAATTTTCTTGCTGGTCCAGGCAGCGGAAGCGCACGCGGTTCTGCTGGAATCGAATCCAGCACTGAAGGGCCAGGTCGCGGGGCCCGACGTTCCGATCCAACTGCGCTTCAACGTGCGCATCGACGCCAACCGTTCCCGGCTAACGCTGGTCCGTCCGGACGGTTCCGTGCAAACGCTCGAACTCAACAAGCCAGCCTCTGCCAACACGTTGACGTCGCAAGCCAAAAGCCTCTCGCCCGGAGAATACCGTCTCCGATGGCAAGTGTTGGCCTCCGACGGACACCTTACCCGCGGCGAAATCCCCTTCACCGTGACCAGCTCCTAAGAATCGTTCATGGCCCGATTACTCCAGATCTTCGGCTTCCTCTCCGTCCTGTTCCGCGGCGCGACGTTGAGTTTTCAGTCCCTCGCCATCGGCGGAATCGTCTTTCTCGCCTTCGTGGCCGGGCGCATGAAAATCCCGTCAGACCAGCTGGAGCGCGCCGCCCTGCGCTGGATCCGGCGCTCCGCGATTGCGCTGGCGGTGACGCAAACAGCCGTCCTGGCCGCAAGTTCTCTCCTATTGATGCAATCCGCGGGCATGACTCTCAGCGAGGTCAGCGGCGCAAATTTCGCGATCGCCGGCGCGCTCGCGATCGTCTCCTCGCTGGCCATCGTCGTTCTAGCCAGCACGCGGCGCTCACATGGCCATGCCGACATGCTGCTTCCCGCGGCGGCCGTCCTGGCAGCGTCCGTGATGACCAGCCACGCCATGTCTCGCCTGGAATACCGTCTGCCGCTCCTCGTTTTCACCGCCCTCCACCAAACAGCCACGGCTGTATGGCTCGGTGGTCTGCCGTATCTACTGATTGGACTCAAGCACGCCCCGGATCTGGAGTTCGCGCGCCAACTGAGCGCCCGCTTCTCTCGGCTCGCGCTACTTAGCGTCGCCGTCCTCGCCACCGCGGGCCTCACTCTGGGCATCGCCTACGTGGGTTCCTTCGGCGCTGTCTATGGCACGTCGTACGGCGCCATGGTCACCACGAAAGCAATTCTCTTCAGCCTTCTCCTGCTTCTCGGCGCGATGAATTATCAAATCGTTCGCGGATCAGCCAGCCGGATGCTCGAGAGCCTGCGCCGCTTTGGCGAAGCGGAAATCGGCATCGGCTTCACGGTCATTCTCGTCGCCGCTTCACTAACGTCGCTTCCACCCGCGGTGGATCTAGCCCAAGGCCGCGTGCCCGCTCCCGAAATCGTTGCGCGCATGATCCCGCACGTTCCGCGCCTCACCAGTCCAAAGGTTCAGGACCTTCCCGAAGACATCTACGTTGCTCAGCTAAAAGCGTTCGACTCCGGAACTCTTTCCACCGCATCGTACGTCCCCGGTCAGGCCGGCACTCGCCCCAATACTCCCGCCGAAAAAGCCTGGTCGGAGTACAACCACCACTGGGCCGGTCTGATCGTCCTGGCGATTGGCCTGCTTGCTCTACTCGCGCAGCTAGGCCGCGCCGCATGGGCGCGCAACTGGCCCCTCATTTTCCTGGGCCTCTCCGTCTTTCTCGTTCTAAGAAGCGATCCGGAAACCTGGCCCCTCGGCCCCAGCGGCTTCTGGGTAAGCATGGCCGATCCGGAAGTATTGCTTCACCGCATTTTTGCGCTGCTAATCGTTGGCCTGGCGATTTATGAATGGAGAGTGCAAACCGGGCGTGTAGCCTCCGCGGGAGTCCGTCTGGTTTTTCCGGTTCTCGTCGCGGTCGCCAGCGCGCTGCTGCTCACGCATTCCCATAGCCTGGGAAACATCAAGGAGGAAGTGCTCGCGGAGTTGAGCCACGCGCCGCTGGCAATTCTTGGCATCACGGCGGCTTGGTCGCGCTGGTTGGAACTGCGTTTGCCGTCCGAGAATCGCGCTCGCTACGCGATGGCCCGGCTTTGGCCGGTGTGCTTCCTTCTGATCGGCGCGGCTCTTCTGAATTACCGCGAGATGTGATCGGGACCGACGCTCTGGATCGATTGGATCTCGCGCCGCCATTTCTTAGCCTAATTTGATCCCCTAATTTGCTAACCTATCGGCCACCGCGAGGGAAGCCGCATGAGTCTCAACCCAAAACGCACTATCGCCGAGCTGAAAGAACTCCGCGCGCTGACCGGCGACGCCAACGGCGCACAGCGCGTCGCGTGGACCGACACGTGGCTGAAGGCGCGTGAATGGTTCGCTGGCAAGCTGGCTGGTCTGCTAGCTCCGGTGGAGCACCACTACGACGCCGCGGGCAACAACTGGGTCACGCTACAAGGCCAATCGGAGAAAGCGTTGCTCATCGGCGGCCATCTCGATTCCGTGCCCAACGGTGGCTGGCTCGACGGCTCTCTCAATGTCCTCGCTGGCCTCGAGGTGCTCCGCCGCATCGCCGAAGAATTTCACGGCCGTCCGCCGGTCACGGTGCGCCTGGTGGATTGGGCCGACGAAGAAGGCGCGCGCTTCGGCCGCAGCCTGCTGGGCTCCTCGGCGTTCGCAGGCACGGCCAGCATCGCCGCCGACCGCGTGCGCACCGATCGCGACGGCACCCGCCTGGAAGACGCCCTGCGCCGCTGCGGCGTAGAGATCGATCGTTTCCCCGAAGCCACCCGCGAGCAAAAAAACGCCGCCGCCTACATCGAGCTGCACATCGAGCAAGGCCCGGTTCTCGAGCGCATGAGCTTGCCGCTCGCCACCGTGCTCGGCACCAAAGGCGTCGAGCGCCACACCATCACCTTCCACGGCCAGGAAGCCCATTCCGGCTCCACGCCCATGAACGCCCGCCGCGACGCGCTCGCCGCCGCCGCCAAGCTCGCGCTCGAAATCCGCGCCATCGCCGGCAAGCACCCTGACGCCGTCTGCACCATGGGCAGCCTCAAAACTTTTCCCGGCATCGTTACCGCCGTGGTCGGCCGTTGCGAAGCCACGCTCGACCAGCGCGATCTCGATCCCACGGTGCTGGCCACCATGTTCCGCGAGGCCCGCGAAGCCAGCGAGCGCTTCGCCCGCGAAGAGCGTTGCACGGTGGAATGGTCCCGCATCTGGAATATCGAGCCCATTGCCTTCCACCCCGCGCTGCTCGATCTCTGCGACCAAGCCATCCGCGAAGTCGCCCAAGCCTCCCACCGCATGCCCTCCGGCCCGCTGCATGACGCCGCCGAAGTCTCCCGCGCCGGCATTCCCACTGTAATGATGTTCGTGCAATCCGTCGGCGGCATCAGCCACAACAAAATCGAAGACACCCGCGAAGAGCATCTGGAGTTGGCCGTCGCCGCGTTTGATCGCCTAGCTACCAAGGCCATCAGCTACCTAACTAGCCCGCGGTGAACCTGAGCAACCCCACTGCCGATAGGGGCTCAGTTTCCGGTTACCGCGTTTATCAGGAATGTGGCAATGCGAAAATACTGACAGCAAGACGCCGCGCGGTGTTTGCTCCTTCCATCGTTTCGCGTTCACGCCGATCAGGATGAGACGCATAGAATCAGCTTCTCGCCGCGTCCCTTCGTCTTTTTCCCCTCGCGTTGACTTGCCCCCACTCCCAACCTAAGATGTGCGTTCAGTCGCGTTGCGGCGGACGCTCTTCGTAGGGTGAGGAATTCATGCGACTCGCAGTTTACGTCTACAGTTTCGCTACCGTCGCCGGCGGCATCTTCGACTTAGTCTGGGGCGATTTTGACACTTCCCATCAACCCATCCAGGCGTTCGGCGACCACATTCCTGGTCGTGAGCTATTCGCGTACATCACCGCCATTTGGATGATCGCAGGCGGCGCGGCGATCCTGTGGCGCCGGAGTGCTAAAGCCGGTGCGGTGGCGACGGCCGTCATCTATTTCATCTTTGCCGTCTTTTGGTTGCCTCGATTCTATACGGCGCCTCACTTCCTCGGTGTTCGAAGTTCGGTCTATATCGGCGTGTTGGGTGGAGTCGGCACACAACTCATCGCGGTCGCCGCAGGAGCACTTGTCTACGCGTCCCTGGCAACGCACAGTTCTTTATGGCCGCGAACGATTCTTATCGCTCGCTGGATATTTGGAGTCTGCTCGATCGACTTCGGCTTGGTGCATTTGACTGGCGTTAAGGACAACGCCGTTTATGTCCCCAAGTGGATGCCTCTGGGAGGAGAGTTCTGGACGATCATAACTGGAATTTGCTTCATGCTCGCAGGCCTTGCCATACTCTCGGGAATTTTGGACGTTCTGGCTGCCCGGCTCCTCGCGCTGATGCTGTTCGTCTTTAGCGTTGTGACACTGGTGCCTATGATCTTAGCTTTTCCCCACGCACATGATGTCTGGGGCGGCAACGCCTACAACCTCGCTGCCGTGGCAGCTGCTTGGATACTCGCCGCATCGCTTGCGAGCCGCGATGCAGAGCTGCGACACGACGCTAGCGCGCACCTTGCACACGTCTGACTCCTGCCCTGCCTGCATCCTCCTTTTTCCGTCGGTCAAGAGGAACCTGACGCGCCAACTCCTGATTCGTCGGATAATCGGAAACTGGCTTCAGAATGCAGCGGAGACATGCTCTACAACTTGACCTCGCTGATCTGAATCGTGGGTTGAGAGTTCGTATAATTAGGAATGTCGCCTCGGAGCGTACCCTCAACCGGCAGGAACGTAATCATGAAAGCCTCCAGCGAATCAAACGACAGGTGTCCCATGGCCAGAAACGGCGCGGGTGCCCCAGGCTCGCCGCCCGCAATCCCTTGCTCCACAGCTACACCCTTCAGCGCCGCACCGAGCAGTCGGCGAACCATCGGAATGTGCTTGTCGCAGTAGTAGGCGATATCGAAGGTCTTGCCTTCGCCGCTCGGATACAACACGCTGACTTTGATCATCTTCTTCCCCTCACCGGACTTTGCGCCGCCAGAGTCTACATGTGACGGTCTCGCAATCCACTCAGGGACCTGTTTATTCTGAGTCTCGAATACCAGCGAGCGCGGCTGAAACGAGCCTGTCAGATGCCGGCGTACCAGGCATAGCCTGTTTCTGGAGACGCGGAGCCCAGACCCTTGCCGAAAGCTTTCAGACTGTCGGTGACCGTCAGGTTGGTGATGTATTTCACGCTCTTGTAGCCGAGCTGGCGGGGGAGCCGCATGCGAAGCGGCCCGCCGTTGCCCACCGGAAGTTCATCGCCATTCATCCCATAGGCGAGAAAGGTCTGCGGATGCAATGCATCGGCCATATCGATGCTTTCCCACCAGTCGGGATCGATGGAGAAGTAGACAACGTATCTGGCTTGCGGGTGGATCCCCACAACTTCCAGGACGTGGGAGAGAGGCACGCCGATCCACTCGGCTATATACGACCAGCCCTCTTCACACGCCAGTTGAGTGATCTGGCCGCGAGATGGGTAACTCTTAAGCTGGGCAAGCGAAAACGAGGCGGGCCGGTCGACCATGCCGTTGACGGAGAGCCGCCAGTCAGCGAATCCTCCGGCCTGAAGGCGCTTGAACGCGTCCTTCAAGGGCGGGATTTCGTTCGCGAGCGGAGGCTTCGAAATCTGGCTCGGATGGAACTCACGGGCTAACGAGTGCCTCGTCAGCAGCCGCTGGGAAGCATAGGTCAGCGTTTCGCCGAGGCCGTAAATTCCGCCGTGATCGGGCGGGACCAGTCCATACCTTTGCGCAATGCGCGCGGCCACGCCCAAGCCCGATACGCCCGCTGCGGCCGTGAGTCCGGTTCTGATCAGTTTGCGGCGCGAGAGATCGGTCATGTGCCCTCCATGTCTGTACCAGCCCGGCCCGTGATCATCGCTCGCATGCGCCTCCTGAATCCGGCAAGACAAACCATCACGACGTGGACCAGAAGGAAGAGCAGGAGAGCCAGGGAGACGAAGAAGTGAATCGTGCGCGCGGATTGCTGGCCGCCCAACAAAGTGACGGTCGCCGGAACCGCGGAAACAAAGGCGGGGGACATCGCCAAGCCCGTCCAGATTACCAACGGGAACAGAACGAAGATCACGAACAGGTAGGTGAGCCGCTGGAGCACGTTATACGACCAGGCTTCTGCCTCACTCGGCCGCTCGAAGCGCAAATGCTTAGCGATTGCGGTCCAGAACGCCCGCAACGAAAGATCGGCCTTACCCGGGAGCAAGTTTTTCCGCAAGTGCCCTGTAAACAAGGCGGAGATTATGTACAGTAAGCCGGTCAATACCACAATCCAGGCAGCTTGAAAGTGGAGATACCGGCTCCAGCCGTTCTGGTCCGGCAGCACGTACCCGTAGCCGGTCGGCACCAATGCCCTCGAGGAAGGGATCGGCAGTTTAAACAACGGTGTCGTCAATACATTGCCGGTTTCGCCCCAGTAGAAGCGAGGGTGAGAGATCACAATTTCAACTCCGCTGACAAGCAGGGCAACAAAGCACAGGGTGGTAATCCAGTGAGTGACGCGGACGAGGGCAGAGTGCCGCGAAGTAACTGTAGTGGCCGGGATGGCCGAAGCAGAACTCGGGATACAAGCGGAGCCGCTCATACGGGGGGATGGTATCACGTGGCGCGCAAATTGGGCACGCTGGGCGGGAAGCCTTTTGCGACCACGCCAATTTCTCGCGCGAGCCCGCGCCAACTTGCTCCACGCCACCTCTCTTTCGACGTCCCCTTTCTTCTGTATTTCTCCCCTGGCCTGCGCTGCGCTTTCTAGGTCGTACGCCGATTCTTCCCGGCCCGGAGGGGGCTTCCTTGTTCAAATACTCACTTCGTTTTCTGCTCCTTGCTTCTCTTCTGATCTTGTCGGTCCGCGCAGCCGAGGACGTGGTCACCGCCGTCCACGGTAGCGTCACCAAGCTGGATTCCGGCGCCAAGACCATGGTCGTCAAAACCAAAGACGGCACCGAGCACACCATTCATTTTGTGGACAAGACCGCCGTCCACGGCGCCGAAGCCACCGCTGGCGGCGCCAAAGACACCTTCCATGGCATCACCGAGGGCTCCGAAGTGGTTGCCCACTACACCGAAAAAGGCGCCGAGAAAACCGGCGTCGAAGTCGATAAGGTCGCCAAGGATGGCGTCAAAACCCTCGACGGCACCGTCTCCCGCGTCGGGAAAGACGGCAAAACCGTTGTCGTCAAAGCTGCCGATGGCACGGAGCACACCTTCCAGGTCGTAGGCCACGACGCGGCCGCTTCCGCGGAAGAAATCGGCAAAGGCGCCGACAAATCCGCCAAATTCACCGTCTACTACAGCGAAAAGGCCGGCAAGAAAGTCGCCCACTTCTTCGAAAAACTTTAACCCCGCGCCAATTCGCGCTCCACAATCCGCCGCGCGTTCGCGCCTCCAGCGTCGATCTTCAGGTTCAACAACTCCCGGTCCTTGCGCCGCAGAATGTTTTCCTGCTGGCCTTCGAGGATTGCCAGATCTTCCGCGAACACCGCGGCCTGCCCGTCGCGGATGCGCAGCGTCAAGCCGCGGTCATCCGTCTGAAAATTCCGCACCATGCCCCAGTGATACCACGTGGAAGTCTCGGTTTCCGGCGTCATCAGATTCACCACGATTCCGGTAACGCCTTTCGAGCGGTCACCCTGGGGCGCGCCCGTCCCGGCCAAGGCTACACCGACGTCGATCATCACATTCGTTGGCAGCGAGAAATGGCAAATCTGCCAGCGGTCGCATTTCTCCGTGGACTTGAGATTTGCCGCCCAAAATGGCGGCGGAACCAGGTCGTACATCCAGCGCGTCACGGTCACCGATGTTTCGTCCGAAGTCGCCTTGATCGGCGCCTCCACAATCTCGTGCTGCCCGATACTCGACGGATGAACGTAGGTTTCGTGCGACAAATCCATCAGATTATCGACCAAAAGCTGATAGTTACACTTGATGTGGTAGGTGCTGCCGTCAAAAACCCAATTCGGATCGGAACACCAGTGCATGTCCGGTATCTTGCGCTCATCGGCCAACGCCGGATCGCCAATCCACACCCACACGAAGCGGTACTTCTCGGCGGTCGGGTACGTCCGCAGATCCGTATCCTTGTGAATCCCTGGTTGACCCGGCATCCAAACGCATTTGCCGCACTCGCTAAACTCCAAGCCGTGGTACTTGCACACCA
>JBGOVR010000221.1:0-5675 GCA_041478205.1 Candidatus Acidiferrum sp.
CAATTCCACTTCCAAACGCTGAACTGGCGCTAAACGATGCGCCGGAACCCTCTGGCTGCCTCACTCTGCTTCTACTTGTCTTCATTGACTTGCCTCAGACCGCCACCTAAGATGTGCGCGAAACGGCGGGTTCCAAATCGCTCCACGGGAGAGGCGGCATGGCCAAATTCATCATCGCGCCGCATATGCGGCTCCACGAATGGGTCGCGGAGGAGAAAGGCTATTTCCGCCAGGAACGGCTGGAGTATGAGTTCCGCGAGCAACTCACTTCCCGTGACGGCAAGAAGCATGACCTGGGCGACAGGGTTGGCGCATTTCAGACCTTCGAGCAGGGCCGCACCGCCGACATAGGCTGCGCGTGTCATTGGACCGTGAATGTCTCTTCGTCGGTGGGTCACGGCAAACTTTACGCCGATGCCTATTCGGTTGCGCCCGCAGGCATTTTCGTGCCGCCCGAGTCCCCGGTTAGGAATCCTTCCGGCCTCGCGAACATCCCGATTTCCGTGGGATACCAATCGGGGAGCCACTACTCGACGATCCAGTCGCTCGAGCAATACCTGAAGCCATCGGACATCCAGCTGTCATTCGCCGACGGGCTCTTATTCAAGCGCATGGAGTTGCTGATCGATCGAAAAATCCCGGCAGCTTCGCTTTTCAGTGGCCCGTACTACTTTATGGAGCAGCTTGGCTTCCGGAAAATTATCGATACCACGTTTATGATGGCTTCCATGATTACTCACGAGCCGGACCCGGAGGACGTCCGCAAGTACTTCCGGGCGCTGCGGAAGGCGCAGGGCGATATCGATCTCCGCCCCGAGCTCCATACCCACTACTACAAGAAAGAGTTTCCGGAGCGGTTTCACGAGGCCATGGATACCCGCCGCTGGGGTCCTGGTGAACGGCTTGTTTTCGAGCCCTACACCAAGGAAATGTTTGAGAGGTCCTATCAATGGATCGCCCAGCACGAAATCTTCCCGCAAAGCGAGATGGGCGCTGGTATCTACAAAGAGTGCGTTGTTTCGCTGGCGGCGGACTGAGAAAGAACAGCGGCCCTAGCTGACGCCCCATTAACGAAAAGGGGCGGCGCATTTTGAAGCCGAAGAGAAATACCCGTTTCCTGCGGGCGCAAATCCGCATCGCAGGGCGCGCGATCGCTATTTTGCGCGAAGCTCGAACGAGTCCTTGGCTTCCCATGTGGGCGTAGCGGCATCCAGATCGAGCCGGTACATCGTGCCCTTCAATGTGTTGCCCTCCAGGACAAACTTCACGTAGTGAAAATTGGGGAAGTCGTTGTCCTGGTAAAGGTCGCTCGGCGTACGCTCGACAGGATATGGATGAGCTCCGCCGCCGCCGGATACGAGGTACACGACGTCGTCTTGGATGGCGCGCTCGTAATTGTGGATGTGGCCGGCGCTGACGAGAAAGTTTGCTTTGCTCGTGGCCGCGGCCGCTTTGAGGTAGTCCGCCAAAGAAATTTCGTTGGGGCGAGGATTGTGGTCGATGTTGAAATTCTTCTGGATGTCGGCGACCGGCGGGTGGTGCATGGCGATTAGCACAAAGCGGACGCTTGCCGGCAACGAAGAAACCTGCGCTTCGAGCCATTGGCGCTGATCGCTGCCGGGCAACAGGGACGTGTCGCTGTCGAGAGCGATGGCATAGAGCTGGCGGCCTAGGGCGACGGAATACCAGCGGCGATCGCGGAGTTCCGGAAAAGTGGTCCACCAATTTTCCAGACACTGCGGAACCTTGCAACGGCTGAACTCGTGATTGCCGAGCGCTGGATAGACCCGCAGGTGGCTGGTTCGCCAGACCGCGGTCTCCGTCTGAAAAACGGCGTAATCGCTCTTGTCGCCACCGTGCCAGGGCACATCGCCATTCAAGAGGATGGCGTCGGGCTCGTCCTCGGCGATGCGCGCGACCAAGGCTTGCCGTGCTGCGGGATTGCTGGCCTCGTGGTTCTCCGGGTCGGTGAAGCGCATGTCTCCGTAAGCGATGAGCGTGGCGGGTGTGTGCAAATCGCCCTCATCGACGCTGAAGGTCGGGCCCGTCGGATTGGGCGGGGCGCTTTTCTCCTTGGCCGGAGAATCCTTGGCGTCGGTCTGGGCAAGAACATCTCCCATGCCAAACAAACCGAAAGCGATGGCGAACGACAAGACGTATCCATAAAGTGGTCGCATCAAGTTTTTCCCTTGGTAGAACGCAGATGGGCTGACGTGCGCGTGGCGTGGGCTACCCCCACTCCTCTTCGAAGCGGTCCATGGCCTTGCGCGCGGCTTCCAGTTGCTCCGATGCGCTGGGCGCTTCGGGGCCGGTTTTTTCCTTTAGCTCCAGGACCAGCGGCAAATTTCCATCCGGCGAAGTCTTCAGGATTTTTGTCGCAGCCGGCCAGTCGATGGTGCCGTCGTAGGGTGGCAGGTGCTCGTCCTTTTCGCCGTGGTTGTCGTGGACGTGTACGCCCGCGACTAACTCGCGCAGCGGTGCGAAGGCCTTTTCGACGCGTTCCTCTGCCGGGCCATCGGCGAGATGCGCGTGGCCGATATCGAAATTGAAGCGCAGGCCGGTGAGGCGCGTTTCGTCCACGAAGGAGCGCAGATACGCCGGATCACCCATCTCGCTGGTGGTGTTCTCGACGCAGATGGTCACGCCGGTGTGGCGCGCGTGCAGGATCAAATGCTCGAGCGAGCTGAAGGCCGCATCGCGTTTCCGCGGATCGGATGTCTCGCGCGTGCCGCCCATGTGGAAAATCATTCTGGGGAACGGAAGTTCGTCGGCCACGTCGATGGCGCGCTTCAGTTCGTCCATGGCCTCGATGCGGCGGACGCGCTCGACTTCGCAGATGGAGAGCGGCTGGCCGCCTTCGCGGGTGGCGCTGAGATCGCGGCTGGTGGGCGCGTGCAGCGACGCCAGCGACAAACGATGATCGCTCAACGCCATCGCCATTTCGCGTACTTCCGTCTTGGTGGCGTAGTCGAAGTGGCTGCGCGAGCAGAAAATCTCGATGCCTTGAAAGCCTGCTCCAGAGATTTGGCCCAGCACATCGCGCGTGAGCTTGCGGGAGATGAAGAGATAAGTGGACAGGAGTCTTTGCATAGCCGGGTGACTAGCTCCTTCTAGGATTGTGCGGTCCTGCGCACGCGCCGCGCCATGCGGCGTATGGAGTGCGGCGCCTTGCCGCCCCTTTGCTGCTGGGGACGGCCCGGGCGAGTGCCTTGGCGAAACATTTGCTTGCCGGACTTTTCACCGAAAAAAGCGGGAGCAAGCTCCCGCACTCCATAAAACTCAATATCCAACCGCGGCGCCGTTGTCGCGAGGATCGGCCGCGCCCAGGCGCTCTCCCGTTTGGGGATCGATCCCGATGGCGTTCACCAGGCCGATATGGCCACGGCGTCTTGTTGTGAAGCCGCGTGCTTGCAATGCCTGTTCCATGCTTTCTGGAAAATTTTCTTCCATGAGGATGCGGTCCGGAAGCCATTGGTGGTGGAATCTCGGGGCATTGATGGCTGCCTGCGCATCCATGCCCAGGCGCATCCAGTTGATCACACTGAGCAGCGTCGCGGAAATAATCGTTGGCCCGCCGGGCGAACCGGTTACGAAGCTCAGCTTACCGTCACGCAGCAGAATCGTGGGCGTCATGGAACTCAGTGGACGGTGACCCGGCGCAATGGCATTGGCGTCGGATTGGATCAATCCGAACAGCGCATTGGGCACGCCGGGCTGCGTGGTGAAGTCGTCCATCTCGTCGTTGAGCAAAAATCCCGCGGCGCTGGTCACGTGCGAGCCGTAGCTGTCGTTCAGCGTGTAGGTGCTGGCCACGGCGTTTCCTGCCACATCCACGACGGAGAAGTGCGTGGTGTGCGGCCCTTCGCCCAGACTCACCAGCGTTTGCGGTGCGGGAGTCGTGGAAGATGCCGCGCAGGTGTGCGGATTTCCCGCGCGCACTACTTTGCTGGAAGCGGCGTGCTGCGGATCGATGGTGGCCGCGAGCTCCTTCGCGTAGCACGAGTCCGTCAGCCCAGCCACCGGCACGTTCGAAAAGTCGGGGTCGGCGAGATACGCGGCGCGGTCCGCAAAAATGCGCCGCATCGTTTCCGCGACCATGTGCACGCTTTCCAGGTCATCCCAGCCCTTCAACGGCACATCCTTCAGCATGTTGAGCGCTTCGATGATGGCCACTCCGCCCGAGCTGGGTGGTGGCGAGGTCAGCACTTCCCAGGCGTGCCCGCCACTCTCATATTTTGCGTGCAACACTTCGCGAATCTTCGTCGTGTAATGAGCGAGATCCTCCAGCGTGATGATTCCGCCCGAGCGCGCCATATCATCGACGATCATTCGCGCGGTCTGGCCGCGATAAAACTCCGCCGCGCCATTTTTTGCGATGCGCTTCAGCGTCGCGGCCAGCTCGGGCTGCCGCAACGTGTCTCCCGCGCGCAACATTTGGCCATCCTTCAGAAAAATCCGCCGGCTCACCGAGAAGCGCTGCAACTCCGGCCGCTCTTCTTCGAGTTCCCGTGCGAGTTTTTCGCTTACGGGGAAGCCTTGTTCCGCCAGCCGGATGGCAGGCGCCATGACATCGGCGAGTTTCAGGCTGCCGTAAGTCTTTAGGGCGAGTTCGAGGCCTGCGACCGTTCCCGGCACGGCTACGGACCGGTAGCCGATCACGGACGCATCGTTATCCAGCTTGCCGTCTGGGCCGATGTACATGTCCCGCGTGGCTTTACCCGGCGCCACTTCGCGATAGTCCAAAAAATTTGTGCGCCCGTCGGCCAGCCGCACCAGCATGAATCCGCCGCCGCCGATATTGCCCGCGGCCGGCTCGACCACCGCCAGCGTGAAGGCCACGGCCACACCGGCATCCACGGCGTTTCCGCCGCGCTTCAGGATTTCCGCGCCGGCTTGCGAGCCGAGTTCCTCATCCGTCGCGACCATGCCGCGCGCTGCCCGCACCGCCTGCTGCGGCCAGCGTTCGTTGTTCATGGGATGAGCGCGATACTCCGCGGCCGCCTGCCCGCGCGCATCGGGAGCCATTGCCAGTGGCAACGCCACGGCCAGGCTCAGCACAAACATCCACGTTGTTGCGTGGGACTTCATCGCAGACAAAAGACACTAAGTGATTAGGCGAACACCGTCAAGGCGAGGCTAGTCAGCGTGAGAATACCATGGGGAAAATCTTCCCGAGGTGCCCCGCGCTGGCGCACCTCGGGTCGGGCTAGGCCGGCGGCATCTACGGCGCGATGCGAACTCTTACGCCGTGGCCGCCCTGGTTTGTGCGGGCGCCTGATTTCCGCTTGCGGGCGGATTTGCGTTGACTGCCTCCGCTGGCGCGCGCACACGAACGGTGTGCCCGTTATTGTCGGTCAAGCTCAGTCGCACTTCTTCGACTTGCAGAGTGAAAGCGGACACCGGGAATGGGCCGATGTTGGGGCCGGGCGTTCTGACGTTGCCTGTTCCGCCCGTGCCGTTGTTCGTGCCGCCGAGGGTGCCTTGCGCTGGCACGCCTGAGAAGCGAATCCGTAGTTCCTGAACCTGGAGGCCGCCGGCATTTGGTTGGGTAGCGTTCGCGTTCGCAGCATTGGTGTTGGCCGTGTTGACTGCGGCCTGCGGAGCGACCTGCCGCGTCAGCGCCACGAGTTGGGAGACCAGGCTGTTAAATGCCGCCGGATTAAAGTCGTTGATCG
>JBGOVR010000120.1:0-14380 GCA_041478205.1 Candidatus Acidiferrum sp.
AAAACTGAGACGCTCCCTTCCCACATTCTCGAGCGCAGCTTCGTCGCCGGCCAATTCACGCAGGTCGTTGTCCGCGTGACGGATCGGCCCCCTCACGATGAAAGCCATGGCGCGACCCTCCAGCAGTTCCAAGCGGAACCCTGGTTCAACACCTATCGCATTTCTACGCCGGAAGCCGACTTCATGTTTTGGGTCGAAACCTCCGTCAGCGACGATGCGCACCAATGGCGCGTTATAGACGCCCGCTCCCCGATCTCCCGTTTTCGCAAGCGCGGCCTCGAAGGCAACCACTCCATTCAATTTGAGGGTTACTCCAATCCGCGTTACCTCCGGCTGCGGATCTTCGATCCGGACCGGCAATTCCCCGTCGACGACGTCGAGGTGCTTTCCTGTTCCGGCTCGGAGCCCCCGCGCATCGCTTTGCCTAACGCGTTTTCGCAGGAAAAATCCCCCGACGGCACCGAGAGCCGCTGGGCCACCGACCTCGGCACGCCCAACCTCCCGGTGAGCGAGTTGGACGTATCGACCGACCAGCCCGAATTCTATCGAGCCGTCCGCATCAGCACCAGCGACGATGGAAAGGAATGGAGTTTCCGCGCGGCCGGCGAAATCTATCGTTTTCACCAGTCGGGCAAGCTGAAGGAATCACTGCGTATCAATTTTCCAGAAGCTTTCGCCCGTTTCTGGCGTGTTGACATCGTTGATGGAAACGACCGGCCGCTGCCGAATGTCCGTCTCGAACTTCGCGGCATCGAGCGCAGAGTCACATTTCGTGCTGAGCCGGCTCGTACCTACAGGCTGATTTATGGCAACGATAGGGCTTCTTCGCCCCAATATGATTTGGCGCGCATCTTCGGCGAGAAGAAAGTATTGCCGATCGTAAAGCTCGGCTCCGAAGAGGCCACCACCAACTACGCCGACCCTCGGCCCTACACGGAGCGCCACCCCAATTTGCTATGGCTCGCTCTCGGAATCGCGGTCGTAGTCCTCGCCTACGCCGCTCTGCGCTCCCTGCGCATGCCGACACCCCCGGCGCAGTAGGTAGCGCCGGACTCATACGCTGGAGCATTTAAGTGAGTTTCACTGCAAAGATTTGCGATCGATGGAATAATGCGGCGGAGATGCTTTCCTTCTGCGGCGCCCTCTAATTCCCTTTAAGCACGTAGCCCACGTCGAACGGCAGCTTGCCGTCGATGCGCAGCACTTTCACCGCGCTATTGATCGAGTACACGTCTACGATTCCCGCCGCGCCCGGTGTTGCTTCCACGGTCCTCAGCAGATCTTCGTCGTTGTCCACCACCCTCACCACTTGCCGGGACTCATTCAGCTTCGCGAAGGACGCCTTCAGATCGCCCGGCGCCATCCCGAACAGCTTCTGCACCGCAACGTGCATTTCCGGCGCCTCCGGATCTTTCATCACCAGCGTGAAACTCCGTCCGTCGGACCATGCTTTTTGCGTGCCCTTGCACATCTTCACGAGCTCCGCCATCGGCACGTCTTGCAGCTTGCTTCCCGCAGCCATCACCACCGCCAGGCTCTTCATGGCCGCAAGCGCCGGGAACGCCAGAATACCCGCCAGGAACAAAGCAGCTGCGAAGCACAGCCGCTGGCTTTTTGTTTTTCGGTTCATTGTTGCCACATTACCTTTCGGAAGAGTCACCCCGAAGTATCAGCATCTGCTAGAGCCGGCACAAGTGCGTGTTTCGCACCTTGTGTCTAACCGTACGCTTCAACAACAAGCACACCTGTCCGTTGGGCCAGTATCCCCATTCTTGCCGCACGCGCTACGTTGGCTTGGTACGGGTCGTCCAACTTCTATTTCTGTACAGGGAGTGTATTCTCATGAATCGCTTTTCCGCGCGCTTTTTGCTGCTCATTTTTCCCTCGATCTTCGGGGCCCAGGCTTGGGCGCAACAGCCCGCCGCTCACGTCGAAGAAACCGCGCGCAAGGAAGCCGCTGCTCCCCCGATCGCTCCGATTGTCCACCGGCAGCAGCTCTTCGGCACTTTGCCGGTCGCCACGCGTTCCGATGACGCCCGCAAACTTCTCGAGACCGCCCTCGATCAATACGAAAATGGGCTTCTCGACATGTCCGTAGCCACCGCTCACAAGGCCGCAGCGAAAGATTCTCACTTCGCCCTGGCGTTTGCCGTCTGGTCCTACGCCGCACATCGCGGACAGCCTTCCGCCGACGCACTCCAACACGCCAAGTCTCTCGCTGCTCGCGCCGCACCGGAAGAACAGCTTCTCGCCAACTGGATGATCGACGTGCAGCAAGGCGAAATGCTTCCGGCCATCGGCGCCATGAACGATCTCCTCGCGCGCCTGCCGAACGACAAGCACGTCTTGTACCTCACTTCCGAATGGCTCTATTTCCAGCAGGACTACGACCGCGCGCGAAAAATGTTTGAGAAAATACTCCAGATCGATCCGAATTTCCCGCCGGCCCTGAACATGCTGGGCTACGCCTACATCGAAACCGGAAACCCCGACCCTGCCAAAGCCATCGCCTTTCTCAAACGCTATGCCGCTCTGCAGCCGAATCAGCCCAATCCAGAAGATTCTCTCGGCGAAGTTCTGCGTTTCGCCGGCGACGATCAAGGCTCCATCGAGCATTACGCCGCCGCCTTGAAGATCATCACCAATTTCGTCAGTGCGCAGCTCGGTCTCGCCGACACCTATACATTGATGGGTGACTACGCCCGGGCGCGCGCCGAATATGACAAAGTCCTCCCCATGGCCACGAATTCGCGCGATCGTCTGCACGCTCAATATCAAAAAGCGCTGGTCTATTTCTGGGAAGGTCAGCCGGAACAAGGCCGCAAGGAGCTGGAAGCGCTGCAAAGCGAAGCCCGCAAGCAGAAGGACTCCTACGAGGAATACGAAGTCGGTTTTGCCCGCGCGCTCCTTTCCGGCGATACCAGCACCGAGCTCAACCAACTCCGCGGCCTGGAAGCTCTCTTGCAAAAGCCTGTGACCGCCATCAGCGAGCCGGACCGCATCCTCTGCTTGGCCGCCGTTCGCAAGGAACAAGCGCGCGCTGCCGCCCTCGGCGGTTTTCCCGAAGCCGCCAAGGAAGCCATCTCCAAGCTGGAGCTCTCCGAGAGCAACTATGAATCCGCGCAGGGCTATCTTTCGTTTGCGAAAGGCGCCTTTCCCGACGCGGCGGATCAACTTTCCAGCGATCCGCATTCCGCCCTGGCGGTCCAGCAACTCGCGCTCGCTCAAGAAAAGCTTGGTGACACCGCCGCGGCGGAGGCCACGCGTACGCAGTTGAAGTACCTGCGCGCGCCCACGGTCGACTGGTTCCTGGTCACTCACCCAGTCGCCAGCGTCACGAACTAATTTCAAAAGGAAACCGCGCCGGTGGTGCAGAGATACTTGCCACACCGGTGCGGCTGCCTTTTTTGCACCAAACCGAACTTAGGATTTCTTCAGTTGCCTAACGATCCAGATAAGAATCACCGCTCCCACAAACGCCACCACGATCGACCCGATCAGACTGCCCGAGTAGATCCCCAGAAGCCCGAAAACAAACCCTCCGAGGATTCCTCCGGCGATCCCAACGACGATATCCATGAGCACTCCGAACCCACTGCCCTTCATCACTTTGCCTGCAAGAAACCCGGCGATGAGCCCCACGACGATCCACCAAAGTATTCCCATCGCTGCCTCCTTAAACGAATCAGAATTATCGGCACCCGCCTGCGGGTTACATCTAGAACGCTCCCTTGCCAAATGTCAACCGTAAGCCCGTCGAAAGCAGCACGTCATTCTTCTTGAGCCCCGGCAGTGGATTGCTCAGGTAGCGGTCGCTAAAAGTCACCTGCCAGCTTAACCAAGCCTTGAGTTTGGTCGCCGCAGTCGTGTCAAATTGAAAACGATACTCCCCCGTGTTGCTCACATTCGGGAAAAGCGACAGCTTTTCGCTTAGCGTCGTCCGGCCGTTGAGCTTGCTGTCCAACTCTTCTCCCAGCACCGCCTCTCCTGTCTTCCGAGTCAGCCCGGTCGGAAAGGCCGGAATGGCCGAAAAATATTCTTGCTCGTAATCCCCGCCACCGAACACGTCGAAGGTCGTGTTCTTCGTCTTAATCGCGTGATAGCCCAGCCCGCCGCCCAGGACGTTGCGCAGGTCCAGGTCCTGAAACTGATCGTATTCAAAATCCGTGAAGCCGAAGACGAACAACCGTTCGCTGACGTTCAGGTCGCCGCGGATTCCTCCGCGAATCGCGTGCGCCGTCGTCCGGCTTGGCGGCGTCGTGTCGTCTGACGCATACACCGCCGTCGAGAACACGGAGATCTTGTCGCGGCTCGTCACCCGCGCCGCCTTCGCGGACAGATTGTAGGCCAGCGTCGCCGAGTTCCCGCGCGTCACGCTGAGTCCCGTATCCAGGATGCCGCTCCAGAAATCGGTCAGGTGCGGATTCCGCAACCGGTCCATTTCCGCGGCGTAGGCCTTTTCCTCATCGTCGTCGCGCACGGTGACGACTGCCTCCTTGGGCGTCACCACTTCGCCAGTTTCCTTGGTGGCCACATCCAGCTTTCCGTCGGCAGTTGTCACCGTGCCCACCACGGTCTGCCCATCTTTCAACGCCAAATGCAGCGGCTGCGATGAAACGATCGATGTCACCGCCTCCCACAGTACGTTCACCTCGCCCGCCAATTCCGTCTTGATGAGCATCGTTTTGGCGTCGGACTTCACAATCGTTCCCGTCAATCGGTCGCCGTTCTTCAATGTCACTTGATCGGCTCGCACACTCAGCCCAAGCAAACAAGAAACCACTCCGAAAAAGACACTTCGGCGCATAGTTGTTCTCCTTTATCTGGCTTTTCCTGCACAATTGGGCTGGGGCCCGTACACGAACGGGATTACTAATTGATTCTTCCTGACAAAGGCTAAAGACATTCCAGCTTACTGAAATCCACCACGTGAAGCCACACTGCTTTCTGGGCCCTCGGCCCATGGCCACCGCATCTTGCAGACACGCCCTTCCACCCTCATGTATACTCTGTCCCCTCAGGGTGATGCGCACGTTCGCTTGTAATTTTTTCCTTTTGTCCCCGCAAGCCGCCACGCGGCGCTGTCGACGTTACCGTCCGGCCGCCCGTTAACGACGGCGCCAGACTGGAATCGCCGGCCCGTTAGCTCGCTCGGCCCAAAAAAGCACTTAGATTTTCAGGAGAAACGATGATCTCGCGGACTTGTCGGCTCGTTATTCCAGTACTCGCTCTCGTGCTCTTCAGCGCGGCTTGCTCTCAGCAGCCCGCCCAAAAAGATTCTTCGCCAGCGCCGCAGCCCGCTTCCGACGCCCGCCCCACCATCGTCTTCATGACCGACTTCGGCACCGCCAACGACGCTGTCGCCATTTGCCGCGCGGTCATCTTCGGCATCGCGCCGGCTGCGCGCCTCACCGACATCACCCACCAGGTCACTCCATTTTCCATCGAAGAGGCCTCGCGCTTCCTCTATGGCGTCACTCCGTACTACCCCGCCGGCACCGTCTTTCTCGTCGTGGTCGACCCCGGCGTCGGCACCTCGCGCAAAGCCGTCATCGTGAAATCGAAGAAGGGCCAATACTTCGTCCTCCCGGACAACGGTTTGATCACTCCCGTCCTCGAACGCGACGCCCTTGATTCCGCCCGCGAAATCACCAGCCCGAACTGGATGATTCAAGCGCCGCTCTCTTCCACGTTCCACGGCCGCGACATCTTTTCTCCCGCCGCCGCCCATCTCGCCGCCGGATGGGATTTCACTCTCGTCGGCCCCGTGGTTCCGCAACTCGTGCGCCTCACCACCAAAACCTCCACCACCACCGGCAAAGGCATCGAAGGCGAGATCATCGGCCTCGATGATCCCTTCGGCTCGCTGGTCACCGATATTCCCATCGACGACTTCCAGAAGCTCGCCTACAACCTCGGCGACAAAGTCACCCTGCAAATCAACAAGAAACCCGTCACCATCCCGTACGTCAAAACATTCATGGATGTCCCCGTAGGCGATTCCCTTCTCTACATCGACTCCCGTGGCCGCGTCGGCATCGCCATCAACCAAGGCAACTACTCCAAAAAGTTCAACGTCGATCCCCCCGGCACAATCTTCATCCCCCGCAAGCCCACGCACAGGTAGGTGCGGGCGCTCGGCCCGGCTATCCTCGTCGGGTAGCAGGAAAGGTCCCTCGGTCGCGATGTTTCCTCGGGGTGGAAATCCTTCTTGGGATTTCTAGTTAACAATTCCCCCCCTCCCCCCACCTTTTTTGTAAGTGCGGATTCTAAAGGACTTTAAGTCCTTTGTTTTTGGAAGTGCGGATTCTAAAGGAGTTACGGACGTATTTTGCGGAAGTGCGGATTCTAAAAGGCTTAGTGGCGACTGGTGAGTGACGCTCACTTGGGAGCAATGGACAGGAACCGTTGGTACGTCTACAGGTTGGCACATTGCAACGTTGGAGGCAGATTCGTGGAGTTTTTGGTAGGGTTCGCTCCCCTCGCCACTGGTTTTTGCACAAGAGTATGATTCGGTGGGGGTTAGCTCGTGATTTCGGACATCGGAAGTTAGAGATTCAGTGCTAGAGGCGAGAACGGCGCTTGGGCCGGCGGATTCGGGAAGCGTGGGAAGGGAGAGGAGCCCTTCGAGGCTTAGCGTAAACATGCGGGGACCTGACTTGATATACACAGGAAGAAATAGCATAAAATAGTATTTTTGTCAAGTTATTTATTCGCCATCATTCGAATGGAGCGGGAAAGTGTTGAAAAGACTGGGGATTGAGGTGCTGAGGTGCGGAAATTAAGAGATGGAGATCCGGGCGGGAAAGCGGGAAATCTTAAGAATAGGGCGCGGCAAGAAGGAGAGGAAAAGCCAAAAGCCCGTACGCTCAGAAATTGCGCAAATCACGCACCGACAAGCAAGGGCCCATGTGTAACCTCGACAAGTGGGGGCACCCCGGAAATCATCTCCGCCGCCCGCGTTTGGGTCACCTCGCACCGTAATTAGCCTCTGCCAATGGCCGCTTTCACCGTTATACCGTTTCACTTTTCCACTCCTCTACTCCTCGGTTAGACTAACTCCCATGACCCCCGAGCTCCGCACCTTGCTCAAGAGTCTCGAAGAACACGCCGCAACCCACGACGCCGTGGAGACCGAGCACTCCCGCAAGCTCCTGAATCTGGAGCCCGAAACGGCGGAGTTCGTGAGCATCCTGGCCCGCAGCTCCGGTGCCAGGCGCGCCCTGGAAATTGGCACCTCGAACGGCTACAGCACCATCTGGCTCGCCGCATCGATCGGCCCGGCAGGTGGCCGCGTCACCAGCATCGACCGGAGCCAAGAGAAACAAGAGCTGGCGCGGGAAAATCTCTCGAGGGCCGGACTCTTGGAATGTGTGGATCTGCGTTTCGGAGACGCCACCGAAGTGGTCAAAACGCTTCCCGGGCCGTTTGACTTCGTGTTCTTCGACGCCGATAGAAAGAGTGCACCTGATCAACTGACTCTGCTTCTGCCGAAACTCGCTCCGGCAGCCCTGATTCTGGCGGACAACGTCTTCTCGCATCCCGCGGAAATTGCGGACTATCTCGCCATGGTTAAATGCTTGAAGCGGCTTCAGCACGTAGTGGTTCCGATAGGCAAAGGCTTGAGCGTTGCCTTCGCCGGCCCGAGGTAGGGTGTGGTGTCCATGATTTGCAATTCCGTGCAGAGCGCCCAACAATGGGAAAGCGTTTGGTCGCCCGCTGTAGCCGCGGTCTCTGTAGCCGCCCTCCCTTGCCCTGAGCAGCGAAGGGTCAGACCGCGGGCTTTTCCTTCGGAGGTACACCATGCCTGAAGCCGTCATCGTCTCCGCCGTGCGCACTCCGGTGGGCCGCGCCCATAAAGGTTCGCTGCGCTCCACCCGGCCCGACGATCTCGCGGCGCTCGCGATCAAGGAGGCACTCGCTCGCGTTCCCGGCCTGGACCCCAAGGAAATCGACGACGTGATCCTCGGCTGCGCCATGCCCGAAGGCGAGCAAGGCATGAACGTCGCGCGCATCGCTGCCCTTCGCGCGGGTCTTCCGGTCGAAACTTCCGCGATGACCATCAATCGCTTCTGCTCTTCCGGCCTGCAGGCCATCGCGCTCGCTGGCGAGCGCATTCGCGCCGGTTCCGCGGAAGTCATCATCGCCGGCGGCACCGAATCCATGTCCCTGGTTCCCATGGGCGGCAACAAAATCTCTCCGAATCCCTGGCTCGTCGACCACTATCCGGACGCCTACATCAACATGGGACTCGGCACGGAAAACATCGCTCGCAAATTCGGAATCATCCGCGAGCAGGCGGATCAATTCTCGGCGGACTCGCACAAAAAAGCCCTCGCCGCCATCGCCGCCGGAAATTTCAAAGACGAAACCATCCCCGTCGAAGTCAAAATCACCGCGGTGCCCAACGGCAACGGCGCTTCCTCCAAACCGAAATCCGCGCCCAAGTCCGCGACGCAAATCTTTGTCTTCGACACCGACGAACTCCCCCGCGCCGACACTTCTCTTGAAGTCCTCGCGAAGCTCAAGCCGGCATTTCATGTAAAGGGCACGGTCACCGCCGGAAATAGCTCGCCCATGAGTGACGGCGCCGCCGCCACCGTCATCATGAGCGACACGCGCGCCAAGTCGCTGGGCCTCAAGCCGCTCGCGCGCTTCGTCGCTTACGCCACCGCGGGCTGCCCGCCCGAAGAGTTCGGCATCGGCCCAGTCTTCGCCATTCCGAAGGCCCTCAAACTCGCAGGCCTTTCGCTCAATGACATCGCCGTCATCGAGCTCAACGAAGCCTTTGCCGCGCAATCCCTCGCGGTCATTCAGCAAGCGGGCCTCGACGCCGCTCGCGTCAATCCCAACGGCGGCGCCATCGCCCTCGGCCACCCGCTTGGCTGCACCGGAGCAAAGCTCACCGCCACGCTGATTCGCGATTTGCAGCGCAAAAACGCGCGCTACGGCATGGTCACCATGTGCATCGGCGGGGGTATGGGTGCCGCCGGCATCTTCGAGCGCCTGTGATGGTTCGACAACGAACGTCGCCACCATTGCTAACGGTTCTCTGCTTGTTGTGCGCGTTGCTGTTGTGCTCCGCTGTTCGCGCGCAAACGCCCGGGTCGAATACCAGCAACCAAGTTTCCGCCGCGCCGGCCGCACCCGTCCCCATCAAGAACGAGCCGCATCACCGTCTCGTTCTGAAGAACGATTTCGTGAATGTCTACAACGTTTTGGTTCCGCCGCTCGATGCCACGCTTTTGCATCAGCACGATCTTCCCTACATCGGCGTGACTCTCGGGCGCGCCGATCTCGTCAACGTTGTTAGCGGCAAACCCGAAACGCGCCTAACGTTGCAAGACGAAACCCGCTATTTTTCCGAACGCTATTCCCATCTCGTCCGCACCGATTCCGGACTTCCCTTCTGGAATATCACCGTCGAATTCCTGCGCCCACAGGGCATCGCTCGCAATCTCTGCAAACAAGTCATCGAAGGACCTCTCGCGTGTCCGCAGCAGGCCGCCGCAGGCAAAAAGAATTCTCCGGAAGCCGCCGAGGACGAGATCCCTTGTTTTGAAACGGAGGAAATGCGCATCGACCAGATCAAGGTCGCGGGAGGAAGGGACTACGTCGAGGACGCGCCCAAACTCAACAGCCTTCTCATCGCGCTCAGCAACGCGAATCTGGATGTGAATCTCGGCGGCCAGCACATCTCGTTCTTGCACGACGGCGATATCCAGTGGCTGCCCGCGGGCACGGACCGCAAAGTCGTGGATTTTCTCGGAACGAAGTCCAGCTTCCTGCTGGTTTCCTTCAAGGATTCCGCCAGCGGAGCAAAGCCATGAGTGGGGGCGATGCCGGTGAGTTTTCTGGGGACCCTAGTGCCGCCACGCGGCTAGCGTTTGCCAGGCACCGACGGCGAACATCACCGCGGCAAAAATTTGCCGCATGCGGCGCGGACGGATGCGTTTTGCCAAGGCGCCGCCAACGACACCGCCAACAACAACTCCAGGGATCAGAAGCAATCCCGTTTTCCAGGAAACATAGCCGACTCTTGCGTAAGCGAGGAAAGCGAGCAGACCGGTCGGTGGAATGAGAGCGATCAAGCTCGTACCTTGCGCGCGATGCTGGCTGAAGGCGAAGAGCAATACAAGGAGCGGCACCAAGAGAACTCCACCGCCGATGCCGAATAGTCCCGATGCGACCCCGCAGACACAGGCGGTCGCAAAAATCCCGATGCTCCGCCGCCCGTTCTCTGTCACCGGGTCGTCTCCTCCGTTGGGGTGCTTTCCTGGAGCCTGTCTTCCTGCGTCTTTCTCCAAAGAAGGAATGCCGCGAGCATCAAGAAACAGCCAAAGAGCGCTTTTAGGTGGCGCGCGGGCATGGGGATGGCAATCAAACCGCCCACGTAGCCACCGGCTAACATTCCCGTCGCACAGAGAATTCCTGCACGCACGTCCACGTGCCCTTGCTTCCAGTATTGGCGCAAGGCACCAAGCCCGACGGGCGGAAGGAGAATCAACAGCGACGTACCCTGGGCGAGGTGCTGGTCCATGTGCAGCAGGTAGACCAATGCCGGAACGAGGGCGACACCCCCGCCGATGCCCAGCAGGCCGACAAGCACGCCGACCGCAAGCCCGAGGAGAAGAATGATGGCAATGGTCATTTCCGAATGATGAATATTTGTATCATGTGCCGGATCCGGATGTAGTGGCAACATGGAACGTCTGTTAGGACTTTTGTTCTATAGCCTTTTGGGGGGGACATGCTTGAGGATTTAAGAGAGGAATTAACACAGAGTTTACAGAGGCCGGAGCACAGAGGTCGCAGAGAAGATCGTGTGCGTCGTCACGGGAATTGCCACTGCTCGGAAGCGGGCGTAGAATCGTTTAGCGAAGTAACAGCAACCCCTCATCTCGAGCCACCCACAAGAAGGAGAAATCGATGGCTACCGCAACCGTAACGAAGACCGCTGCGAAGGGCGGAAGTTTTCTCCTGGAGTCGCCGCTGGCGCAGGACGTGTTTACTCCCGCCGATCTTACCGACGACCAGAAGCTTATCGGTCAGACCGCCGAGGAGTTTGTCATCAAGGAAGTCATGCCGTTCGTGAAGGAACTCGAAAACAAGAAGCCCGGTTTGATGGTGGAGATGGTGAAGAAGGGCGGCGAACTGGGGCTGATGGGCGGCGGCGTTCCGGAGCAGTATGGCGGGGCCGGGCTGGACAAGATCGCCACCACGGTGCTGACGGAGAAGCTATCGATTTACGGCGGGTTTGCGGTGACGCACGGGGCGCACGCGGGCATTGGGACCTTGCCGATCGTTTATTTCGGAACGGAAGAGCAGAAGAAGAAGTATTTGCCGAAGCTGGCCACCGCGGAACTGATCGGGGCGTACTGTTTGTCGGAGCCGCAGGCGGGTTCGGACGCGCAGAATTCGCTGACGCGCGCGGAGTTGAACAAGGAAGGCACGCATTACATCCTGAACGGCCAGAAGATGTGGATCACCAACGGCGGCTTCGCGGATGTGTACATCGTCTTCGCGAAGGTCGATGGCGAGAAATTCACGGCATTCATCGTGGAGCGCACGTTCCCCGGCTTCAAGCCCGGGAATGAAGAACACAAGATGGGCATACACGGAAGCTCGACGACGCCGATCTTCCTGGAGAACTGCAAGGTGCCCAAGGAGAACGTGCTGCACGAAATCGGGCGCGGGCACATCGTGGCGTTCAACATTCTGAATGCCGGACGTTTCACTCTTGGCGCTTCCGCCGTGGGCGGCTCGAAGCACGTGATGACGACGGCGTCGAAGTACACGAAGGAGAGGAAAGCGTTCGGGAAGCAGATCGGCGATTTTGGACTGATGAAGGAAAAACTCGCGGAGATGGCCATTCAGATCTTTGCGGTGGAGTCGATGGTGTATCGCAGCGCGGGGAATATCGACACTGCGATGGCGGCAGCTTCGGCTTCGGGAGGGGACAAGATTCAAAGCACGATGAAGGTGCTGGAGGAGTACGCCATCGAAAGTTCGATTGCCAAGGTGTATGGCAGCGAAATGCTCGACTACGTTGTGGATGAAGGGGTGCAGATCTTTGGCGGCTACGGCTTCCACGAGGACTATCCGGTGTGCCGGGCGTACCGGGATTCGCGCATCAATCGGATTTTTGAAGGCACCAACGAAATCAACCGAATGCTCATCATCCAGATGTTGATGAAACGGGCGATGGGCGGGCAACTGGCGCTGATTCCCGCGGCGATGAAGCTGGCTGATGAAATTCTTGCGGGGCCGTCGTTTGAGGAAGCGCCGGAGGGCGTGCTTGCGGACGAAGGCCGCGTGGTGGCCAATGCCAAGAAAATGTTCTTGCAGGCCGCCGGGGGCGCGGTGCAAAAATTCCGCGAAAAGCTGGCCGACGAACAGGAGTTGATCGGGGCGCTTTCCAATGTAGTGATGGAAATTTACGCGATGGAGTCTTGCCTGCTGCGGGCGCAAAAGGCGGCTGCGGCAAAGGGCCAGGCTGCCACGCAAACGATGATCGACGCCACGCGCGTGTTTATCGCGGACGCCGCGGAACGCGCCGAGCACGAAGCCAAGCGCGCCATCGCGGCGGTTCACGAAGGCGATGTGCTGACGACGCAGATGGCGGTGCTGAAACGCTTTGGGAAGCGCGCGGCGGTGGATACGATCGCGCTACGGCGGCGCGTTGCAGCGGCGGTGCAGGCGCAGGACCGGTATCCGTTTGAAGGAAGATAAGGCGACGCTGGCAGCCTTACGGGGCTGAGACGGGCGCGGCGGCGGTGTTTCCACGATAAGACGGACACGGCGTACCGTGCTCCCACGAGAAGCACTATTCCGCGAAGGTCATGCGGGCGAGTTCTTCTTGGAGGCGCTTGCGCTCGGCGGGATCGGTGGCTTCCGCAAGACGGTCAGTGACCTCGAAAAATCGCCGGTGTTGTGCTTCCTTGGCTTGCAGGCCGGTTTCAATTAAATCCACGAGAACGCGACTGGCGCTGGTTTTCTTGGTTTCGGCCAGAGTGGCTACGAGCTTAGCGATCTTCGCGGGAAGCGAAACGCTTTGACGTACGCGGCTCGCAACGGTAGCCATACTGAACATTTTGCATCGGGACGCGCCAGGATGGGTTATCGCGTGGCCCAAGAGTAACGTCATCGGGAATTGCGGGTCGAATTACCGGGGTTTAGTCTTGCGCTGCGTTCGGGACCACGACGCCGCTTTGCCGCCAATAATGACCTAGAATCGGTATCAGAACCTCTCGCGCCTGTGCAGAAGGAGCCACCCTGGGATGTCTCGCAAGCTGCCCATCTTGGCGCTTATAATCGCCGGCCTACACGTCTGCGAAGTATTGATCCTCGGTACCTCTCCGGCCGGCTCACTGGTCGCAAACTCCCTGCAACTCGTGGCTTGTGGCTGGGCCACAGCCATGGCGTTCGGGGCGTCCCGGCGTGGACGCGGGTTGAGCCGGCCGTTTTGGCTGCTGGTAGGTTTGGGCATGGCTACCTGGGGCGCGGCCAACCTGGGATGGATGTATTACGAGAACTGGCTGCGCATCGAAGTGCCGGAGATCTCCGCCGCGCGTATCCTGTTTGATTTGCAAGGCATCTTCTTCGCCATTGCCCTGTTTCTCGACAAAGAAAGAGACTCCGAGCGCTTCGACGCGGAGACGCTGCTGGATTCCTTGCAGGTCGCGGTAGTTTTCTTCTCTGCTTTCTTCGGATTGTACTACGTACAACTTCTGCGGGGTCCCGCCACGCCCTCCGTCGAGATGTCCATGCAGGCGTTCTACAACGTGATCAATGTGTCGTTAGTCGCGGTTGCCGTAATTCTTGCGCTGAGCGTGCAAACGCGGCGGCTGCGTTCGTTGTACGGGGGGTTGGCGCTGTATCTTGCGGTCACCGCGATTGGCGGCGGTATCGCGGACTACGTGCAAGGCATTGGCGGCGTGCAAACCGGAACCTGGTACGACCTGGGCTGGACGTTGCCGTTTCTGGTGGGCGCCACCTGGGCTGGACGCTGGAAGGAGCCAGAGGAGACACCCTCGCCAGCCGTGGTGCTGCGACGCAAGACGTTGCCGGCATTCGCGATGAAGCACGTGATGCTGGCGTTGGCTCCTTTGATTGTGTTGGTGGTGGTCGCGCAACTGGGACCGGAATGGCGCGCGTTGGGCTTCGGTCTCTTGGGCGTTTCCATCAGCTGTTACGCCGCGCGGCTGGGCATCAGCGAATATCGCAAAGCTCAGAGCGCCGAGCTTGCCCATCGCAACACACTGGCCATGGATTCGGCGATCAATGGCATGGCCATTATCGACGCCGACGGCAAACACACCTACGTAAACCCGTCGTACGCCCGCATGATGGGGTATCCGAACCCGCAAGCGATGGCCGG
>JBGOVR010000068.1:0-22978 GCA_041478205.1 Candidatus Acidiferrum sp.
CTGCCCGAAAACTTCCACGCGTCGCAACTCCCTGGTGCTCATGGCGGTCCTCTTCACGGCACCCTCCTAACGGAAGGTGCAGTCTAGGGGACATTCTTATCGAGGTCCGAAGGGGACATTATCAAAGAGGTTCAACAGGAATTTGTTGTAGGTCTTGTAGGTCGCTGGAGGGGAAGGGAGATAGGTGCGGGAGGCTCGGGGGGTGAGGCCGGGAAGTTGGAGGAGGGTTTACCAATACTCAGTAGAAGTCAAAGTCAGAATCGTTTCGGAGAAGGCAAGAGAGAAAGAGCAAAGGCCGGGACACCCGGCGGTCGGCAGTTGACCCGATTCTGTCAAGCCGTGGCCGCTGCCTTTTTCTTCTTCTCGGGCCACGCATGAGCGTAGTCGTCCTTCAGCATTGCGAGCGAAGGTGTCGAGTCCGTTCCTTTTAACTCAACAAGGGTTTCGATAGCCCGCAGCGTGCAGTAGTGGGCGGTTTGTAGCGCTTGAGCACAACCGGTAAGCGACGGTGGTATCGCGAGCTGTGATCCGCCGCCATCAATGCTCTCGATGTGCTGTACCAGTCCGCCGAAGGAACCATGCGAGAGTTCGCTCGACAGCGGATATGCGGCATCATACGCATGCTCGAACTTCGCCTTTACCGCACGCTGGCTCAGATTGATCTTGCACCATGATGCCCGCAATCTCTTCTTGCTGTTGGGGAGAAGGAATCTCGGCTCGACCGTCTGATATATTTTTTCATCGCCGGCAACCCGCTTGGCATCGAGAGCAGCTACCCTGCTCGGCCTATACTTCCGCATGAATACGAGTTTGCGATGTTGCTCGACAAAATGCCAGTCCTTGAAGTCCGAGTATTCGTTGGGTTCAAGACGCAGATATTCAGCGTTGATAGCGGACTCTAAGCAGGTTCGAGCGATCTTCATCGCGCCAAGTCCATTGCCGTTGCTGGCGAGCAGGCACACGTCCATGAACGAAATCCCTGTCGAGATACAAAGAAGTCGTACGACTTCTTCATTCGCGTGTTTCGCATTCGCTACGAGTTTGTTCAAGGTCTCCAAGGGACGATTGCAAACGCTCCAAAACTTACCGAAGGTTGGATATCCTTGCTCTTTCCAAAAATTTGCACGGACAAGCGGTTGGGGAATCATTGAAGTAGCCAGTTCAACGCGTGCTCGACTTCAGTCGCCGAGGCTTGAAGGAAAGTCGCGGCGCTACACACGTCCGGCTCCTAGTGCCATACGAAGGTCCCGCGTTTCCTGCGCGGAGAGGTTCCATGAATGTCCGCAGACTCCGACCACTGCGATTTCAATTCCGCTAGGGAGTGCTTTGGCAAGCCAAGCGCGGTTCAGGGAAACAGGTTTTGTGTACTTGCACTCCTCACAGTAAGACTGAACGTGACAGATCTTCTTGAATTTCGCTTGTCGTTTTTTCGTCGTACTCCCTTATGTCCCAAGTTGTGAGCTTCCTCTGGGACTGGAGATCGAGCGTTTCTTCTTCGGTGAGCCGGTAGCCGTTCACAATGAGAAACATCTTTCCGTCGTGAGTCGCACCCGATGCGACCCTCATCCCTTGGGCAATCATGTTCCGAGAGGCCTTCTGAATAGGGTGCTCCCACTGAGGTCGCTCTCGCACGTAACGCCTGTGACGCATGTTTCTTGCTCCTTGAAAAAAGAATAACACATTGGCGAACACAAAGCGAAGGAAGGATTTTGACCCAGTGGACACAGTGTGTTGTGCCCCTGCGACGGCGGACGAGAGGGGAAGGGCGAGGGAGAAAGGCAAGAGCCGGCAGGGATGCCGGCGCTACCAATGATTTGCGGCGATGTTGAGAACTAGCCAGGATCCCTCCACTCCGCGGCCGGCACTCGCATCCGCGAGTGGAGGAAAAAGCCGGCCGCTGCGGTCGGGATGACAGCGGGTGCGGGAGGAAGAGGAGCGGAAGAGGGCAAAGCGAAGAGGGCGAAGCGAAGAGAGATTCCTCGACTACGCGGGCCGACCCTTCGCAGGAAACGAAGGGGAAGAAAAAGTCGGCCCGCTCCGCTCGGAATGACAATCATGGGCGAGGGACGAAAGAGGAAGAAAAATGCTGGCCCGCTTCGCCCCTCGCGGCTTCGCTCGAGATTACAGAAGTAGGCGGGGGCTTGGGATGCGAGGTCAGTACGTTAGCGGTAGAAGTCTTCGCTTAAATCGCGCCATTGGGGATTTAGCTTCTCGATCAAGGCGACTTTCTTTTCTCTGCGCCAGCGTTTTAGCTGTTTCTCGCGAGCGATGGCGTCGCGCACGTCGCTGAACGGCTCGAAGTAGACGAGTTTCGTGGTGTTGAAGGTGGCCGCGAAGCCGGGCGTCAACTTTTGTTTGTGCTGGGTGACGCGACGCTCGAGATGGTCGGTGATTCCAGTGTAGAGAACGCCCGAGGCGCTGGCCATGATGTAAAGGTGATAGACCATGACGGGTGGGATTTTGGCATGAGAGCGGGCCTTGTGCCAGCCGGGGAAAGAGCCAGCCAAGGAAAGAGCAACCCAAGAGAGATTCATCGCGCAAAGAAGGCGCGATGGCGCGGAGGCCCTCACTGCGCGGGCCGACCCTTTCGCCCCTCTGGAAGTGAACGGGGTAAACAGGCGCGAAACCGAAAGTGGGCACGGGGGAGAAATGGAAGAGCTGGCAGGGACGCCGGCGCTCCCAAGAGAAGCTGGCGGTGGCCGGACTGAAGTCCGGCCACTACGTATTGGCTGAAGGCCACTGTTGACTGAGTGAGTTGCGTCCCTCTCTCACTTAACCGGGACGAACCGCTGTACCCGCTCGCCGCCGAACACCTCACCCGTGTAGATGTTGCCTTTCGAGTCCACGGCGATCATGTGCAGCCCGAAAAACTGGCCCCCGTTTTCGCCCAGGCTGCCCATCTGGCCCACGACCTTGCCATCCTCGCGGTTGAGGAACCAGATGTGGTTATTCGTCAGGTCGGAGATATACAGGAACCGCTGCTGCTTGTCCGGCGAGAACATCACGCCCCCGGTGGAACCGCCCACGCCCGTCGTCGGAGCCAGGATGAATTCCTTGACGAACTTGCCTTGCGTCGTGGTGACATGGATGCGGTTCGCCGCCCGATCCGCGGCGTACACCAACCCATCGTGGGATATATTCAGCGTGAGGTGGCCCCTGAACTCCTTGGGCATAGGCCCGCCGGGAGTGTACGCACGGTCGGCATCATTGGTGGTGATTTCCGACAGGGCGTGTCCGTAGGCGCCCCAGCCGCGCTTGAACTGGAAGGTGTCCAGGTCAAACACCATCACGCGCCCGCCCAGGTAATTGTCGGCGGCGTAAAGTTCGTGAGCTGGTTCGTCGAGGCGAATCTCTTCGATTCCTCCCACGATCATCGGGGTCGTGGGCGGATACTTCGCGCGGAAGGCCGCTGTCGCGGCGTCCCGAGCCGACTTCGCCGCAGGATCGAGTTGAGGGCGCCCGCCGGGTGGCGTGAGAAATCCCGCAACGGGTCCGGCGCTGCCGTGGCCTGGAACGTGGGCTGAAGTCGGAGGAGTGTTATCCGCTCCGGCGCCGCCCGGCTGCCTCTCGGGCGTGCGCGGCACCTCGCCAACAAGTTTGCCCGTCGCCGGATCATATTTGCGCACGGTGTCCTGGCCGATGTAGATGAACCCTTTGGTGTCCACCGCCATGCCGTGCCCTTGGGGCGCATCGAAAGAACCGATGACGTCACCGTTCTTGTCCATGTGGATCATCGATGGAGGCCGGACACAGCAATCGGCGAGTGGGGGAGCCAGCTCTGCTTCGAGCTCAATATCTGTCAGATCGTTCGGACGATCCAACACCCAAACGTTGTCATCCTTATCCACGGCCAACCCCGTGACGCCTCCCATCTTCCACTTGTTCGGCAGGGGTTTGGGCCAGTCCGGATCGAATTTGAACTTTGGTGCGGTTTGCTCCTGCGCTCCTAGCGACACAGACAAGACCAACAAGCCGAGGCCGACCAATACGGCGAATGCCCGGCTCCATGCGCTTTTATCGCTGTTCATGACTCTCCATATCTTGTGACCTTGGGTTTTCAATGCCGACCGCGCGGAGTCTAGTCCTCGAGATAGGGCGTGTCAACAACGCCGCCCGGAGGTGCGTTTCGTTAGCCGCGGGAGGGATTGGCGCGTGTGTTAGAATGGGGGTTTAACAGGGAGCGAAAATTGTCATTGGGAATACCGGAACAGCCTCTTGCACACGTAGCGGAATTCGATCCAGAAGACGAGTATCGCCCGGAACCTGAGCCGGAGCCTGCGCCACCGGCGTGGACGGATGGCAGCCTGCGCATCGGCATGCACACGTCGATTGCGGGCAGCTATCTGAATGCGCTGGAGTCCGCGCACAAATTGGGCTGCAACGCGCTGCAGATTTTTTCGGCGAGCCCGCGGATGTGGGTGACCGGCTCGGTGCGGATCGCGGAGGTGGACGCGAAAGCGTTTCGTGCGCGGCGCGAGGCGCTGGGTCTTGGGCCGCTGGTGATTCACGCGAATTATTTGATCAACCTGGCGGCGCCGCAGCCGATGTTGCGCACGCGGTCGATCCAGGCGTTTCATGACGAATTGGTGCGGGGCATAGCGCTGGGAGCGGATTTTCTGGTGGTGCACCCCGGCTCGGCCGGCGATTCGCGGCCGGAACAAGGCGTGGGGATGGCCATCGATTCGATCCGGCAGGCGGCCAAGCGGCTTCCACCGAGTGGGTTGAGAATTTTAGTTGAAAATACGGCGGGGATGGGTACCGCGGTTGGCTCGCGGCTGGAAGAGGTCGCGGAAATCGTCGGGGCGCTGGGCGCCTTGAACGCCGGGGCGTGCTTGGATACGGCGCACCTGTTTGCGGCGGGGTACGACATTAAGAGCGAGAGCGGACTGGAGTCTACGCTGGACCTGATCGACCGGACGATTGGGCTGGACCGCGTGCCGGTGTTCCATGTGAATGATTCGAAGATTGCGCTGGGCGGGCGCGTGGACCGCCATGAGCATATCGGCGAGGGCAAGATTGGCGCGGAGGCGTTTCGAAGAATATTGACGCACCCGAGACTGGGGGCCACGGCGGCGGAGGGTCTGCCGGGGCGGGCGTTCTTGGCGGAGACGCCTATCGAGGAACCGGGGGACGACCGGCGAAATGTGGCGATGCTGTGGGAGTTGGCGGGATTGAAAGAGCAGGCGCCGGCGGCGCTGAAGGGGTATTCGATGCTGACGGCGGCGGCGAAGAAGAAGGTCGCGGAACAACAGAAAAAGATCGTTGCGGAACAGAAAGCACAGGCGAGGAAGAAAGAGAAGGAAAAAAGATAACGCAGAGACACTGAGGGCGCGGAGATTTCGCAGAGAAGAAAAGCGTAAGAGGTTCACCACAGAGTTCGCAGAGGACACAGCGTCGGGAAGAGAACGGAGAGGGAAGGAAGGATAGCGCGGCGTGACGCGGGGGAACGTGGCGGAATACAACCCACAAGAGATTGAGAAGAAGTGGCAGCGGCGGTGGGAAGAGGCGCGCGTCTTCGAGACGGAAGCGGACCCTGCCAAGCCGAAGTATTACGTGCTGGAGATGCTGCCGTACCCTTCTGGGACACTGCACATGGGACACATGCGCAACTACACCATCGGGGACGTGGTGGCGCGGGTGAAGCGCATGCGTGGATTCAACGTGATGCACCCGATGGGGTGGGATGCTTTCGGCTTGCCGGCGGAAAATGCGGCGATCAAGAACAACACGCATCCGCGGACCTGGACCAACAATAACATTGCGGAATTTCAGCGGGTGCTGCGGCGCTTTGGGTTCAGCTACGACTGGCGGCGAGAAATTTCGACGTGCGAGCCGGAATACTACCGCTGGAATCAGTGGTTTTTCTTGAGGATGCTGGAACGCGGGCTGGCATACCGGAAGAAGAGCCGGGTGAACTGGTGTCCGAAGTGCGCGACGGTGCTGGCGAACGAGCAGGTGGTCAACGGCTATTGCTGGCGGCACGAAGATACGCTGGTGGAAACGCGAGAGATCGAGCAATGGTTTCTGAAAACCACGGCGTATGCGGAGCAACTGCTGGATGATTTGAAGCTGCTGGAGGGCGGGTGGCCCGAGCGGGTCATTACGATGCAGCGGAATTGGATCGGGAAGTCGCAGGGCGCGAGGGTGAAGTTTGCCGTGGCGGATGTGATGGGCGCGGAACCGGTCGAGGTGTTTACGACGCGCATCGATACGATTTACGGGGCGACGGCGGTGATTCTGGCTCCGACGCATCCGCTGGTGGCGAAGTTGTTGGAAGGTTCGGCGCAGCGCGGGGAGGCGGACGCGAAACTGGGGCGGATGCGGCAAGCTTCGGTGAAAGCGGAAGATCTGGCGACGGCGGAGAAGGAAGGATTCTTCACCGGGCGGCATGCGGCGAATCCGTTTAATGGCGAAAAGATACCGATCTGGGTGGGGAATTTTGTTTTGATGGAATACGGCACGGGCGCGGTGATGTGCGTGCCGGCGCACGACCAGCGGGACTTCGAGTTTTGCCGAAAGTATGGATTGCCGGTGCGCGTTGTGGTGCAGCCGTTGCAGGGCGAGCAGTTCGCCGGGGAGACGATGGCGGCGGCGTTCGATGATCATGGCGACGGGAAACTCGTGAACTCGGGGCCGTATAACGGACTTTCACCGGATGAAGCGATTGCGAAGATGGCCGCGGTTGCCAAAGAAAAGGGATTTGGGCGCGGGGAGACTATTTTTCGACTGAAGGACTGGGGAATTTCGCGGCAACGGTATTGGGGAACGCCGATTCCTGTGGTGTACTGCGCGAAGGACAGCATGGTGCCGGTGGCGGATAAGGATCTGCCGGTGGTGCTGCCGCCGAATCCGAAGCTGACGGGAATGGGGGAATCGCCGCTGGCAGAGACGCCGGAATTTGTGAATACGACGTGCCCGAAATGCGGCGGGCCGGCGCGGCGGGAGACGGACACGATGGACACGTTCGTCGATTCGTCTTGGTATTTCTATCGCTATTGCGATCCGCACAATGACAAGGCGCCATACGACTCGGCGAAGGTCGGGTATTGGTTTCCGATCGATCAGTACATCGGGGGAATTACGCACGCGATTCTGCACCTGCTGTATTCGCGTTTCTGGTGCAAGGTGATGCGCGATTTGGGGCTGATCACGCATAGCGAGCCGGCGGCGCGGCTGTTTACGCAGGGCATGGTGCAGAAGGGCGGCGTGGCGATGTCGAAGTCGCGCGGCAATGTGGTTGGCGCGCTGGACATGGCGGAAAAATATGGCGCGGATACGGGGCGGTTGTACACGCTTTTTGCGGCGCCTCCGGAGAAGGATTTGGAGTGGAGCGAGGAGAGCATTGAGGGGTCGTGGCGATTCCTGAACCGTGTGTTCCGGCTCGTGGACCGGCATGCGGCGGCATTGCGCGAGGTTAAGAGTGCGGGGATCGATACGGCCGCAGCTACCGAAAAAGAGAAGGTGCTGCTGCGGAAGGCCCACCAGACGCTGCGGCGGGTCACTCAGGATTTCGAGACGCGCTGGCACTTTAATTCGGCGATTGCGCTGATTATGGAGTTTTATAACGAGATCCAGGCGCAGGAGCCGCTCGAAGAGAGTGTGCGGCCCGAAGTGCGTAAGGAAGCGTTGGAGCTGCTGACGCTGATGCTGGGGCCGATGACGCCGCATTTGGCGGAAGAGCTGTGGGAGATGCTGGGGCACTCGGAGGGGCTGTGGACGACGAGTTGGCCAGCCTTCGACTCTGATCTGGCGCGGGATGAGGAAGTGGAGATCGTCATTCAGGTGAACGGGCGGGTGCGCGCCAGGGTGAAGGTGGCGGCAGGACTTAGCGAGGCTGAGTTGGTGCCCAAGGCGTTGGCGGAACCGGCGGTGGCGCAACATATTAACGGGAAACGGGTAGTAAAGCAGATTGTGGTGCCGGACAAGTTGGTGAATTTGGTGGTGGCCTAGCGCAAACGGGTAGGCCGTCCCGGCGCTAAGCGCGGGACGAGGGAGCCGATGACAACGGGAGCCAAAATGCAGGAAGAGCAGACGAGGCCGAATTCGGAGCGCGGCGGCGTTGTGGTTCTGGATTTCGGCGGGCAATACACGCAGTTGATCGCACGGCGGATTCGCGAGCAGCAGGTGTTCTCCTCGGTTGTGCCGTGTACATGCAGCGTGGAAGAAATCCGGAAACTTGAGCCGGTGGGAGTGATTTTGTCCGGGGGGCCAAGTTCGGTGTACGACGCGGATTCACCGAAGTGCGATCCGGCAGTGCTGGGGCTGGGCTTGCCCGTTTTGGGAATCTGCTACGGGATGCACTGGATTACGCACACGCTGGGCGGAAAAGTGGAGAAGGCCAAGCGGCGGGAGTACGGGAGTGCGTTGCTGAAGCTAGCGAATGGCGGAGGGGGATCGGAGCTGTTCGCGGGCGTGCCGAGCTCTTTCCGGATTTGGAACAGTCATGGCGACCATGTGGCGGCTCTACCACCGGGCTTTCATACCACCGGACACACGGAGAATGCGGTCGGTGCGGTAGAAGACCCTCAGCGAAGAATCTATGCGGTGGAATTCCATCCGGAAGTGAAGCACACAGACCAGGGAACGGAGATTCTTAGAAATTTCTTATTTAGGGTGTGCAAGGCGGAGCCGAAGTGGAGCGGCGCGGCGTTCATCGAGGAAACGACGGAAGCGATTCGAAAAAAGGTGGGAACGAGCCGGGTGATCTGCGCGCTGAGTGGCGGGGTGGACTCCACGGTGGCGGCGGTGCTGGTGCACCGGGCGATCGGCGACCGACTGACGAACATTTTCGTGAACACCGGGATGCTGCGGAAGAATGAGTTCGAAGAAACCCTGGAGATGCTGCGAGATAGGCTCGGGCTTCGGGTGATCGGGGTGGATGCCTCAGAGCGTTTTCTGGCGCAACTGAAGGGGGTGACGGACCCGGAGCGGAAACGGAAGCTGATTGGCGCGGAGTTTATCTCCGTTTTCGGGGAGCAGGCGCTGGAACTGCAACGTGGGGAAGCACATGGAGAGATTGGGTACCTGGTGCAGGGTACTTTGTATCCGGACGTGATCGAGTCCGTGTCCACCAAGGGGCCTTCGGCCACAATCAAGAGTCATCACAATGTCGGTGGGCTGCCGGAAAAGATGCCGTTTTCCCTAGTTGAACCACTGCGGGACCTGTTTAAAGATGAAGTGCGCCGAATTGGGAAAAACCTGGGGCTTCCGGACGAGTTGCTTTTGAAACACCCGTTTCCGGGGCCCGGATTGGCGGTAAGGCTCCTCGGAGAGATCACCCCTGAACATCTGGTAACACTGCGGGAAGCCGATGCCATTGTGGTACAGGAAATCCGGCGAGCTGGTTTGTATGAAAAGGTGTGGCAGGCGTTTGCGGTGTTACTGCCGGTGCGCAGCGTGGGGGTAATGGGGGACGGCCGCACATACGGGCTGACGATCGCGGTGCGGGTGGTCGAATCCGAGGATGCGATGACGGCAGACTGGGTGCGCCTGCCGGGAGACGTACTAGAGCGAATGTCGACGAGGATTGTCAATGAGGTCCCCGGAGTGACGCGAGTCGTCTACGATATCAGCTCAAAACCGCCAAGCACCATTGAATGGGAATAACGATGTTGTGGTAGGAGCCGTGCGGAGAAAGAAGCGCGGCACCGTCGAACACATAGACGGGTAGTGAGACGGTCCAAAAACAGGCCGCGGAGCGGGGGCGCGGCCCGTTCTATGGAGCTATGTCTGGCAAGTCCCGGCTGAGAAGAATCGCAAAACTACCGATTGGCCATTTTCTGGGCCATGTACAGAATGAGCTTGCGATCTTCTTCGTCGGCCTTGCTCAATAGACGGCGAAGCTTGTTGAGAAAGCGCGCCTCTTTGCCGCTGCTGCCCCAGGCGATGTCGTCGGACGACTTACGCTTGGGGAGATTCGGCAACACAGGCGGCTCCTCGCCGTCGTAGAAGAGTTGATAGAGTGGGCATTCTAGAGCGCGAGCCAGCTTCTCCAGTGTTTCGATGGCCGGAACAGTGTGGCCATTTTCGACACGGGAAATGTAACAGCGAAGCAGACCCGTACGCTTTTCGATATCACCCTGGGAGAGTTTCTTTTCCTCACGCAGTGCGCGGAGGCGGTCACCAATAATCATGCAGCTATTATTGCATGTAGGTAAGATGCTAGCAAGTATAAAGTTGAGGGTGTGGCGAATGAAACACATGGTGCAGGTGTGGGAAACCAGGGGAGACCAGGCGTAACCTGACAGGCATGGCACACGTCCCAAAAGCAGGGTCTACCACGGTGGCCACCGCAACGGCAGCGAGAGTGACCAGTGCGAAGGCCCCCGGCCTTGCCGATGACCGCGAACTGGTGCGCCGGGCGCAGGGGTCCGACAAGGTGGCGTTTGAAGAACTGGTGCGGAGACACCAGCACCGCGTTTTCGCCGTGGCGGGAGGGATTCTCCGGCACCGAGAGGATGTGGAGGACATCGCGCAGCAGGTTTTTGTTAAAGCATATTTCTCATTGAAGCGCTTCGACCAGCGGGCGGCGTTCAGCACGTGGCTGTACAAGATTACGGTGAACGAATGCTGGGACATGTTGCGAAAGAGGAAGGTTCGGCCGCTGATTTATGAATCCGATCTCAGCGAAGATCAAGCGCGGCAATTCGGGGCGCCCGACGAGCGGAAGGCGAGGGAGCCGGATATCAGCGAGAAACTCGAGGCGCGGCAGCGGGTGGAGCGGCTGCTGGAAGGCCTGGATGAGCGCGACAGAACGATGCTGATTCTGAAAGAAGTGGAAGGCTTTGCGGTGGAAGAGATCGCGCAGATCCTGGATTTGAACGCTAATACGGTGAAGGTCAGGTTGTTTCGGGCGAGGCGGCGGATCGTAAGCCAAGCGCGGAAGCGCGGCGAATGAACAAAGTCGCTGGCAAGCGACGGGTTCGAGAGTTGACTGAAGAAGGGTACGGTCGAAGGCAAGGAGGCGAATATGTGGAGCCTGCTGAAAAAGAATCGCGGAAATTGTAGCCGGTTCCGGGAGTCGCTCGACGGGAGCACGCGTGTGGCGGTTCTGCCGTCGACGTTACGAGAGCATGCCGAGGCATGCGCCGATTGCGCGGCCATGGCCGAAGAGGTGCTCGCAAGCAGGGAGCTGTTGAAGACGCTGCCGGCGTCTCAAGCGGCCACGGCGAGGCCTTGGTTCGCGCCGCGGGTGATGGCGGCAATCGCGGCGCGCGAGACGGAACTCAGGCGTTCGCTCGACGCTTGGACAGCGGTGCCGAAGCTGGCGGCCAAGCTCACGTGGGCCTGCGCGCTGGCGCTGCTGCTGGCAAGCACGTGGCTCTACGAAAAACCGCGAGCGACGCCAAAATCCGGCACGGATGCCACGGTGGAGTCTCTCTTCGATGCGCCCGCGGCATCTAGCACCCAGGACGATATTCTGGTGAGTCTGTTGGAGAAGGGACAATGAACGAGGCTTCCGCTAAGCAAAAGGCTGCTCTGTGGGTTGGCGCAGTATTTCTGCTGGGAGCGGCGCTCGGCGGTGTTTTGGGCTATGTTTTCGCGCACCATTCGGTGTCGGCGGCAAATCAACCGCTGAGCGAACCGGAAAGGCGCGCACGCAGACTCGAGCAGCTCACGCGTGAGCTGTCCTTGACGCCAGGGCAGAGCAAGCAACTCGACGCGATCCTAATGGTGCGGCATGCACAGACGAAAGCGCTTCATGACCAGTCCGATGCGCAGATCGAGCAGGTACGCCAGAATGGACGCGAGGAAATACGCGGCATTCTTACCCCCGAACAAAAGCCCAAATTTGAAGAGTTCCTTAAGCGCACCGACGAAGAACGCAAGCGTAACGAGCCGCCCGCACCGCGCTGAAGCCCTATCTATGCTTCGGTCGTCTGCCAGAACCGACGGCCAGCGCACCCTGCGGTTGTTTGCTCGCGAATCGACTACTTCGATTTCATAACTTGACGATGAGTTTGCCGGTGTTGCCGCCGGTGAAGAGCATGTTGATGGCATCCGGGACCTTCTCCAGGCCTTCTATAACGGTTTCGCGATCCTTTAGCTTTCCGAACATCTTCCACTCGCCGAGCTGCATCGCGGCTTCCATGTATTTGTCGGCGTAATCGAGCACGATGAATCCCTGGACGCGCAGACGCTTGATCAAGATGGTCGCGAAGCTGGCGAGCGCCGGGTCTTCCTGGGTATACCCGGAGATGAGGCCGCAGACGACCACGCGGCCGTGAAGGTTCATCCGGCTCAAAACGGTGTGCATGATTTCGCCGCCAACGTTTTCATAGTTGATGTCGATGCCCTTGGGCGTGGCGGCGGCGAGAGCTTCTTTCCAGTCAGGGCGCTTGTAATTGATGGCGGCGTCGAAACCGAGATCTTCGGTGAGCCACTTGCACTTGTCGTCGCCGCCGGCGATTCCAACGACCCGGCACCCATGAATTTTACCGATCTGCCCGGCGATACTGCCGGTGGCGCCCGCGGCGGCGGAGACGACCAGGGTTTCACCCTTTTCCGGCTTGGCGATATCGGTCATGCCGAAATAGGCGGTCAGGCCGGTAATTCCCAGGACACCGAGAAATGCGGTGTCGGACACGAACGGAACGGGCGGGATTTTCTGAAATGAATTCTTTTCGGCGGCGCCGATCAGGACGTAATCCTGGAGCCCCGTGAGTCCTACGATCTTGTCGCCTTTTTTGTACAGCGGATGACGGGATTCCGAAATCTCCGCGAGACCGAATGCCCGCATCACGTCGCCGATGGCGACGGGCGGCATGTATTGCTGCACGTCGGCCATCCAAATGCGCATGGTCGGATCCATCGAAAGATACCGCACGCGGGCGAGGGCCTGACCTTCAGAGAGAGAGGGGAGAGGAGTCTCTACAAGTTGCAGATCACCCGGGGCCAACAATCCCTTCGGGCGTGCCTGCAAGCGCAACTGACGGTTTACGTTGGACATTTAGGCCAGCGCGAAACCTAGAAGGGAATATCTTCGTCGGAGATTTCGGGGCCAGCGGCGGCGTGGCCGCCACCAAAGGAATCTTCCGCAGGTGCGGCGGCTGGCGCTTCGAAGTCGTCGCCTCCCGAGCGAGCGCCTGCCGCTGCGCCCATCGCCGCCCCGTCGCTGCGTCCGCCGAGCATGCGGAAGTTGCTCGCGACGATCTCGAAGCTGGTGCGTTTTTGTCCCTCTTTATCCTGCCACTCGCGGGACTGAATCCGGCCTTCGATAAAGATCAGCGAGCCCTTCTTAAGATATTGCTGCGCAATCTCGGCTTGTTTTCCCCAGACGACAATTTTGTGCCACTCCGTGCGCTTCTGGCGTTCGCCGTTGCGGTCCTTGTAGGACTCGTCCGTGGCGACAGAAAAATTGGCGACGGCCTGACCGCCGCTGGTGTAACGCGTCTCCGGATCGCGGCCCAGGCGGCCGACGAGAATCACCTTGTTAACAGACATAAGTTCCCCCTTGCGAAGACGAAGATAGCATGCCGGGAGGTTGCAGGCCAAACACGTGCTTCTAGCTCTAGGCGCGATCCTTAGATTTGCTTGGCGAGCTTCTCAATCTGCCGCGCTTTGACCGGAGCGGACCGAAGCATGAATCTGCGAGACACGGGAGAGAAAATGGTGCCGGGCGGGAAGGCAATGAACGATGTGGACTAGGGTATCGTCACAAGGGCAGCGGGAATACTTGCTGGCTAGCCAGCCGCGGCCGTGACTCCAACGCCGAGTTCCTTGAGCTTGGCACGGGCGCGGCGCTCTTCTTCGGTGCCGGGATAGCGCTTGACCACTTCGCGCAGCTCGCGAACCCCGGCGGGTTTCTGGCCGAGCTCGATGAGGGCCATACCTTTCTTGAGGCGCGCCGGCGCAAGCTTGAAGCTCTTGGGATAGTTGGTGAGCACACGCTCGTATTCGGTGACGGCCGAATCGTAGCTCCGCTGAGAGTAGGCGATCTCGCCGAGGTAGAACTGCGCGTTGGAAGCAAGATCCGTGTCGCCGTAATACTTCAAGTAGTCCTGAAATTCCTGCCGGGCAAGGTCGTACTTTCCGCTGGTGATATCGCGGAGGCCGTTCGAATAGAGCGTGTCGGCGGACGGCGCCGGGCCGGGGGCCCCGCCGGTAGCTGGAGCGAAACCTCCTCCGGTCGGGGAAGAACCCATTCCGGGGTTCGTGGGTGATCCGGTCGAAGTCGGTGCACCACCGGAGATTTTCGCGTCCACACTCTGGACCGTATTTTGGAGGTCGACCAACTGCTGGTTCAGCTTGCCCATGCGGGACTTTATCTCTTCGAGATTGTCGGAGAGCCCCTGCACTTGCGTGGACATAGTGTCGAGGCGCGCGCCAGAGTTGGCCTGAACGTCCTGAACGGACTTCTGGAGCGAGCTCATGGTGGCGTTGAGCTTACCGACGTTGTCACCGGATTGCTCGACGAGGGTCTTCATGACGGTGTGATCCTGCGTCATCTGGGTCGCGAGATCCTTCTGGCCTTGCAGCAGGGAAGTGACGTCGCGCTGAAGCTCAATGAGTTCTCGCGCAACGGCCGAGGTGGGTTTCGGGCCCATAAGGCTCCCACCGATGACACCCGCCAAGACGGCGGCGCTGAAGACGGCGATGTGACGTATACGCATGCAAATTCCTCCTCGGAGCTTCCCAGAGCTCCCCCAAGCTGATCCAGATCCAGGCCAGGCGAGAACAATATTATAGGCGACCGCAGGGCGGTCACCTCACTTTAACGGCAGAGCCGCGCGGGAGCAAGAGTTTGCTCGCCCCGCGCGGCTCGTTGGATTCCTCGTTGCGCCAATGTTGGTCGGCCGGGCGATTATTTTGCCCGGACAAAATGGCCACGGCGATTTTGCTGATAGCAGTCCTCGGTTGTTTGCATGCAGAAGGGCTTCTCTTTGCCGAAGCTGACGGTGTTGAGCCGGTCCGCGGAGATCCCCAGGGAGATGAGGTACTGCTTGACAGCGCTGGCACGGCGGTCGCCGAGGGCCAGGTTGTATTCGGTCGAGCCACGCTCATCGCAGTGGCCTTCGATGGTGACCTTGATCTGCGGATAATTGCGCAGGAAGTCCGCGGTCTTAGCAAGAGCGTCGCGGGCGTCCGAGCGAACGTCGGCTTTGTTGAAGTCGAAGTAGGCGTCGCGCACTTCCTTCGTAAAGAGCTCGTCCATCGTCAGTTCGGACTTCGAAGGCGGCGCTGCGGTAGCGACGGTGATTCTGGCGCTGGAGCTGGCGGAGCCGCCGGGGCCACTGGCGGTAAGGGTGTAGCTGGTCGAGCTCGACGGCGTGACTTTCGTTGAACCTTGCGCGGTCACCGAGCCGACGTCGGGCGCGATAGTGAGCTGCGTCGCGTCGGTGGAAGTCCAGCTCAGGGTGGACGAGTCGCCGGGCTCGATGGAAGTCGGGCTAGCCTGGAGCGAGACGGTCGGTTGAGCCGGCGGCGGCGCGGTATGCGTAGCCGGCGGCGGGGCAGAAGACACGGGTTTCTTGTTGCATCCCAAAGTAAAAACAGCAGCGACGAGAACTACAAACACACATGCGCGGTACAGTGATCGGGAGACCTCGATCATTCGTATCCTCCTCAGGAACGTAATCCCCGTGTTCGTCCCACCAGAGTCAACATCGTAGCACCGGAGGGCGGGTTTCGGGAGATATCTCGTATCACGATATATTTACACATCGCACACAAACATAGCGACCTCAAAAATCAATGCGGTGACCAATTAGGCGACTCGTTGTGCCCGGTCATAGTGAGCTGATGGGCCTGCGAGCCATCCGCCAGCATCGTCCAGATTTGGCGCGTGCCGCCGCGCGTGGATTCGAAAACGATGTGGCGGCCGTCGGGGGCCCAACTGGGGCGCTCGTTGCGGCCGGCGTCGCGGGTAATCTCGACGATCTTGCTGGTGGCCGCATCCATCAGATAAAGATCGTAGTTGCCCTCGGGCCGCCGCCAACTGAAAGCCAGCAACTGTCCGTTGGGCGCCCATGCGGGATCGATCAAATAGCCCTTGTCGGGCACATCTAGTTCGTTGGAGTTGGTGCCGTCGGCATTCATCATGAAGAGCTTCGGGATACCGCCGCGATCGCTAACGAAGACGACGGTCTGACCGGTCTTGGGATTCCAAGCTGGAGAGGTGCTGGCGCCGTTGAAGAAAGTGAGGCGCTTGGGGTGGGCGCCATTCGCGTCGGTAACGAAAAGCTCCGGATTGCCAAGCATCGAGGAAGAAAAGATGATTTGCGAGCCATCCGGGGACCACGACGGCGAACTGTTGGTGCCACGGAACCGCGGGAAGGAGACGACCTTGTTCGCGTCCACGGAATACATGCAAAGCTGGGGGCTTACGACACCATTGGCCGATGCGAAACATGTGAACGCGATACGGGACGCATCCGGCGACCACCGCGGCGTCAGCGAGATGGTGTGCAACGCTGTGAGCGGATGCTGGTTCGCGCCATCGTAGTCCATCACCCAAATTTCTTTGGTGCCGGCGCGCGAGCTGACGAAAGCGATTTGCGTGGAAGCAATGCCGGGAAGACCCCCGGAGAGGCGGCTAATAATCTCATCGGCGAACTGGTGAGCGAATTTTCGGACTTGCGGGTCGGTGGGCGCTCCGCGGTAGACCTTGCCGATTACGGCTTGCGAGGAAGGGTTGCGGACGTCGTAGAGCCAAGCCTGAATCTCGACTTCCGCGGAGGATTCGGTGAGGTTGCCGAAGGCAACGAGGTTGGCGTTAGCGGGCTGGTCGGTCCAGGCGGTATTTTTGAGCTCGGCCGGGACACTCGGGACCTGTTGCGGATAGAAACTCGGGCTTACGAGTTCGAGGATGCCACTGAACTGGAGGTCGTCGCGCACTACCTGGGTGAACAGTGCAGAATGGTTTTTCGTGGAGTCGTTGCGTGCGGCGAAATCGGCGACGGCAAGGCGGGGTTTCTCCACGCCAAGACCCGTGCCGGTGCGAACCCAGTCTTGGGCGAAGGTCGCATTGCCCGCACACAGGAAGACGGCCACGAAAAGCAGTAAACGATAAGGTGTAGACGGCGCTGTCACTTTTGCCTCCAAGATCGGTTTTTTCGCGCTGAGAAAATGGTCATGTCTGTACTCTACCGAGTCCCCGGCGGCAGGAAATCAAAAGTGACCGCCACGTACGATCCAGAGTAGTCGGCTGGGAGAGTTGGCATGGGATTGGAGTCGTACAGGGCGCGCAAGCCGGAATTGTCGAAGGAGGAATTGCGGCTCGTCTCCGTGATGCGAATGTCCCTGACGCTGCCGTCACGGTTGATCGTAAAGGTTGCGACGGCGTGGATGGTGCGTGACGCTCGCGCGGCCGGATCGATACTGGATTGCTGCCAGTTCTGCGCGATTCGGCGTCTGATGGCTTCCACGTAAGCAGGGTAACGACCGGCGAAGTCTCCGCCGGCCTGGTTTGTGATCGCTACGCCGGGCGACGCCCCGCCGGGGGTCGCCGAGTACCCTGTCGGAAGATTCGGCTGACCCCCGTGACCGGAAACGGCATTGTCCGGAGGCGGAGTCTTGTTTTCGAAGACCTTCGACGGGTGCTGGATCGGCTTTGGAGGCTTTTCCTTTTCGAACTTCGGGATTTTTGTGACGTTCTTGGGAGGCTCGGGAGGTTTAGGTTGCGGCTGTTCCTTATACAGGCTGTTCGTTGGGTCGAAGGTCTTGCTGTCGTCGATGACCGGTGGCTTGGGCATGGGGAGCCCGACACTGCCCACTAGATTCACCTTGACGTCCCCGGTGCTGGCGCCGCCGACGTCACCCCAGGCATTACCTCTCCAATGAAAAACAATCGAGGCAACAACCGCAGCCGCGAGCAGACCATGAAGGAAAAGGGAATAGCCGACAAATTTTCCGAGGCCGAATTCGTCCGGGTTGGCGACAGCAGTAGTCATTTTCAGTTTCAGCGCGTGCGCGCGCGATCGGTAATAGGCTCGGTAACGATACTAATGTTGTTGATGCCGGACTGCCGCAGCGTGTCGACGACGGACGCGAAGATGCCGAAGGGTACGGTTTCATCGCAACGGAGAAACACGCCCTCCTGCGGCTTCTTGAGTTGGGCATGGATCTTGTTGCCGAGGTCGTGGACGTTGACGGGGTCGTTGCCCAGATAAACGCGCTGGGCCTTGTCGATGCTGACCACCAGCTTTTGTTCGTTGATCTCTTTGACGCTGTGCGTCTTGGGGACGTCGAGCTCGATGCCGGATTGCAGGATCGGCGCGGTAATCATGAAAATGATCAGCAGTACGAGAACGACGTCGATGAACGGGACCATGTTGATCTCGGACAGCGAAGACTGCGTCGATTTGGAGATTTGCGGCATAGTCTTGAAACGCAGGCGGCTGGGACGCCCGCGGACGGTCAGTTAAATGTTTTTTCAATTTGCGCGGTGACTTCCAAAGCAAAGGTGTCGAGCCGCTGCGCAAGGTTGCGAATATTCTGCAAAAATTGATTATAGAAAATGACCGCCGGGATAGCGACAAAAAGTCCCGCGGCCGTGGTTAACAGAGCTTCGGAGATGCCCGGTGCGACGGCGCGCAGGCTCGCTGAGCCGGCATTGCCCAGGCCGGAAAAGGCGTCGATGATGCCCCAAACCGTTCCAAAGAGCCCGATGAACGGCGAGACCGAGCCGGTAGTGGCCAGCCAGGACATTCCTTTTTCGGCGCGGCGCACTTCTTCGGCCGAAGCGAGCTGCATATTCACCGTGACAGCTTGCAAGCTCTTCAGTTTCGGCGGATGCGGATTGCCGGTTCCCGAGCCCACCTGGCTCTGCAATTCGCGGTAGCCCGCGGCGTAAACGGATGCAAAGGGCGAGCCGGCGGAAGCAAGCGCCTGCGGGTTCGCGACGCCACGCGTGGCGCGGAAGATGCGGAGGAACTGGTCGCTTTCGCGACGGATGCGGCCAAAGAGGCCGATCTTCTGAAGGATCATGCCCCAGGAGATGACGGAAAATAGAAGAAGAAGGGCGATGACCCCGCGCGCTACCCAGCCAGTCTGCTCAAGAATGTTCCCAAGGTCGATCAGTAAAACTGTTGTAAACAAATAAATGACGTTATCCCTCAGTGCGACGAAAAATTTGCCGACTTCAGCACCGTAGCACACGCCCCGAGTGGAATCAACGCATCGTCGCGGGAAAGTGTCGCTTCGTCCATATGCCGCGGGGCCCGTCCAAAGGATGGTTTTCGCAGGGAAGCGCTCCGGAGAGACGCGATGACTTGTGCTAAACTGCGGCTTGGACATGGGCCAGATATTCGATATTAGTTTGGACTCACTTCGAGCGCGTTCGGTTGCAAACCCGAACGCGGCGGCGACCGGCGTATCTGGCGTCTCCGCATACGGCAGCGGCGGAACCTTCTTCCTCGAGACCTTCGGCTGCCAGATGAACGATCACGACTCCGAGAAAGTCGCGGGCGTGCTCTTCTCGCGGGGCTACCGGCAGGTGGAAACGCCCGATGCAGCTTCGCTGATCCTCTACAACACGTGCAGCATCCGGGAAAAGGCGGCGCAGAAGGTCTTTTCGCGGCTTGGTGAATACCGCACCAAGCAAAGCGACGGACAAATCATCGGCGTGCTCGGCTGCCTTGCACAGCAAGAAGGCGAAGAAATATTCGCTCGGGCTCCCTGGGTGAGCCTGGTGTGCGGCTCGGCGAGCTACCGGAAACTGCCGGAACTTCTGGCGCAGCTTGAGGCCGGGAATCAACGCGTCACCGGCCTCGATACCGATACCGACGAAACATTTGAGACGGAAGTCACGCGGCGCGACAATCCCTGGCGCGCTTATCTGACGATCATCGAAGGTTGCGACAAAGCCTGCGCCTACTGCGTGGTGCCCTACACGCGAGGGCCGGAGCGCAGCCGCGCGAGCGCGTCCGTCCTGAAGGAAGTGCGGCAACTCGCGAATCTTGGCTATTCGGAAGTGCAGTTGCTCGGCCAGACGGTGAATTCCTACGCCGATCCATCTTCGCGCAAGCTGCGCTTCTCGGATTTGTTGCTGGGCGTCGCGGAGGTGCCGGGAATACGTCGCGTACGTTTCACGACGTCTCACCCACAGGATTTCAACCCGGATATCGTCGCCGCGATCGAAGCCCAGCCCAAGATATGCAACCACGTGCATCTGCCGGTGCAGTCCGGCTCGACGAAAGTGTTGCGGGCCATGCAGCGCACGTACACGCGCGAGGAGTATCTCGAGAAGATAGCGATGATTCGCGGCGCGAGGCGGCCCACCAGCATCACGACCGACATTATTGTGGGATTCCCAGGCGAGACCGACGCCGACTTTCAGGAGACCCTCGACCTTTTGGATTTGGCGCGGTACGATGCCATGTTTTCCTTCAAGTACTCGCCGCGTCCCAACACGCCCGCGCTCTCGATGAAAGACCCGATCCCTGAAGAAGAAAAGAGCCGACGCCTGGCGGTATTGCAGGAGAAACAGCGGCACATTCAATCCGAGCGCCACGAATCGCTCATGGGGATGACCTTCGAGCTCCTGGTGGGCGGGAAATCACGACGCGAGAACCACTGGTCGGGGCACACGTCTTGTAACCGCGTTCTAAATTTCACTTCACAAGTGCAAGAGCTTCTGGGAACCTACGTACAGGTTCGCGTTACAGGCGCAGGTCCCAATAGTTTGGTGGGCGAGCACGTTACCTAGCTCGGGAGGCCTCGATGGAAGTGGAAATGAAGATCCGTGGCCTGATGATGGATCCCGTCACCAACATGCCTATCGTGGTTCTGAAGGATGTGCAGGGCCAGGCGATTCTCCCCATCTGGGTCGGCGTCTACGAAGCAAACGCTATCGCGCTGGAAATTGAGAAAGTGCAGACCCCGCGTCCGATGACCCATGATCTCCTGAAAAATGTCTTGCTAGGACTCGAAGTGCGCGTGCAGAAGGTCGTTGTGAACGAGCTCAAGGATGACACATTCTACGCGCTGATCTGGGTCGAGCGCGACGGCCAGATGATGACCATCGACTCGCGCCCGAGCGATGCGCTGGCGTTAGCGTTACGCGTAGATTGCCCGATTTTTGTAGACGAACAAGTGTTGAAGAACTCGAAAATCTCCAGCGCCATCTCCGAACGTACCACCAACGAGCAGCTTCGCTCCTGGCTGGAAGGTCTCTCCGACGACGACCTCGGCCGCTACAAAATGTAGCAGCCGAATTCTCTGCAGAATGTCTGATACTTAGCCGCGCGCCTTTTGGAGGTTGCCAGCGAGAGCGTCCCCCTGCAGCTGGTTAAGGCGGCGGACAGCGCGGCGCCACGCAAACAGCAAGACGATCCCGATCAAGATGAGCGCCAGGCTAAGGCCGGCCCACAGACCAAACGCGCCCCATCCCCGGCGAAAACAAAGCCACGCGCCCAGCGGCAGACCGATGACCCAGTACGCTGTTAGATGGCAGAGCATCGGGGTGCGCGTATCGCCCGCTCCACGGAGCGCGCCGGTTGCGACAGTTTGAATTCCGTCGAACAACTGAAACGCAGCGCCTGCGGCAAGCAGGCTGATGGTGCTGTAGATGACAGCCTCGTCTGGCGTGTACAAGCGCGCGATCCAGCGGGGAAAGACCAGCAACCCGACACCCGCAAGCGTCATGAAACCCGCCCCGAGAAAAATAGCGGTGCCGCCGGCATCCGCCGCGCCCGCGGCATCTTTGCGTCCAATCGCCTGGCCGACACGCACCGCTGCGGCGGAGGAGATGCCGAGAGGAACCATATACGTCAGCGCCACGGTATTGAGTGCGATCTGATGGCTCGCAAGCGGGACCGCGCCCAGCCGCGCGATCAATGCCGTGACGAAAGCGAAAACTCCACTCTCGAGCGTGAACTGCATAGCCGCAGGCAAACCCAGCGTGATCAGGCGACGGATACGTGGCAGATCGACCTCGACGGGAGTCTTCAGCAAGTCCGTGCGGTGCCGATGGTCGTACCAAAGAAGATAAGCAACCAAGACGGCTGCCATGTAGGTCCGGGCGATCGCCGTCGACCAACCGGAGCCAACCGCCCCCATCGCGGGCGCGCCCCATTTTCCGTAGATCAAAATCCAATTGCCAAAGGCGTTGACCAGATTCGCGCTGACCAACGCAAACGCGACGGGCCTCACCATATTCATCGCTTGCAGGCACCGGCGCACCGCGAAGTACATCAAGAGCGGCAGAAGGCCCACGACCAGCGCGTTGGTGTAGGGAATTGCGAGCGCCACGATCGCTGGGTCGACTTGCATCGAGCGAAGAAGCCTGGGCAGCAGCCATACAGGAGCCGCCAATAGAGGTGTGAGCGCTACGCTTAAGTAAATACCGTTGATCAGCGAGCGGTGGCAATCCTCTCGCTGGCCGGCCCCAAAGGCTTGCGCAACAAGGGTGTCCAACCCGAGTAGCAGGCCTCCCCCAAATAGCGCGAGGACGATGAAGATATTCGAGCCGAGGCTGACCGCACCCATGGCGGTGGCACTGTTCGGCAACCGGCCCACCATCATGGTGTCGACGATGGCCATACTCATCCAACCCAACTCGGCGAGGACGAGAGGTAGCGCCAGCCGGACAGTCGGGCGAAGTTCTACGCGGAGTGTTTGGATTCGGATCATCGAGTCACAGTAAGCCTGGAGAGTGTAAGCGGTACAGAGACCAGGCGCAAACCGGCGAGCTCCAAGATCGCAACATTCGAGACATTTTGGGGGTAACTCCCCGGGTGTCTTGGGCCGGAAGTTCCATTGACCTGAAGATTTCCACCCCGTAACCTCTGGATACAGTTAGCTTTCTGAGCGGTGGTGGCTCGGTCCGCGGAACCATTGCAGGAACAGGGCTAGTAGACGATCGGGAAGGCCGGAACCCGAGGAGACATCGTGGCGTTTACCAAGGATGCCAGCTTCGAACAACGCATGAAGACGATCCGTGCCGGGATACGCCTGAATTCGCGGGTCGCGGTCGCCGTGGAATGGACGGAGGGTGAGCGGACGCTCCGCGCCGAAGGCTACACCGTCGACATTAGCC
>JBGOVR010000203.1:0-6951 GCA_041478205.1 Candidatus Acidiferrum sp.
GGAACAATATCCAGCAAAATGCAGGGAAGTCCCGCATTCGCGAAATGCGCGGCAATCCGCGAGCCCATCGTTCCTGCGCCCAGCACTACGGCCTTTTCAATCCGGCGTTTCATAGCAAGCCTTTTCGGGGGATTAGCACGGTAGGACAGGTTACAAAACCAGCATGTCCAGGGTCAAACGAAGTGCCCTTCCGTCAGAGTAGCACTAAAATGAAGCTTAGGATGCTGGACGACAAAGTAGCCAACGCCATCGACTGGCTCAGGAGCGCCAAGGACAAGCTGCGCACCTTTGCCGCTGGCGAAGCGCGGCCCGGCGCCGAACGCCCTCGCGTCGGCCTGGCTCTTGCGGGGGGCTTCGCGCGAGGCATCGCGCACATCGGCGTCCTTCGCGCTCTGAAAAACGCTGGCATTCCAATCGACGTGGTGGCCGGCACCAGCGTCGGCGCCTTGATCGGCGCGTGTTATTGCGCCGGAGTGTCTCTCGACGAGATGCAACGCATCGGCTGTACTACAAGCTTTGCGGATTTTGGCCGCTGGACTCCTTCGTGGCTCGGCCTGGCCACCAACCAGCGCATGGAAACATATCTGGCGCGCTTCACGCCCGCAAAAACTTTCGAAGAGCTCACCACGCCCTTCGCCATCGCCGCAACGGACATCAACGCCGGCATCTCCGTGTACTACACGCGCGGACTGCTGGGCCCGCCGCTACGTGGTTCCTGCGCGTATCCCGGCCTGTTCGTGCCCATCCAATTCGAAGACCGCACGCTCGTTGACGGTTTTCTCACCGCGCCGGTTCCCGTCGAAGGCGCGTTGCTCCTCGGCGCGGACATCGTCATCGCCGTTTACCTGGAAGCGGGCAACATCGAGCATCCGCGCACGGCTGCCGACGTCATCAGCCGTTCGTTCACGATCATCCAGCGCCACGCCGATCTGGCCTGGCGCCAGCAAGCCGACGTCATCATCGAGCCCGACGTGCAGCCTTTCGTCTGGGACGACTTCACGCGCACCAACGAGCTCGTCGCCGTCGGGGAAGCTGCCGCGCAAGCCGCAATCCCGCGGATTCTGGAAGTCCTCGGCGGCGAAAAACGCGACTCCGCCGCCTAAAACAAAGGAGTTCCACCTTTCAACGTAGGAAAGGTGGAACTCCTTGTCGCGAGACCCGCAATTCTTGGCTTCTGTTTGAGTTACTCTTCGTCGCCGTCCAACCCGTCAACGGGAGTCAGCGTGCCAAAAAGGCCGTGCTGTTCGCCCTGAATGCCCGCGGAAAAGAAGAGCGTCGTGGCCGGGCCGGCGCCGAAGTTGCTGGTATTGTCGTTGCCGAAAGTAAGCGACCAAAGTCCATCGATCGTCACCAGTGATTCGTCGGGGTTCTTCAGGAAGCCTAGGAACTTGTAAGTGAAGCCGTTGAACGCCGCGATCCAGCCGCTGCCAAAATTCCCAACGAGGATCGTGTTGCTGAACTCGCCGAAGTCTCGCGGAGTCCAAACCGCTCCCCAAGGAGAATTGAGCCACGGCCCATGTTGCAGGTGTCCGATCGGCTTGCCGGATGGCGTGAAGATTTCAACGAAACCGTTGCCATCGCCGGCGACGTCATCGTGCCTGGGGCCGTCCTGCTTGGCGTAGGTCACGAACAAGCTGCCACCGATGTTCTGCACGTTGAAAGGAGCGAAGCCGTGCGGGATGCGCTCCGAGTTGCGGTCGTCGTGGTCGCCGTCGCCGTCTGCATCGAACGCATCTTCCCCAAGGTGCACCCGCTTGAAGTTGGTGTCGTACACTTCGACGCGGCCGCTGCGGAAATTGGTTACGTACAGGAATCGCTTGCCGTTGATGTCCGCGGTGGTGCAGCCCTTATAGACGGCGCCATTCGCTGATCCGTTGCCGTTGTTGTCCACAACGCGTACGGCGTCGGTCCCGCCATTCCAGCCGGAGATGGTCCCATCTTCGGTGACAAAGATAAACACCGCCCCTTTGCCGTTGGGGAGAAGGAAATCCGTGCTGCTGCCGTTGAAAACCGTCCCAGTCGGGGTTGATTTGGTTCCTGCGGGAGCTCCCTTCGGAGCCGGGATATTGACGATTCCCGTGCCGTTGATAGGGATGATCCCTCCGGCACCGTTGTAAAGAGTGGAGGTTCCCGTGCCGTTGTTGGCCACCCACCAGGGACTCCCGGAGCTGCGGGATAGTCCCCAGGGATTCACGAGACTCGGGTCTTGCGTCTGGGCCATGCCCATGATGTCGGAAACGAGATTCGTCTGTTTGTAATGTTGACCAAACGCGAGAGTTGGAAGCAGTGACAGCGCGAGGCCAAGAACGAATGGCCTTAGGGACTTAACAGCAGGTTTCATTTATTTTCTTCTCCTTCTTGTCAGTGATATTTTTCTAAGTTCGACCTCTACGCGGCTACACAAGCCTCCGCATCAACGCTCCGGTGTGCCGGAGAGATCGTGAAATACCCGGTTCCTTGGATTCGCACGCGCCCGAGAGGTACCACTAAAAACGCTCTCAGAGGCACCCGCCAGTCGGAGGGTAAAGTTAGTAGGTAGGCCGCTTCTGTGTGTCTCGTTGCAGTAAATTCTTCGTCAGACTTGCGTCACTTCGACTTGCAAGGGCTGCCCTTCGCCTTTTCCGCGTTGCGTCAGCCACGCACCGAAACCTTCCGCAAACCGCTCCGGCGTCACGCGAAAGCTCGTCTCCACTCTTCCCTCGGCAACCGGCAGCGTGTCATCAAAGTCGGCTGAATTGGTGAAGTTCCGCATGCAGAACTGATCGAGCCACTCCAGCGGGCAGGTGCGCCGCTCTCCGCGAATCACTACATCCACTTTGAATTTTTGGGAGTACATGCCGAGATCATAGCATTGCGGATCAGCGCGCTCTCGCCGGCTAAGACGCTCTCGGCCGCTTCACGCTGTGCGCCAGTCCGACTGCTTCCAACATCCAAATAAAATACCAGCCGACGTCCGGCTGCCACCAACGCAGACCCAGCCGCGCCGAGCCCGCGTGCGTGTGGTGATTCTTGTGCCAGTTCTCTCCCCACGCCGCCAATTGAAAAGGTCCCAGCCACCACACGTTCCTGCTGCAATCTCCTTCTTCCACATGTTCAAGATGCGTCAGGCTGTTCACGAGACACTGCATGTGCAGCGAATAAACCAGGCGGATGGCGCCAAGCCAAAAGAAGCCCATCCATCCGAACCCGAGCAAAAGCCCGCAGCACAGCGACAACGCCAGCACCGGCACTTCCAGGTAGCCCCAGATTCTGTAGCCACCGCGATCCAGGTCCGGACACCAGCGCTTGCGATCCGCTGGCGCGGATTGATACAGCCAGCGCAAGTGCGCCCACCAGAATCCGCCCTGCTTTGGACTCGAAATATCGTCCGGAGTATCCGTGGTCGAATGATGCAGCCGGTGATACGCCACCCAGCTCGCCGGATGCCCCGATCCGTTGAACACCGCCCAGGAAATCAGCACGTGCTCGATAAACTTGTTGGTCTTGAGCGTGCGGTGCGCCAGCATGCGGTGATAGCAAACTGTCGTTCCCAGCCCGCCGAACCCGATGGACAGCAGCGCCAATCCAACTACTTTCCAGCCCGGCAGCGGAAACAAGATCAGCCCGATCGCCGCCAGCAGGTGAATCAGAACCAGATATGCGAACACGCCTTCTTTCTTGCGCACGGGCTTCCAGAACGGCCGATCCCAGGGCCGCACTTCGCGAACCGCAGCTTGTTCCATATTTGTCCGACCTTTGTATCGCGAAATCACCAGCGACCCGAGAACCCCGGCCGGGTTCACAGGCCCCCACACTATCATCTTTTTCGCTCGGTGGAACGCCGCGTGGTTTTCACATCACAACCACCACGCGGCGACACTTCGAATTCGGATCGATCGTGTGGCGATTAATGGTGGCTCAAACTAACCGATCGGTTGACTTGGCACACTCCGCCCGCGTAATATGCTCGATTCATACTGGATCTGTCCCCCTTGGTCGTTCGCCATATTTCCCATTACTGGGCCTCGCAACAGAAGTAATTCTGGATGGGAAGAAGGCGGCGATCCTTGCTTCGAGACGACGTTCGCTTAAAATCGACGGCGCGACACTCGAACGGAGCGTCATTCCAACGTTGGTCCCCCTGTCGAAGATTCCCCGTTTCAAATGCTTCTGAAAGTATCTGGCTTCACGCCTGCACGTTCTTTCGGAGGTCTCGATGTTTAAGAAAGCTACTCCTCAGGATGCTCGACTCATTCTCGAACTCTACCACTTGCGCCGGGAAGCCCAAATGCGCAAGGCCCGTCATTGGTGGCTTGTCGATTTTTGGCCCGAGAACGCCGGCGACTATCTGAAAGTCGAGATGGCGCGCAGAACCCCGGAAAGCGACTGGTTGCGGCAAGTAGTCACCTATTGGGGGATGGCGGCTTCCTTCGTGCGACACGACACTCTCAGCGAAAAGGTTTTTCTCGATCCCTCATTTTCCGCTGAGATGTTCTTCGTTTTCGCCAAGGTCCAACCCTTCCTCAAGGAATTGCGTCAGAAAACTCTCAATCCCGATCTCATGGGCAACATCGAAAAGGTCATCATGGGATCGAAGACCGGCCGTGCGCGCCTGAAACAGGTTGCCAAACGAGTGGCGCGCCGCAGGAAATCGGCGGGAACCAAAACAAAGAAGGGCCAGAAGCGTGCCTTGGAACTTCACTCCAGCGCGGCTTAGTGCGGCGATTTCCAACTGCCTGCCGCGGCGAACAGTTGCAGTCCAATCGCATATAGTTCGCCGTCGATCGGCTCGCAATAGACCACCCGCGCTCGCGACTTGAAATTTCCCAAAAGCGATCTGACGTGCAGGCGTTCGTTGGGCTTCCACGGCCTGCTCGTCACCACCCGAGCGCCGCGAGCGCTGATGTTTTCCGTGACGCCCTCTTGCGCAGGGGTACGCAAGTCCAGACTGGACAGGTCGACCGTCACTTTCAGGGGCGTGCGATTTTCCCCACGCTGCGCCGCGGTTCCCATAGGACAGCCCAATGCCTTCTGATCAATTCAGCTTTTATTCAGGAACACAGAGAGCGTCGGGGCGGGGAGCAACGACGCCGAAATCATACCCCGGTACCCCTCACAGTGGCCAAGATTCCTCGATAGAAGGGCGACTATGCCAACAGAAAGGTGTCCGGCAACGCGACACCCGCATCCCACGACCGCACACTCGAACCTTCAGACTCCCACCCTCACGTTCCGCACAAACCTTTATCCCTCAACTACTTCTATCCGCCGGGCAGCGCGGTATCGGAATTGCCAATATTGGCAGAAGGCGTGTCTTTGTCTTTCCCTCGCTACGCAAGAAGTCAGATGCCAGGAGGCGTCCATGAAGAAGATGGAGTGGCTGCGAGAAGATCTTTCCGGCTGGCCGAGTCAAGAATACCTAAAACAGAAAGAAAGCGCCGGTTGGCGCCTGATCGCCGCGGAATGGGAGCGCGAAGTCGAAGTCGCTCCTCAAAGTGAGCATCCCGACGGCGCTGGATCCACGGAAGAGATCCCCTTCGGTACCCGCGTGGCTGGCGATTGCCGCCATTTGGAGGAAGATCCAACCGAGATGCAGGTCCTGAACCATCTGGCGGAGATGATTGTCCAGGATTTGTCCTACAATCGGATGGCTGAATCGCTGAATCAGCGGGGGTTTCGCACGCGCGGCGGACAACCGTGGACCGCCCTGGCGGTCTTCAAATTGACGCCTCGCCTGATCGAGGTTGCGCCGCGCATTCTGTCTGGCGCCGAATGGAAATCCCGCAAGAAGCAACTGTCGCGCGTCACCTGGAATTCATGACGCGACGCGGATCGTGGCGGTGTCCTTCTAAGCTAGGGCGGGTTCTCCTACTCCAGCAGACCCAGCATTCTGGCGTGCTCCCCGCAGAGGAACAGATTTAGATAGGGGTTCCGCTGCGAGTTCCAATCGCTCCACCGGCTCTCCCAATCGGGTCGCCGGAAGTCACACATGCATTCGCTCAAAACCTTGATCGGGGGGCGGTCGCCGTTTGTGCCGGTTCCGGGATTGAAGATGAACTCCGCGCGGCAACTCAGGCCGAGGGACTCGGTTTTCTCAGGGGCCTTGATCATTGTTGGGACCGGGGCCTATTCCCCGACGCCTCTCCCGGAGAAACACAAGGTCAGAGCTAACGATCAAAAGCCTGCCCTTGTGCTGAGTTTCTCGGGACCCGCGTCGTCCGAGCGCCTGAGAAACTCATCGACGGCAAAAACTCCCAGTGAGATAAATTGCAGCGTCACATCAATTTGGGCGCAGGACGCCTGCCTGGAAGGAAGAATTTGCAGCGGGCTTGCAATCGCAACCACCGCATTTCCATTCGACAAGCGCGATGCGCGGTGTTTGGCATCTCATGCCGATAGTGAAACGCCGGACACGGCGCTTTTCGCCGTGCGAGACCTTGACCTCCAACGGAAATCCACGCAAGTCCGCGACCTCGCCGCTCGCCGCCGATTGCTAAAAGTCCAAGCGAAAAGCGCCCTCTAGGGGATCCCTGACGTTGGACGGAACGTCACGCCTCTGACACCTTTAGTCATCCGTTATAATTACTTCATTCATGATACTTCGTCGAAGTCGTTCCTGCTCCGCATTTCCTTTCTCCTGCTTTTCCGCCCTCCCACGTTCGGTTCTTCCTCGCTGGCTTCCTAAGCGCGTTCTGGTCGGCATTCCAACCAATCATTAGATTTGTTTAACCTTTCCACCTTTCTCTCCTAGGCTAGCGCCGCCCTGGGCTTGGGATACCAGGGCGCAATGTCCCCGCTTCCCTATCTCTCCTTGGAGGACTTATGCGTTTAGCGAAAATCCTGTCCGTGTTTTCTCTCGCGATTCTGCTTGCAGCTGTGGCCTTCAATACTGGCAAGCTCAATCCACCCGCCTCAATGTTCGGCATTCTGACCTCCGACGGCGGCCACCCAGTGCCATCGCCGTGGCTTACC
>JBGOVR010000132.1:0-12809 GCA_041478205.1 Candidatus Acidiferrum sp.
CTCCAGGGGCTGGAACAGGGCAAAGAAATCATGAAAAAGATCGGGATTACGCAGCAGATACGGGTCTGGCAGGCGACCTTCGCCGGGCCAAATGCAGGAAGCATTGCCGTCGCGATTGAATATCCGAGCATGGCCGCGCTGGCAGACGCCGATGCAAAAACACATGCCGACAAGGATTACCAAGCGTGGTTAAAGAGCATGGAAAAGATACGGACAATCGTATCGGACAGTATTTACCGAGAACTGTAAAAGTTGGTGTTGAGGGACTGCGTGGCAAACCGCAGTCTTCGTTTTTCTCAAAGGGATAAGACAGACTCGTCGCGCAAGACCTGGCGGCGAGTCTGTTTTTTCAAAGATAACGATACAGGTGCAAGTGCGATAGAAGCAGGCTCGACTCCGCTCAGGACAGGCTCCTTTCGCAGGAGCGAAAGGTAAGAAAAATCGACGCGCTTCGTTTTACAATGAGGGACGGCGGAGGTCAGCGCCCTCGCATGTGCCGCTGGAACGCCTTCGTAAGAAGATGCAGCTTAATCGACCAGGACATCGCGGCCAGAGCAAGGGCGGACAGCAATGCGCCGACCAGAGCGCTTACTTCCGCGTAGTGACTTGAATCGCTGATCGAATCCTGCAGAAAGTACGCCCCCGCCGAGAGAAATACCACGAACAAGGAAAGGCCCAGATACTTTTCTCTTCTCATAGGAACCACCTTGCCCCCAAAAGCGAAAGTGCCCGTCTAGTACCAGGTACAGCGATGATCTTAAATCGATTGGTAGTTATATTAGAGTGTAAGTAGCGACGGCTGTATTTCAAGTGACAACACCTCATTCGCTGTAATCGACACCGCATAGTTAGAGGAGGGTTCGTAGCGGTAATGGGAATCGAACCGTATTCCGGCCTTGAAAGGGTCTGGCGATATTTCGCCATCTAACCTGCAATCCGTGGCGGGTACCCCAATCCGACAAGAATAGCCCCGTGCTTGGGATTACAACCAGAAGCACAAGACACGCACGGATCGATCAGGCGATCTGTTAAATGGACCTGTGCCGTTAAACATCCCGGGATAGATATCGCAAAAAATAATTAATCTATTCCTTTAACGTTACGTACGTTGCTATGGGACATAAATATAGACAAGCGCGCGTCTAACATTCCGGAATCTCCCACGGGAGGGACCATGTCGATGACTGAGGGCCAAATTTACCGGTGCCAGAATCGTGATTGTGGCAGCGAAGTCCAAGTCGTCAAACCATCCATCGAGGCTGATGCGAACCCCAGATGTTGCTGCGGCGCGGAAATGAAGAAACCATACAAGAAACCGACGGCGCGGGCGCTGAGTTCGGATATCGAAGTTTTTACCAACTTGAAGACCGATCGAAATCGAAATTAGCCTTTTCTAGACCCACCCAGAAATAAACAGAGAAGCTACGCGAGAAGGCCTAGCTGGGCGCGCTTTTGGAATGCGGGGCTGGTAGAAACAGGCTCCGATGCCGAGGGCCGCTACCGCGTGTGAGAACACCGATGCCACCCACGCTTCGTCCATGGTGATTGATGTTGACGCGTGGCTCGGATGCGTGCCGGCGGCTGCGGGTGCAGGCCAGGTGGCAATCGGAATTAGTGTGTGCTACATAGACGGCGCACCCTGCAAAAGCTCTTTTCGCGGCTCAGGGTAAACGGGGCAAGCAGGGTGAAACAACGGAGGGCTTATGCGCGGAAGACTGAAGTTTGGTTGCATCCTGCTATTGACGGTCTTTGCTGTCCCGGCATTCGGTCAGAATGCGGCGGCGCGGCCGGAGGAGAAAACCGTCGCGGTGTTTGGACAGTTGATTCACTATTGGGACGTGGGGTCGGGGCCGGTGGTGGTGCTGGTGCACGGCCTGGGAAGCGGCAAGGAAGAGGATTGGGGGCGCGTGGTGGCGCCGCTTTCGCAGAAGTACCGCTTGCTCATTCCCGACCAGATTGGCTTCGGGCACTCGGACAAACCGCTGCTGGAATACCGGATTCAGACGTATGTGGACTTCTTGAATGAGTTTCTGCGCCAACTGAAGGTGGAGAAGGCCAGCCTGGTGGGCGAATCGCTGGGCGGGTGGATCTCCGCGATGTACGTGCTGGAAAGTTCGGGAGCGCACCTGGTGCCGGTGGAGAAGCTGGTGCTTGTGGATGCGGCGGGGTTGAAGCAGGACAAGCCCATACCGAATCTCAATCCGAGCACGCTGGCGGACATGCGCGCGCTAATGGAAGTGGTTTTCTTCGACACGAGTTGGCTGAGCGACGACATGGTGCGAAAGATTTTCGCGGATAAGCTGACTAAGAATGACGGCTACACCGTCCGCAGCCTCTTGAGCAATCCGGCCCTGGGCGCGGAAAGGATGGACGACAAGCTGGCGAATATCCATGTGCCGACGCTGGTGGTGTGGGGGAAGCAGGACACCTTGCTGCCGATCGCGTCCGGGGAACGCTACGCCGCGGGAATCGCGGGAGCGAAGCTGGTCAGCTTCGATAAGTGCGGACACGTGCCACCGGTGGAAAAGACGGCGGAATTTGTTTCGGCGGTGACCGCGTTCCTTGACGGAGCTGCGACTGCCGTGGCGCACTGACTCCAGCGCGGCGGAAAAATCGGGTACGGTAAAACCACAGGACACCTGAGTTCTTTCCTCTCGTGAAGAGCGCGACCCGCCGGAAGCCAAGAAGGCCGGCCGGGTCAGGCCGCTTCTAGTACTTTCCTATTATTGATGGCGTGTTTGTTCGCGGCTACAGTTGCGGGCAATTCGAGCCGAAAATCAGTCGAGTGACGTTTGAACAAAGTTCCCCCCCACACCCCGGAAGTCGCGGTCGCCGTTCAAACACGTATTTTTCTGGAGAGACGAGTCCATGCAGAAACTGATCCTATTGCTGCTTCTTCTGGGGCTCGCGCTGCCTGCGTTTGGCCAGAGCAACTATGGGGTTGTTACCGGCACGGTCACTGATGCACAACATCTGCCGGTTGCAGGAGCCGCAGTCCAACTGACTGCGGCAAGCACGGGCGCGATCCGCCGCGTGGTCACCAATCAGCAGGGACTCTTTGAAGCTCCGGCGCTCTTGCCGGATGATTACGAGCTGAAGACGGAGGCGACTGGATTTGCTGCCGCGACGCAATCGGTACGGCTGGAGGTTGGCCAGAAATTAGCAGTGGAAATCAGTCTGAAGGTCGGCGAAATCAAAGGGGGAGTGAACGTTGCGGCAGGCAGCGAAGTGTTACGCACGACCGATGCCAGCGTCGGGGAAGTCGTCGAGCCGCAGTCCATCCGCGAATTGCCGCTGAATGGCCGCATGCTAATTGATCTGGTGCTCACCGTGCCGGGCACCCACGTGGGTTTTGGCGCGCAAACCGGATCGACGAATCCTCTTTACTGGCGCCCGGGCCAGCGGTCGGCCGTGGTGATTGGCGGCAACCGTCCGAATGCCAACTACTTCCTGCTGGACGGCGCCACGAATACCGATCCGACTTTTAATACACAAAATTTGAGCCCGTCACCCGACGCGGTGAAGGAATTCCAGGTGGAAACCAGCAGCTTTACGGCCGACATGGGAGGCGCGGGCGGCGGGCAGATCAACATCGTCACGCATTCGGGTTCGAGCCAGTACCACGGAACGGTTTACGAGTTCCTGCGCAATGGCGCGATGGATGCCAGCACCTTCGACTCCATGGGGAACAATCACCTGGTACAAAATAATTTCGGCGCTTCCTTCGGCGGCCCGTTGTGGGGGAAGAAAACTTTTCTCTTCGTGAACTACGAAGGGTTGCGGCTGGCACGGGCGGACGCACAAATCTTGACGGTTCCGACGCTCGCTGAAATCCAGGGCGATTTCAGCATGAGCAAGACAAAAATTTATGACCCAACCTCTGCGGTGGCGAACCCGAACTACAATCCGAAACTGCCGACGGGCCCCGCGAATTTTCCGTACACGCGCGCTCAGTTCGCTGGGAACGTAATTCCATCGAACAGGATCAATCCAAAACTCGAAGCCTTCCTGCTTCAGTACGTACCGCAACCAAACATGCCGATGATGGACGGCGCCGCGGATTCCAACAATTACCTCGATGTGCGCAACGAATCGCACATACAACATCAGGGCTCGGTTCGCGTGGACCACAATTTTTCAAGCGGCGACACCCTTTTTGGGCGCTACTCCGCCGGGGCCGAAAACGGATTCTCGCCGAGCAGCGGGGTGACTTCCACGACGGAAAACCTCCCGGGGTTCGGAGCGAACTTCGACAATCTTTCGCAGCAGGCGGCGATTTCCTGGAACCACATCTTTGCGAGCAACAAGGTGAACACCGTGACCGTGGCGGTTTCGCGGCTCTCAATGGACCGCACGTCGCAAAACGACGGAGTGAACGACGTCGTTGGTCAACTGGGCATTGCGGGAATTGGGTTCGGTGGTTCGGCAGCGTCCGGCGCGCCGTGGTTCGCCGCGCAGGGTTATACCGGAATCGGAGACACGTTTGCCGCCACTCCCATGCACGCGTGGGACACGATGGTGGAAGCGCGGGACACCTATGCGTGGCAGCACGGACGCCACGGAATAAAGTTCGGCGGCGATTTCCATCGCTACATCTGGCCGATGTGGGGTTTCTTCCAGAATCGCGGCTATTACCAATCCACGAACGGATACACAACGGAGTTTGGATTCAACAATGGCAGCGGCTCCGGGCTTGCCAGCTTGCTGCTCAGTTTGCCGGCCGTAAAGCAACGACAAGCGGGAGTTCCGCAGATGGATTTGCGCGCCTGGGGAGCGGATGCGTTCGTCGAAGATAGCTGGCAGATCACGCCGACGACCACGCTCAACTTGGGGCTGCGCTACGAGTACGCGGATCCTCTTTATGACAAGAACAGCACCAACACGAACCTGATTTTCCAGAACGGCGTTCCTTCTGTTTTCATCGGCGGCGAACTGGGTTATCCGAAGGGGCTGATGTACGCGAACAAGCACAACTTTGCGCCGCGCATCGGGATCGCCAAGAACCTTCCTGGGCGGGGCCTGGTGTTCCACGGGGCCTATGGGATCTTTTTCACGCCGGTCGATCTGAACACCTGGTGCAACCAGCGGCACAACGTGCCGTATGTTTTCCCGGAGACACAGCAGGCCGACAACTTCACTCCGCCAGCCGCGCTGTTCGCCAAGGGACTGAATTTCGGCACGCCCGTGCTTGGGACGGGCGCGTTGACGCCCACGACGGTGAGCTTTACGGCGTTCGATCCACACGCAGCGGCACAGTACGTCCAGCAATGGAACGCTTCGGTGCAAAAGAGCCTGGGGCACGACACGTCCGTCGAAATCGGGTACCTCGGCTCTCGTGGTTTTCACCTGCAGCGGGCACACTTGATCAACAACACGCTTCCAGGGCCGGGTCCCCTCGGGCCGCGCCGCCCGTTCAAGACGCTGAGCTTTGTGCCGGGCACGGTGTTGACGGCGAGCAGCACCGATGCCGTGGTGCAAAGCGAGACCTTCCCGGTCAGCACCATCAACCGTTTGGAAAACAGTGCGCAGAGTTGGTATGACGCGGGTTACGTCAATGTGCGCCGCCGGTATTCCCATGGGCTCAGCTTCCTGGCCAACTACACCTTCTCCAAAGACTTGACCAACGCGCCGGACTTCCGTTCGGCAATGGACGAATCGGCCATTCCGCAAAACAACAATAACCTCAACGCGGAAAAAGGACCGGGGTGCGACGTCCAGCATCGCTTTGCATTGAGCAGCGTTTACGATATTCCGGCTTACCGGCGCGCGGAGTGGATGCGACTGGTGACGGAGAATTGGCATTTCTCGACCATCTACCAGATTCAGTCGGGGATGCCCTTCACGATCTCGGTCTTTGGCGATACCGCGAATTCGGGAACCGTGCTGGGCGAGAATCCCATCCGGGCCAACGCCACGGGCAAGCCCATCTTCGGTCCCGGAACACACACGGCGGACCAGTGGTTTAATCCGGCGGCCTTCGCCACGCCCGCGGCATTTACTTACGGCAACGTGGGCCGGAATTCGTTGTATGGTCCGCGAATGCAAACACTGGATATCGCGCTGGCGCGCGCCTTCCGCCTTACGGAAAAGGCCAGCTTCCAGTTCCGGGCGGAAGCCTTCAACGCGTTGAACAAGACCAACCTGGGCTCGCCGAACCGCTTCGTCAACACGCCGCAATTCGGAACGATCACTATGGCGATGACCCCGGGACGCGAAATTCAGTTGAGCGCCCGGATTTCGTTCTAATCTCAATCCATCGGTGGGTTCCGTCTCTACCGTGTGGCAATCGAGCGGCACGCAACCTAAAAAAAGAGGGGAGCCTACGAGAAGGCTCCCCCCGGTTTGACACGTATTTTTTAGCGAGGCTTACTCGCTGCGTTCGCCATCTCCGCCGAGGCCCAGCGGACACGGGTTGTGGTCGAGCACCTGACGGTTATCCTCGACGAGGATAATGGACGCGTTGGGCCCGTTGATATAAGGATTGAACGTTAGCGGGCCAAACTCGGCCGTGGACGTGCCGCCGAAGTTGTTGATGGTGTCCCTGATGTGCCCGCCGCCTTCCTGCCAGCCGCAGACACCTGGAAAGAAATGCGTGGTGCTGAAGATGGGATAGAACTGCGCGCCCGGCGGCGGGTTGACGCAGCCCACACCGGTGCGGTGGCTGCAGGGAGGATTGGGAGTAATCGCCGGGATATCCGCTTCAAACGCCACACGATCGTAGTTCCTTGGCCTTCCGTGGCTGTCTATGAAAAGCGGACTGGTGAACTGGATGGGTTGGGGCCGGAGGTTGCGGTCGGCATTGGCATCCTTTGTGCCGCCGGGCCAGGACCCCGGGTGGTAAGGGACGCCGTCAAAATCCCTTTCGGTGCTGAGACAGCCGGTCACGGGAATGAGCGTGGGATCGCCGAAATTATCAAAGCAGAACACGTCGTCGGCATCGAGGCCGCCGGGGTCGTTGATACCAGCCAGAGTGCAAGGGCCGCCTTCGCCACCGATGGCGTCGCAGAATTCGAAGTGACCGATCTCATCCGAGAACGAAACGTTAAAGGAGTGAGCTGCCCAGATCACGCGGGTGTGCTCGCTGGAGGTGGAATACATGGGGTGGAAAGCGTAGGGATTGGACGAGCAGGTGGTGGCTGCGGGATCGAAGTTCATCTGCGCGAAGCCATTCGCGATGCTCGCGGTCATGGAACCATGCTTTCCGGTGTTCAGATCGACAATTTCCACGCGGAAACCAGCGGGTGAGTCATGCAGCGTTACCAGCAAGAGATCGCCCGGATTGTATTGCAGGACTTGCGCAGTGTCGGGGAAACTGGCGGTTTGATTGGGGTCGAGGGCGCGCGCCAGCGGGTCGGCCGGGGCCTGGGACTTGCCGTTGAAGGTAACGAAGGCGAAATTCACCGTCTCGTCGCCAACCGTGGACCGGCAATCGTTATTGTTGACCTCGCCAGTCGATTCCTTCGCGGAGACGCTGTCGATAGTCATCGCCGAGCACCACGTAGTTGGCAAGCAATCATTCACCCATCCGGGTGGATAAAATTGCAACTCCATGAAAGCGGTGCCGGGATGCTTGCCAACGAAGTCAGCCGCAGTGGGGTCGGCGTTATCGAAAATATTGGCGTCGGTGTCTGGATTGCAGACATTCGTGAAATTCGGGTCCGACTGCGAATCACACAGGGCCATGCCAAACCAAAAGGCGGGGTGCAGTTGGAAATTCCAGGTGCCGCCCGTTCCATCCTGCTTGGGCTTGACCGGAGGGTCCTTGGGAATTCGCAGGAAATAGGTGCTCGAGTTGCCCGAGCCGGGTCTGTTTGAGTAAAACAGCAAAGCGGGCTCGTCGTGGCCGGAGTACTTGCCCTCGTAGTTGGTACCCTTGGCGAGATCCGTGCAAAGTCCGGAATTCACCTCGTCGCAGAAGGTACCGGCAGGAAAGACCGGCCGCTTCTGGGCCCTGGATGGGCCTGCGAAAAGAAACATCAAAGCAACCGTGGTTACGAACGTCCCACCGAAGCCGACCTTCATGCTCGCCGACCGAGTGGGGAGTGTTCTGTTGAGTGTTGCAAGTCTCATGTATTGGCTCCTTTTTCTCGACGCAAAGCAGTGCAAGTTCTGTGTGCCGCGTGGATTGTCTAACGAAGTGTGGACGCGTCGATGCGGCGGCTAAACGTCGGGGACAGGAGGCGCCCATGCACCGATGCGAGCACCGGCATTCTCACGGTAAGGGGCTCGTCTGTCAATAGAAGATCATAAATTTATCTAAATTTATGAGTATCTCCAAGAAGAGGCCGGGGTTGATGTCCGTTGAGCAGGATCTAGAGGCCTTTGGAGGAGCGGAAGGCGCGTACGACGGCGGGGACGTCGTGTTGGGCGGCGTCGACTTCGGCGTTGAGGTGGCGCATTTCATCGGCGGAGATTTTTCCAGCGAGGGCGGCCAGGGCGGGGCGGAGTTGCGGGAACTTGGCTAGGGTGTCGCGGCGGACGATTGGGACGGCGTCGTAGGGCGGGAAGTAGTGGCGGTCGTCGGCGAGGGCGACGAGGTGGAGGGCGTCGATGAGGCCGTCGGTGGAGTTGCCGGCGACGATGTCGACTTTTTTGTCGACGAGGGCGCGGTAGATCAGGCCGAGGTCCATAACGCTGGGCTGGGCGGCGAAGTGCAGGGCGTAGCGTTCGGTCCAGCCGCGGAAGCCGTCGGGACGCTCGAGGAATTCGTAGCCAACACCCGCGCGCCAGCGGGGGGCCAGCGGGACGATGTCCGAAATATCGTGCAAATGGAACTGCTGGGCGTCATCTCCGCGGACGACCATGGCGAAAGTGTTCTCGAAGCCTAGCGGCTCGGTGACTTCCAGATTGAAACGCTCGGCGTAGGCTTGCTTCACGCGCTGGTAGACGGAGTCGGAATCGCCGGTTTGGGTTTGGTTGAGAACGGCGGTCAGAGCGGTGCCGGTGTATTCGACGTAGAGGTCGAGCTGGCCGGCTTGCAGGGCTTTTTGACAGAGGAGCGTGCCGCCGAGATTGGTCTTGCGCTCGACGTGGATACCGGTGCGGGCTTCGATGTGTTGGGCTAGGAGTTCGGCGAGGATGACTTGCTCGGTGAAGAATTTCGAGCCGATGGTGATCTTAGGCTGGGGAGGGCGGCAGCCGGAGAAGCAACAAAGAGACAGGGCAAAACAAAAGATAACGCGGAGACGCAGAGGGCGCGGAGAAAACGCAGAGAGGAGGGGGCGGCGCATCCTAATGTGAATGTCTCACGGGTGGAGGGAAAGCGGAAGAGAGAGAAAAGAAGGACAAAGAAGGGAAAAAGGATAACGCAGAGAGCGCGGAGGAACCGCAGAGAAGAAGCGTCAGACGATGTGGAGGCGGCGCTCGATCCAGCCCAGGAGTATGTCGGCGAGGATGGCGAGCAGGGCGGCGGGGATGGCGCCGGCGAGGATGACGGCGTCGTTGACCATGGCCACGCCGCGGAAGATGAAGGTACCCAGGCCGCCGGCGCCGATGGCGGCGGCGATGGTGGCGATGCCGATGGTGAGGATGGTGGCGGTGCGGATGCCGGCGAGGATGACGGGTAGCGCCAACGGGAAGCGCACGCGCCACACGATTTGCGCGTCGGTCATACCCATGGCTTCGGCGGCTTCGAGGACCGCGGGGTCGATGCCGGTCAGGCCGACGTAGGTGTTTCGCAGGATGGGCAGAAGGGCGTACAAGACCAGCGCGACAATTGCAGTGCGGCGGCCGATGCCGCCGATGAACGGGATAGGAATCAGGAAGCCAAAGAGCGCAAGGCTAGGGATGGTTTGGAAGACGCTGGCAATGCCCAGCGAAATGTTGCGCAGCGTGGGGCGGTGGACGACAAGCAAACCGAGCGGTACGCCAATGGCGATGGCGAAGGCCATGGCGGTCACGACCAGCATGAGGTGAGCAAGCATGGCCTCCAGGATTTCGGAGCGATGCTCGAGGAAGAATGTCCAAGGCGTCATGCGGGGGCTCCGGGAAGGGCGCCCAGGGAGGAAGCGAACGCTTGAACCTCGGGATGATCGATGCGGAGGAACTCTTGCGGCGAGGCGGAGGCGATGATGCGGCCCGCCTGGAGAAGAACGATGCGCGAGGCAAGGAGGAGCGCTTCGCGCAAATCGTGAGTGACGAAAACGATGGTCTTGCCGAGGCGGCGAGCAAGAGCGCTGAATTCGCGTTGGAGTTCGGCGCGCGTGACGGGATCGAGAGCGCCGAAAGGCTCGTCCATCAAAAGCACCGGCGGGTCCGCAGCCAGAGCGCGCGCTACACCGACGCGTTGACGCTGGCCGCCGGAGAGCTCGTGCGGGCGGCGGAGGGTGAACTCGCGAGGATCGAGCCCAACGAGTGTAAGGAGTTCCTCAACGCGCGCGGCGGTGCGATCTGCATCCCATCTTTCGAGCGTGGGCACCAAGCCGATATTTTCGGCGACGGTGAAATGAGGGAAGAGGCCGGCTTCCTGAATGACGTAGCCGACGCTGCGGCGAAGCCGGATAGGGTCCCAGTCCGAGGTAGCGCGACCCTGCACGACCACCTGCCCACCGGTGGGCAGGAGCAGACGATTAATCAATCTTAACAATGTGGTCTTCCCGCTACCGCTGCGGCCGAGAAGTACCAGCGTCTCCCCGGAAGAAATCACCTGGGAGATGTTGGAAACCAGCGCATGAGCCGAATTACGCCCAATACTGCCAATACTGTATGTTACGTCCCGAAATTCGATGGTACTTTCGGCCAGTGGAGCGGGTTTCGCATTCATTTCGATTGACACCCCACGCTGCGAGAGGGACTATCATACGTCGGTCAGCCTCCCTCCGCCGAATTTTGGCGCATCCTTCGCTCGGACGCAGCATCCAACGGAAAGGAAATACTGCATGGGAGCTACTACCAGCGCCGTCCGCACCCGTCATGACCTTCATACCCGCCTGATCGATTCCCGCAAGCAAACCGACGAACTGTTTGGGATCGTGCGTGAAGAAGCGATGTATGACCGGCCCATCGCCGAACGCCACCGCGTCATTTTTTACCTGGGGCACGTTGAGGCTTTTGATTGGAACCTGCTGGCGCAACGCGCTTTCGGCTTGCAGTCTTTCCACGAATCATTCGACAAACTTTTTGCCTTTGGCATCGACCCGGTCGGCGGCGGTCTGCCCACGGACAAGCCACAGGACTGGCCCGCGCGCGAGGAAATCGAGCGTTACAATCTGCGACTTCGGGAGGAACTGGACTGCGCGATTGCACGGGCGCTCGCGAATCCTTCGGAGGGGCATCCGCTGCTGATGCCGATGCTGGAAGTGGCCGTGGAACACCGGCTGATGCACGCGGAAACGCTGGCGTATATGTTTCACCAGCTTCCTGCCGAGAGAAAGATCGCGGCAACGGAAGAAGTAGTCTGGAAGACACCACGCGCGAAATCGCATCTGGTGGAGGTTCCCGCGGGGCGCGCGACGCTGGGCCTGCAGCGCGTGCACGGAGACGAATTCGGATGGGATAACGAGCTGGAGCCGCGCGAAGTGCGCGTGCCGGAGTTTACGATCGACAACTACAACGTGAAGAATCGCGACTTCATGTTGTTCCTGCAGGCCGGCGGGTACACAGACAGGTCGATCTGGACGGACGAGGGCTGGTCCTGGAAGAAGAAAGAAAGCGTGCAGCATCCCGCGTTCTGGCGGCGGGAGGGGAACCTATGGATGTATCGAACCATGTTTGGAGACATTCAATTGCCGCTGGATTGGCCGGTGTACGTGAGCCACGCCGAGGCCAGCGCCTATGCCAAGTGGCTCGGGCGGAAATTGCCCAGTGAAGAACAGTTTCATCGCGCGGCCTATGGCACGTCGGACGACAGCGTGGAGCGCAGCTATCCGTGGGGAGAAGAGGCGCCCAGTTCGCGCTACGGTAATTTCGATTTCGCGCATTGGGATCCGAGTCCCGTGGGTTCCTACCCCCGGGGCGCGAGTGCGTTCGGCGTCCACGACATCGTGGGGAACGGCTGGGAATGGACGCGCACCGAATTCGCGGCGTTTCCCGGGTTCGCGCCGATGCCCTTTTATCCCGGATACTCGGCAAATTTCTTTGACGGCAAGCACTACGTAATGAAAGGCGGCTCGCCCCGCACAGCCGCCTGCATGCTGCGGCGATCGTTTCGCAATTGGTTTCAGCCCAATTACCCGTACGTGTATGCAACGTTCCGCTGCGTTGAGGACTGAAAACTAGGCTTGGGAGCCGCGATGCTGACCTATTCTCTTCCCCTTACACGACACGTGTCCGAATTCGCGGATGCTGTCCGCGAAAGCCTGACAAAGACCGGACAAAAAGAACTTCCCTCGAAATACTTGTACGACGAGGTAGGTTCGGCATTGTTCGAGACCATCTGCGTCTTGCCGGAGTATGGCTTGACGCGGGCCGACGCGCGATTGCTGGAAAAGTATGCGCGGCAAATCGTCTCGCGGCTGCCACTTCCGATCCAGGTGGCGGAGCTGGGAAGCGGCAGCGGAAAAAAGACGCGGTGGATATTAGAAGCGCTCTCGCGCAGGCAGAAAACGTACTACTACCCCATCGAGATTTCACCTTCGGCGCTGGCCGCGTGCGAAAAGGAGCTCGGTCCGATCGATCTGGTCAGCATCGTGGGCTACGAACAGCCGTATCTAGAGGGATTGCGGGCTGTTGCCGAACGGCGCGAGGAAAAAGATCATCTGCTGGTGCTGTTCCTGGGGAGCACCATCGGCAATTTCGACCGCGAGGCCGGCGAAGGTTTTCTGCGCGAGGTTCGGGCGGAGCTGCAACCCGGCGATGCCTTGTTGCTGGGA
>JBGOVR010000233.1:0-4784 GCA_041478205.1 Candidatus Acidiferrum sp.
GGCGGCGGCGAAGCACACTTTTGAGATTGCCTGTGCACGGCGCGTGCCCACCTTACGGTAAACCTGTTTCCAATCGTTCTTGGAACGCGGCAGGCGAATCCGGCGAATCAGTTCCTCGGGGCGGAGGTCCGTCTGTTTGTAGCCGGACCAGAATCCGTGATACGGCACCCAACGCGAGCCGCTGGCGGAAATGAGTTCGAGTTCCGCGTCGTACACAAGCAGCGCGGGCGGCGAATCCGCGGCAGGTGAAGCGTTGGCGATGTTGCCGCCGAGGGTGCCGCGGTTCTGCGTCGCAACGCTTCCGGTTTCAGCGGCGGCATGGCACAGGAGCGGAAATTCGCGGGCGAGAATTTCATGCCGGCGGACTTCCGTGTACGTCGTCAGGGCTCCGAGCGTCAGGTGCTCCGGCGTTGCCTCGATTCCACATAACTCCGGCAGCTTCCAGATGCTCACGAACTTGCGGTGCGGGAGTTTCCCGGCTTCGAGCAAAACCATGAGGTCGGTGCCGCCCGCAAAAGGCTTCCATACTCCGGGCTCGCGAGCCATGCGATCGAGCGTCGCAAACAGATCGCGCGGGGCTTCCATTTCATACGCGGGGACATACGACTTCATTCCCGCTCCATATGGCGGCAAGCCTCGACGACCGATTCAAAGATCTTGGTGTAGCCGGTGCACCGGCAAAGGTTCCCGGCGAGCCCTTCGCGGATTTCTGGTTCCGTTGGCCGAGGGTTCCGCGCCAGAAGATTCACGGTGGCGAGGATCATGCCGGGCGTGCAGATGCCGCACTGCGCTCCGCCATGCGTCAAGAACGCCTGCTGGACGGCGTGCAGTTGGTTGTCGATGGCAACTCCTTCGATAGTGAGGATTCTCGCGCCTTCCGCTTGAAGCACTGGGACCAGGCAACTGTTCATCAACGCGCCATCAATCACCACCGAACAGGCGCCGCACTCGCCTTCGCCGCAACCTTCTTTCGTGCCGGTGAGGCCGGCCTGCTCGCGCAATACATCCAGCAGGCGCGCCATCGGAAATGACTCAAGATCTACCGGGCGGCCGTTTATTTCGCACCGCACGCGAATCCTGCGCACCGCCTCAGGCATGCACGCTCTCCAGAATGTCGAGGAGAGCTTCGGGCGTGATGGGAACGCGCCGGATGTCCGCTCCGGTTGCATGCGCGATCGCATTCGCAATGGCGGGCGCCGTGCCGTCGAGGGGGAGCTCGCCAATTCCTTTTGCTCCCGCGGGGCCGCGTGCGTACGGAATTTCCTCGAAGAAAACGCGGATCGCCGGTACATCCGTGGAGGTGGGCATGATGTAGTTGGTCATCTGCCCGTTGACCATGCGTCCTTCTTGCCAGACGACGTTTTCATAAAGCGCGAAGCCGATACCCTGCGCCACGCCGCCTTCGATTTGTCCCGCAGCGAGGACCGGATTGATCACCTTGCCAACTTCTTGCACGGCGACAAAATCCTCGACGCGAACCTCGGCGGTGCGCGTATCGACCGATACTTCAGCGATGTAAACGGCCCACGCGTAAGCGCCATACGCGTCGCCCTGGTAGCGCTCATCGTCCCAGTGAAGATCGCGTGGATGCTCGTACTTGATGAGAGATCGCAGCGCTCCGAATTTGTCGACGTATTGGCGGCACGCATCAGCAAAGTCTCTTCCGCCGTATCCGCGCTCTAGGAAACCGCTCTCGAAGAGCGACTGCTGCACGGCGCGAGCCGCGGACTCCACGAGCTTTCCTACGATCATCGTTGTACGTGAAGCCACGGTCGGCCCGCTGTTTGGAACGAGGGCCGTATCCGGCTGGACGATTTCGATCCGATCGCAATCGAGGTCGAGCGCTTCTGCTGCTATTTGCGTAAATATCGTATTCGTGCCCTGGCCCATCTCAGTGCTGCCCGCCAATACGCGCACGCGGCCTTCGTGCGTAACCTCGACGGCCGCTTCGGAGGCAAGATACTCCTCTCCCGATCCAGTGAACCCGGCGCCGTGCAAGAAGGCGGCGAATCCGATTCCTCTTTTGATCGTGCTCTGCCGATTCTCTACTTGAAAGCGCGTGGACTTGGCTTGATAGCCGCTTAATTCGAAGGCGCGGTCCATCAAGCCGCTCATATCTACTGTCTCGCGAATCACCTGGCCGACGGCAAGCGTCTGGCCTTCCTGGATGAAATTGCGGCGGCGCAATTCGTCGGGCGCGAGGCCGATAACTTTTGCCACGCGGTCCAGATGGCGCTCGAGTGCGAAGACGCTCTGCGGCGCGCCAAATCCACGGAAAGCGCCGTGCGGGGGTGCGTTGGTCGCGACCGCGTGGCTGCAAACGCGCACGTTCGGGCAATTGTATGGCCCTGCGGCGTGAATCGTGCCGCGCGAGAGGACCACCGGCGAGAGAGTTTCGTACGCGCCGCCATCGAGGGTGAAATCGATCGCCATGGCGAGGAGTTTTCCGTCGCGGCTGACAGCGGTGCGGTGCCGCGTCCGTGAAGGGTGGCGCTTTGTTGTTGCGGCCATATCTTCGGCGCGATCGTAGATCATTTTTACGGGCTTGCCGGACTTCCAGGCGAGTAGTGCGGCGTGGCAGGCGAGCATCGAGGGATATTCTTCCTTGCCGCCGAAACCCCCGCCGGTTTCCGTTTGCACGACGCGGATGCGATCTTTCGGCAAACCGAAGAGCCTCACGAGCGCCTTATGGACGTAGTATGGGCATTGCAGCGATCCCCAGACTGTGACACCGTCCGCCGGATTTGCCTTGGCGATCATTCCCTGCGGCTCGATGTAAAGTTGCTCTTGGGCGCCCGTCTCGTATTCGCCTTCGACGACGAAGTCGGCATTGCTCCAAACGATGTCCACGTTGCCTTTTTCCACATGGAACGATTTGAAGACATTGTCTTCACCCCAGATCACTTCCTTGCGGGCGAGCGAATCGTCGATGGTAAAGATCGCAGGCAGCGGGTCGATTTCGATTCGCACCGCGCGGCGTGCCTCTTCCAGCAGATACTTGTCAGAATGCGCGAGCAACACAACCGGCTCTTCCGGATGGTTAACTACTTGTTCGGCGAGGCACGGCTGGTCTTCGATGAGCAAGGCCACGCAGTTCTTAGATGGGATGTCTTTGGCAGTCACGATCGTGAATTCGGTCCAGGGGATGCCAGTTTCGAAACGAATTTCGCGAATGCGTCCGCGGGCCACGGAACTTCGCACCGTCGCACCGAAAAGCATGTCCGGGAACACTAGGTCATCTACGTAGCGAGCACTGCCGATGACCTTCTCGCGGCCTTCTTTGCGTGGCACGGACGTTCCGATGATGCGTGGTCCCACCTCGGCACCCTCCGCGAGAGATTTTGCCCGCTACACGCGTAGCAATGCGATTCTAGCGCAGGCGCTTCGAATCAGCTTGGAAATAGGTATCGGAGCACCTGCAAGGGAAAGCTACAAGCGATCGGGAGTGAGAGCGGCAGTCATTTCGAGCACCCGGCGGTAGTAGTCTTTTTGCTTCAACTGTGAGCCAGCCTCTTGATCCACGATAAAAGTGACATCGGGATGCAGTTGAAGGGCGGATGCGCTGACGGAAGCGGTTAACGGTCCTTCAATGGCGTTTGCGATTGCCGCTGCCTTGGACGAACCGCTGGCGAGAAGAAGTATTCTTTTTGCTTCCAGGATGGTCCCGATGCCCATGGTAATGGCGCACTCGGGTATTTTTTCACCGGGACCGAAGAACTTCCGGTTGTCATCGATCGTCTCTTTGCTCAAAACTTTCAGACGTGTTCTGGAGCCAAGGCTGGAAGTGGGCTCGTTGAATCCGATGTGTCCGTTACGGCCAATCCCGAGAATTTGCAGGTCGATACCCCCGGCGTCGCCGATCGCCCGTTCGTAAGAACGGCAGTATTGATCGTAATTGCCGGCAATCGCGCCATCAGGAATATGAATGTTGGCGGGATCAATGTTGACATGCAAAAAGAAGTTCTGATGCATGAAGTAGTGGAAGCTCTGGCTATGGTCGGCGGATAAGCCCAGATACTCGTCCAAATTGAACGTGACGATCCGGGAAAAATCGAGAGTCTCCTGCTTATGCAGGCGCACAAGCTCCCTGTACATCCCCAGTGTTGTGTTCCCGGTGGCCAAACCCAGCCGCAGCAAAGGGTTTCTGCGCACCTTGTTGGCCACGATTCTTGCGGCTTCGCGGCCAAGCTCTTCATCGTCGGGTTTCAGAACGAGCAGCATAGTTTAAGGTTCCCGGTTGGCATTAAATCGTTTCAATTATATAAATATAGCACAGCAAGCCGCGTCACGAATCGAGGCTGCGGCATATCGTCGAAAAACCCGCTCTGCAACGCACGCGATGTTGAGCCGGTGGCCTGGAATCGAAGAATTTGTCATCGCGAAATACATTATTGGGTCTACACTTCGTGGTCAACTTCGTTTTTGGGGAGTGAAAACTACAGATGGTTCTCACCGCAACGGATTGGATCGTCATCGCGACGTACCTGTTGCTGAATTTGCTCATCAGCTTGTACTACCGGAGGCGCTCTTCGGGCAGCACCGAGGAGTTTTTTGTCTCCGGCCGAAACGTCTCGTGGTGGCTGGCGGGCACTTCGATGGTGGCGACAACGTTCGCGGCGGATACGCCGTTACTGGTCACCGGCCTCGTGGCGAAGAACGGAATCTCCGGGAACTGGTTGTGGTGGTCGCAGTGTCTCTCCGGAATGATGACCGTGTTTTTTTTTGCGCGCTACTGGCGCCGCGCCGAAATTCTTACAGACGTGGAATTTGTGGAGCTGCGATAC
>JBGOVR010000089.1:0-19892 GCA_041478205.1 Candidatus Acidiferrum sp.
AACCAGGATTTAGGCTAATTTTGATTCGCGCTTCCTCATGGCTGCCGAGGTTGTTATTCCAATTGCCACAGCTATCCAAATTAAAGCCCCGAACTCAAGGTAATTCGTGTAGCCCCAAGCACGAGGGGAAATCGATGCCGCCGCCGCGCAAACAGCCATGAAGAGCAGGAGCAAAACCCACTCTCTCTTCCTTGCGCCTTTGTCCTTGCCTGCGCTGCTTCTTTTGTCTAACCACGAACCAAGCAAATACCAAAGCAAGGGGGTAAACAGCAGCACCGGTGAGAGAGCTACGGATTCGGGGAGTCCTCGTCGAATGGCATCGAGGGGCCAAGATAGAAGAAAGCCTACGAGAAATGCGGGCATGTTAACGATCGCCGCGAACTTAAAGGGCCACGGCCAGACGTGGAATGATGCTGTGGAGTTCCACAAGGTTGAATTTCCGAAAAATGGTTGGCTCAGAATAGAGTTGCGAATCCAAAGCCCCCAGCCCCCAAAAAACATAGCGAGGGCGGTCTGCGACACCGGCAGTATTCTACGAAATTGGTTTCCTGGAACCATGAGATGCCTATCATTACTATTGGACACCAAGGAGGCAGCCGTTGACTCGCATCTGTGGGACCGCTGATTCGGCTCCTATCCAACCAGCACGTCTCGGTGGTCGTTTAACGCATTAATTGAAAAAGTCGAATTGCCCCAAAGATCCATGTCCCCTAATTTGACTAATCAGGAGTTGCGTAGACGCTTAGACTTAATTTTCATCGGCACGGGTGGCCGCTTACGCCGCCCTTGTAGAGTGACTACGCTGTTGTGGCCCAAAACGGGTTGAAGGATGTAGAATGTCCCGCAATTGCCACACTTTTTCCTTGACCAATAGTTTCTTTTCCTGTAAAGTTCTCTGTAGGTAATATTGCGGGTTGTTTGCAGTGCGGCGGCTTGTCCTGAGTGCCGAAGGGCTCGGTACCGCTTTTCCGCCGTCAAGAGCACGTCAGCAGATCCGCCCACGGTGACTCCGACCCGTTAACTTTCTCGATACTACAGTGCACCCCTAACTCCCTTTAGAATCAACACTTGCAAAAGTGTATCAAAACAAAGCACTTTAACCCCCTTTAGAATGAACACTTATGAAAACCAGGGGGAGGGGGCAGTCTGGGGAAAAAGCGGGGCCCTAGTCAGCAGGGGTTGGTGATGTCGCCGCCGGTTGCCCCAGGCGCGTCACCACGCGAAAAGTAAAAACCAAACTGGCCACCAGTACAAAAACTCCAAAAAGCATCAGCGTATCCGGCGCCCCAATCCGCTTGGCGATCCCGCCCGCGATCAGCGATCCGATCGGCTGCACGCCCATGAACATCGTCGCGTACACCGCCATGATCCTCCCACGCAGCCGATCGGGCACGCGGTTCTGCAGCGTCGTGTTCGTCGCCGCCATCTGCGATGTCGCCGTGAAGCCCACCACGAACAAAACCACCGCGGAAACCCAAAACACCTGGGACCGCGAGAACGCAATCAAACTCAGCGCGCAAATCGTGGACATCGCCGCGATCCACCGCGCCATTCCCTTGTAACTGGTCCGCGCCGCGAATTGCAGCGCCCCGAGCACCGCACCGACACCCGCCGCGCTCAGCAGCAACCCAAATCCCCGAGCCTCGCGATGCAAAACGTCTCTCGCAAAAATCGGCAGGAAAACGGAATACTGCAATCCAAACAGGCTCAGCACGCTCAAGAGCAGTAGTGTGGCCCGAATCGGCAAGTCGTTCATGGCGAACCGGAAGCCTTCCAGAAAATTCCGCAGCGGCGAACCCTCTGGCGGCCTGGGCTCGCTCTTCGCAATGCGCATGGCCAGCAGCGCCACGATAACGGCAACGAAACTCACTCCATTCAAAAAGAAACACCAGCCCTCGTGAATCCAGGCGATGGCCAACCCCGCCACCGCCGGACCCACCACGCGCGCCCCATTGAAGATCGATGAATTCAACGCAATCGCATTCGGCAAATCCTCTTTGCCGACCATCTGCACCAGAAAGGCCTGGCGGATCGGCACGTCAAACGCGTTCACGATGCCCACTAGAAAAGCGATGAAGATCAGGTGCCACACCTGAATGAGATGCGTAAGCGTCAGCGCCGCCAGCAGGAACGCCAGAACCATGGACGCCGTCTGCGTCCAGATCACACCCAGGTGCCGGTTGTATCGATCGCCGACGTATCCCCCGACGGAGGCCAGCACAAGAATTGGAATCTGATTCGCAAAACCAAAAACGCCCAAAAGCGCGGCGGAATGGGTCAGCCGGTATACCAGCCAGAGTTGCGCGGTCGACTGCATCCACGTACCAATCAGCGAAATGAGTTGTCCCGCGAAGAAGAGCTGAAAATTCCGGTGCTGCAAGGCGCGAAAGCGCGTGGACACGAGTGGGAACTCTCCCCGGTATCTGGATGCCGGCACTTCGAAGCAATCACGATGACGCGAGAGGAGAGGAATTGTCAATCAGGTGAAATAGGTGGACGAAACCAAATTGCCTTGCCGGTGCCCCGCCGTTCCTTGTTGGGGCACAGCTTTATCCTGAGCAAAGCGAAGGAATGCTGCGCTCCATCTCGGCAAGATGTTCAGTGCTCGGCGATGTAACTCTTATTCGTTCGGCGGTTCCGGCGCGCCACCCACATGCAGATGGCTCAAATCATGAAGGGTGCTTCTATCTTCCTCGCTCATGCCGCGGGTAAAATTCGGATCATTGAGCCGCTGATTCCGCGCGTATTCTGGCATATTCTGCAGCACGCGAAGCCGCTGCTGAATAGCCTGCTTGCGGTCCGGCGGCATTTGCCTCCACCTCGGCAGCACGTCGTTCCTGACGTGATCGCGCTGCTCCGGCGTCATTTTTTGCCAGACCTGCGCGCGTTCTTTCAATCGTTGTTGCTGCGCGGGCGGCAGATGCCTCAAGCGTTCTTCGTTCTGCGCCAGTCTTTGTTTTTCCAGCGGCGTCATACTCCGGAAACGTTCCTGCGGGTTCGGTGACGGTGCCGCCGCGGAGCGATTTTCATTCCCGCGGAAGCGTTGGGTATTTTCCGCGCGATTGGCGTTCGGAGGTCTGTCATTCCGCCGAGTCTCGGCTTGGTGCTCGCGTCTCGCTTCTTGGCGTTCGGCCCGCGCTTCGGACCGCGGCGGGCGGTCCTTGGGCGGAAGCTGCGCCGCGGCACACGGCAAAGCCAGCGCGGCGCTAAGTCCCAGCCCGCGCAACCATCCACCGAATTGGAGTCCCAGTTTCATCGCCCCTACATTTTTTGGTTCGAGTCCTGCTGATTCGAGCCGTCGTCTTGCACCGGCTGTGGCAAATCGGTCAGCGGCTCGAAATTCGAGAGCACGTCGAAATTCTCCAGCACCGGCAAGTCATTCGCGATTTGCGCTTCGTCCACGCCGGGGTTCGGGTCAGTTGCATCGCCAGCGGGCCGTGACCCAATCCAAATCGTCGCCACCAGAAGCATCGACGCCGCAAACGCCACTCGCGGCGAGGGCGCGAACCACGCCCACCAGCTTCGCCTCGCGGGTTCCGCCGCGACACGCGCTCGAACGCGCGCATCAAATGCTCCCGAAGGCTGAATCTGCGGCAATTCATCCAGCAATCCCGCCACCGCGCGAAACTCGTTCACGCGCACCCGGCACCCCGGGCACGCCGCAAGATGCGCCTCCACTTTGCGCTGCTCGCTCAACTTCAGCCGTCCGTCCACATACGGGAGAATCCGGCTCTCGATTCGATTGCAACTCATGATGCCCATCCTTCTTTCAACTATTGCTCAAAACTTTTCCACTCTTCTACTCTTGCACTCTTCTACTCTTTCACTACGACCTTGCCTGCGCCACCAGCGGCGCCAACTCCACTCGCAGCGTTTCATAAGCCCGGAACAGCAGCGACTTCAGCGCGCTCTCCGAGCATTCCAGAATCTTCGCAATCTCGTTGTAGTCCAACTCCTGATACTTGTGCAGCAGCACCGCCGCGCGCTGCTTTTCCGGCAGCTTCTCGATCGCCTGCCGGATCATCTTGCGCCGCGCCTCCTCCACCAAGTGCTGCTCGATGTCCGGATGTTTGTCGGCCACATCCAGCGGCCGCTCGTCTCCATCCTCGGCATCCGCATTCACCGGCGCGTCCAGCGAAATTTCCATGCGCTGATTGCGATTGTCCCGAAGCGAATTCAGCGCCAGATTCGTCGCGATCCGGAACAACCAGGTCGTGAACTTAGCGCTCGGCACGTACTCCGCCCGCGCGCGGTACACTCGAATGAATACTTCCTGCGCCAAATCTTCCGCTTGTTCCCGTTGCCGAACCATCCGGTACAGGAAATTGACCAGCGGACTCCGATAGCGGTGCAGCAGAAGCGCGAACGACTGTTCGTCGCCCGCCTTCACGTCCAGCATCAGTTGGACGTCCGACCTGGCCATAGCCGCCACACTGTATCAAACACATGCGTTCTCAGAAAGTTGCAAGGAGGGCACAGCCCGCAGGGGCGAACACAAAGCGAATTAAACGTGGAATAAGTGCCGCAATATCAATAGCGTGGCCACTCCCGCGAAGACCAGTAAGGCGCTTCGCCAGCTCGGTTCACGGTTCACCTCCGGCAGCAAATCCGTGGCGGCGACATAAACCGTCACTCCCGCGGAAAGCGGCAGCGCGTACTTCAATTGCGCCTGCAGCAAGCTCGTCAGCAAAACTCCCAGCAGCGTTGCCGCTCCCAGCGCGCCAGCCGCCAGAATCGCGCTGCGGCGTCCCTGCCCGCTGGCCAGCACCACCGACGCCACCGTAAACCCTTCCGGCAATTTGTGCAGAAACACAGCGACGAAGATCACCGAACCCAGCCACGTGGAAACCAAAAAGCCCGCCGCAATCGCGACCCCGTCGAAGAACGTGTGAATCGCCAGCCCAAACAAAATCGTGGTTCGCGCATGGTGATGCCGCATCTCTTCCAGATGCGTCTCTTCCCCGAAATGAAAATGCGGTGCAAGCGTGTGCTCGAACAAATGCACGATAAAATAGCCGATTAGGACAAACAGGAAAGCGCTCTGCCCGCCGATGCGCACCGACTCCGGAATCACATCGACAAACGCCACCGCCAGCATGTAGCCGGCCCCCAGTGCCAGAAAATACTGCAAGAACTGCCGCGGCCAATCCCGCCGCACCACAAAATACCCGCCGACCAGGTTACCAGCCGCCGCAATCAGCCCCAGCACAGCCGCCAATGCAATGCGAGTTCCTTCGTTCGCCATATGGAGTGCGGCGGCTCGCCGCCGCTTTTACCACCGCAGATAAGTCACCCACACGCCCCGCGACGCCAGCAACTACCGCGCCACGCTCTTCAATCCTTCATCCACTGTGCCGGAACAAAATCACATCGCCTTCCTGCACGATGTATTCCCGCCCTTCCAATCGCACCTGCGCCTTCTCGCGCGCCGCCGCAATGCTTCCCGCCGCCAGCAAATCGTCCCAGCGCACCACTTCCGCCCGAATGAAACCCTTCTCAATGTCACTGTGAATCGTGCCCGCCGCCTTCGCTGCCGTCGCATCTTTGCGAATCGTCCAAGCGCGGACTTCCGGCTCCCCGGCGGTAAAAAACTGAATGAGCCCCATCAACTCATACGTCGCGCGAATCAGACGGTTCAACCCAGGCTCTTTTAATCCGTAAGACGCCAGCAATTCCCCCGCCTCTTTCTCGTCCATCTCCGCCAGTTCCGCCTCCAGCCGCCCGCAAATCGCCACCACCGCCGTGTTCGGCCGGCCCTGCAACGCGCTCAGTTTGTGCCGTTCGACCGCGGTATCGAGTTCCGCCGCTTCGTCATCTCCAAGGTTGAGCACATACAGCATCGGCCGCTGCGACAAAAACAAAAATCCGCCAATGGGCTTCCGTTCTTCCGGCGTAAGCTGCAATTCGCGCAGCGGCTTCTCCGCCTCCAGATGCGCCTTGCACTTCTCCAGAACGCTTTTTTCCGTCTCCAGAATCGGGTCCCTCTTTTTCTTTAAATCCTTGTCCAGCCGCTCGAGGCGCCGCACGATCTGGTCGTGGTCCGCAAGAATTAGCTCCAACTCCAGATTGGTCGCGTCGCGCAGCGGATCGATGCTCCCCGCCGCATGCGGCACCGAAGGATCATCGAAAACACGAATCACGTTGGCGATCGTGTCCACCTCCCGCAAGGGCGCCAGCGCATCGCGCGAGCGTTCCTTCTGCATCCCGCCGAGATCCACGTACTGCACCGTGGCGTACGTAATTTTCTTAGGGTTATAGAGCGTAGCCAGCTGCTGCAGCCGCGGCTCCGGCACCTTCGCCACGCCCACATGCGTGGTCGAAGCCCCGGCCTTGCCCTCGACGTTCGCCTTCGTCAAAATCCGAAACAGCGTCGTCTTCCCCACCTGCGCTAGTCCAATAATTCCCGTTTGCATAAACTCGAAATAGTAGCACACCACTCGTCGCCGCCCGGTCCACCCGCTCGGCAAACATCTTCTCTGCTCTTTCTTCTTCTCCGTGCCCTCTGTGTTAAACCTTTATTTTTTCTCTTCTCTTTCGCCGAACCTAAGTTATTGTGACTCGCCTATGCCCACGCAAGCCCCGACTCTCCCCTTCGACCTCGCCGAGGCCATGAACCACCTCTCCGCCAAGGACGAAAAACTAGCGATCCTCATCGCCGAGACCGTGCAATTCCAGATCGACATGGAGGCCGCCCAATCCCCCTACGAAACGCTTCTCGAATCCATCGCCTATCAATCCATCTCCGGGAAAGCCGCCGCCACCATCTTCGGCCGCATCAAGGCCCTCGGCACCAACGGCCGCCCGCCCTCGCCGCAAGAAATGCTCAAACTTCGAAAACCTACCCTCCGCAAAGCGGGCCTCTCCGGCGCAAAAGTCCTGGCCATGAAAGATCTCGCCCACAAAACCATCGAAGGAATCGTGCCGTCTCTCGAGGAAGCCAACAAAATGTCCGACGAAGAACTCGTCGAACGCCTCGTCTCCGTCCGCGGCATCGGCGCCTGGACCGTCGAGATGTTCCTGATCTTCCATCTCGGCCGCCCAGACGTTCTCCCCATCCACGACCTGGGCGTAAAAAAAGGCTGGTCGGTGACCTACGGCAAGAAGCACATGCCCAAGCCCAAGGAACTCCTGGCCTTCGGCGAACTGTGGCGCCCCTACCGCACCGTCGCCAGTTGGTACATGTGGCGCGCTTTCGAGCGCGCCGGGTACGCCGTCACCAACAAGATCCTCCCCGCCAAAGTCCGCCGCAAAAACCGAAAGGCCAAGCGGCCCCGCCACTAGCGTCCGTAGTTGGTGTGCTTCAGCTCCCGGTTCCTAATTCCTTCACCATCAGGTATATAGCGGCAATGCCGACCAATAAAACACCACTCTCCAGCGATACCGAGATGCGGTGCAACCGGCTGAACTCCGCCAGCAGCGGGCTACCCGCCGCCGTCGCCTGGATGGACCCCATGTGCACCCGCAGCGCCGCCATCTTGGGGCTAACCGCATGTTGCGACACCATCGTGAGCCCGATCATCAACACGACGCACAGCGCCGCCGGAGTAGCGAGGCTGGCAAACGTTCGCGTCCGCAACAAACGAGCCAGTAGCAGGGTGATGCCGCACACCACTCCGATCATGTGCATCCACCAAAGCCCATACCCAACCACGGCCCCGGCGTGGTCCCGGCTGGCCAGTATCCGGAACGCCCCCGGCGCCACCACAAAGCTCAGGAACACATCGCTCCCGAGCCACAGGCCCAAACATAGAAACTCAATCGTACGGAGAAGGGTTGTCATCAATAATTTCCGCTAGAATTACGACAGGGCGAAAAAAATGGTGGGCGACAAAGGACTTGAACCTTTGACCTCTCCCGTGTGAGGGGAGCGCTCTAACCAACTGAGCTAGTCGCCCAATCTGTTCCACTATTTGTAACAGGAAGAGCCTGGGTTTTCAACCATGACGGCGGCGACCTCTCAGATCGTTTCGCAACTCCAACGCTCCATCGCTCGCGCCATCTACGGCAAGGAAGAAGCGATCCAGCTATCGCTGATCACGCTGCTGGCCCGCGGCCACTTGCTGATCGAAGACGTTCCCGGCGTGGGCAAGACCACGCTCGCGCAGGCCTTGGCGAAATCGTTTCATTGCAGCTTCCAACGCATTCAGTTTACCTCGGACTTGTTGCCGAGCGACGTGCTCGGCGTAAGCGTGTACAACCCGGAAACGCGCGAATTTGAATTTCGCTCCGGCCCCATTTTCGCCAATGTCGTGCTGGCCGACGAAATCAACCGCACCACGCCACGCACGCAGTCGGCGCTGCTCGAAGCCATGAATGAGGCGCAGGTGACCGTGGACGGAAAAACGCTGCCGCTGCCCCAGCCGTTTCTGGTGATCGCCACGCAGAATCCCGTCGAGCACCACGGCACCTATCCCCTGCCGGAATCGCAGCTCGATCGCTTTCTGATGCGCATCCGCATGGGCTATCCCTCGCACGAGACCGAACGCGAAATCCTCCGCAAACGCGCGGGAGACGATCCCGTGCAATCGCTGGAGCCAGTCGCCGACGTTCACGATGTCCTGGCGATGCAGCACGCCGTCGCCCAGGTCAAAGTCGACACCAGCCTGCACGATTACGCGCTCGATATCGTCGGGCGCACTCGCCACAGCGACCAGCTCTCGCTCGGCGTCAGCCCGCGCGGCACGTTGATGCTGCAGCGGGCGGCGCAGGCCCGCGCTTTTCTCGATGGGCGCGATTATTGCCTCCCCGATGATTTCAAGCAACTTGCCGTCGCCGTTTTTTCGCACCGCGTGGTGGCCAGCTCGCGCCACGCTTCGCTGCAAAAGAAATCGGAAACCACGGAAGCCGTGCTCCGCGACATCGTCGAATCCGTTCCCGTTCCCTTGTGAATGGCGCTGCCGTGAGCGTCACCTCCACCGTCGCACAGCTCTGGGCCAAGGCCGACCGCCCCGCGGTTCGCGCATTCTTTCTCTCGATCACCGCGCTGGGCGTCGCGTTGCTCCTTGCGCTTTATTCCGGCGCTGCCGCTGAGGTGGGCCACGTGATTCTCTCCATCGGCTGCGCGCTCGGTGCTCTTTTCGTGGCGGCGTGGGTAGGGATCACGCTGGTGCCCGTGCTCGCCAAGCGCACGCCGCTTCGCTGGATCGGGTACAAGATGGAGTATCGGGTCACGCGCGAAGGCTGGATCTACATCGGCGGCATCCTCATCGTCGCGCTCGCGGCGCTCAACACCGGCAACAATTTGTTGTTTCTGATTCTCGCCAGCTTGATCGCCGTCATTCTGATGTCCGGCATTCTTTCCTCGATCACTCTTTCAGGTGTCGCGATGCGGCTTGAATTGCCCGAGCACATCTTCGCGGGCCAGCCGGTTCGCGCGCTGGTCGAGCTCGAAAACGAAAAACTGACACTGCCGTCATTTTCCCTGCGTGTAGAAGCGGCGAAAAAGAAAAATTCGCCGCCCGCCGCGCTTCTCGAGACGCCGGTCTACTTTCCCTATCTGCCCAAAAGAGACCGCGTGCAGCAAGGCGTCCCGATAACCTTTGCCCGCAGGGGCGCCTACCGCCAGGACGCGTTCCGCATCGTTACGCGTTTTCCGTTTGGTTTTCTGCAAAAGGCGCATCGCGTGGAACTGCAAACCGAGGCGCTGGTCTATCCGTCGGTTGAGCCCGCGCGAGAATTCGTCGAAATTCTGCCGGGATTGCAGGGAGCGCTCGAAAGCCTGAACAAAGGGCGCGGCCAAGATCTCTACGCCTTGCGCGATTACGTTCCCACGGACAACGCGCGCCACGTCCACTGGAAAGCTTCCGCCCGATTAGGCTCTCTGATGGTTCGAGAATTCACCCGCGAAGACGACTGCCGCGTTCTCCTGGTTCTTGATCCGCACACTTCCCCGCGCAGCGCCCCGCAGAGCGCAACCATCCCTAGCGGCGCTCCGGAGCGCTTCGAGCGCGCCGTCACTCTGTGCGCCGGCATCGCCTGGCACTTCTTCGAGTGCAACGCACACCTGCAATTTCGCAGCGTCGGCATGGAGACTTCGCTGGCTCCCGCCGAGGAAAACATCTTCGCGATCCTGCGGCATCTCGCGCTCGCGCAACCCCTCCCGCCAGATCCGCAACACACGCTGCTCTCCGATCTCGCCGCCTCCCCCGATCTATTCAAGGTAATCGTCACCAGCCAACCCCGCGGCTCTATCCCCGCGAATCTCTGGCACTCCTCCTACGTCGTCTTTCTCGAAGATCTCCTGCGCTGACCGGCTGGCGCACTCGGCCTCGCATACGATCCGTGCGAGAATACGGCCTCATCATGCTGCAAGGCCGCGAACTTTCTGAATTTCGCAAACAACTGCTGGGCTGGTTTCGCCAGTTTCAGCGCGACCTGCCGTGGCGCCGCACCAAGGATCCCTATCGCATCTGGCTGTCGGAGATCATGCTGCAGCAGACGCGTGTGGCCGCCGTAATTCCCTACTACGAGCGTTTTCTCGAACGATTTCCAGATGTGCACGCCCTGGCGGAAGCTCCTCAAGAAGAAGTGCTGCGTCTTTGGTCGGGTCTCGGGTACTACAGCCGCGGGCGCAATTTGCAACGCGCTGCGCGGCAAATCGTCGCGAAACACGACGGAGCATTTCCTCAAACGGAGCAGGAAGTTCTTGCGCTGCCAGGAATCGGCAGCTACACCGCCGCGGCGATTCTCAGCATCGCGTTCGGAGCGAAACACGCTGTGCTGGACGGCAACGTGGCACGCGTGCTCGCGCGGCTGGGCGCAATTCAAGGCGACCTCCGCGACGCACAGCGCTGGCAAGCACTTCAGAAGTCCGCCGACGATTTGCTGGATTCGAAATCGCCGAGCGACTGGAACCAAGGCATGATGGAACTCGGCGCCATGATCTGCACTCCGCGCTCGCCACAATGCTTGCTCTGCCCAGTCTCGAAATTCTGCCAAGCGCGCCAGTTGGGTCTCGCGGAATCGCTACCGGAAAAACGCAAGACACGCGCGAGAATGGAAATCACGCTAGCCGCCGCCGTGCTGCTCGACCGGCGCGGCCGGACGCTGCTGCTTCCGCCGCCGCACGCTTCGCGAAAACAGGCAACGCACGAGGAAGTCGCCGCACTGGTTTCCAAGATGTGGCATTTTCCTACCGTATCGGTGAAAGAGAATCCCACTGTGGAATTGCAGGAATTTCTGTCGACGCTACTCTCGCTGCCTGCGAAAAAACGAACGCTGCACCTGGAACCACTGTCGAAGGCCCGGCACTCCGTCACCTACCGGGACATTGTGCTTTTGCCCTTTCGCGCGCGCGTTCCGAAGCTTCCGCGAATTTCTGGCGCAAAACTAATCTCGCTTTCGGAACTCGCCTCGCCATCTTCCTTGGCCGTCTCCAACCTGACGCGCAAGGTCGCGCGCGCCGCTCTCGCGGCCACTTCCTCGCCTGCGGACATCTGAGCGTTATCGTTTCGCGCAGCGCTTCCCTTGCCTGCACCGCGCCGGTGCTAACATTAAGACTCCACCATGGCCGCTTCCGCTTCCCCTGCGAGTGTCTCTTCCCTGCCCGCTGAGCGATTTTTCCGCGGCTCGCTTTTCTTCCTTATTCTCACCTCCGTCGGAATGCTGATCGCGACCGGCAAACTCGATTCCATCACCTGCGTTCTCGCATCCATCGCCGTGTTGTATAAAGGCTTTCGCTGGTTGCGGCGCAAGCGTACGGAGGTGTCGCACCGCACGGCCACCTGGCTGGTGGTTTCTTATCTGGGTTTCTTTCCCCTGGACACGTTTTTCTTTTCCCGCGTTTTCGTCGCGAACTCGGCAAATCCCGCGCTGTACGCCGCGCTTCTCGGCGCGGTGCATTTCCTGCTCTTTGTGATGCTCGTGCGTCTGTTCAGCGCGACCACGGACCGCGATGCGCTGTTTCTGGTGATGCTGGCCTTCGCCGCGATTCTGGCTTCCGCAGTGCTCACCGTCGATACGTCGTTCCTTGTGTTGTTCTTCATTTTCCTTTTATTTGGAGTGGCCACGTTTGTCGGCATGGAAATGCGGCGCGGCGCAAGCGGAGCGATCGCGCCGCCCATCGAGGCGCAGCCCGCACAGGAGCGGCGGCTCACGCGGGCCCTGAGTCTTGCTGCACTGAGCGTCGCGGTTGGCGCGATGGTCATCGGCGGCGCGCTATTTTTCTTCTTTCCACGATTCAGCGCGGGCTACCTGGGCCGCGCCAGTATGCGGCCTTCGTTGATGACCGGCTTCAGCGATGACGTGGAACTCGGGCAAATCGGAGAAATTAAGAAAAATTCCGCGGTGGTGATGCGTGTGAAGACCGGTAAGCCGGTGAGCGATCCAATGCTGCGCTGGCGCGGCATCGCGCTCTCAACCTTTGATGGCAGGCGCTGGACGACGTTGCATCATCATGCCGCCGGGGTGACGCCGAATCCAGACGGATGGATCTACGTTGGCGATCCCGCGCAGCGACCCGATGATTCGGCAATCGGATTACAGTATGAGGTTTTGCTGCAGCCGCTGGCCACCGATACCATTTTTGCCCCGGCGAACGCCGTTTCTCTGAAGGGAAATTTCTCGGGCGAGAACTCGAATGCCGGTTGGAATCCGCGGCGCAGTTATGTTTTCCGGGATTCCACGGGCTCGCTGTTCAATCCGTATCGCAATTACGAGCAGATGCGTTACTTCGGCTATTCGCGGCTTCCCACGGTAAATGCCGCAAAACTTCGAAGGGCTTCCGCCGAATATCCCGAAGGTATTCGCGCGATTTATCTGCAGCTTCCTGCACTCGACCCGCGCATCCTGGAACTCTCGAAAACGGTCAGCGCGCGGGCGCCGACGCCCTACGACAAGGCCGTCGCGATCGAAGCATATTTGCGCAGCCGATTCACCTACACGCTCACCCTGACCGGCAAGCCCGGCGACGACCCCCTGGCGCATTTTTTATTCGAGACGCGCGCCGGCCATTGCGAATATTTCGCTTCGGCGATGGCCATCATGCTTCGCACTCTCGGCATTCCGTCGCGCGAGGTGAACGGCTTTCTCCCGGGTGAATACAACGATCTCGCGGGGGATTACATCGTGCGCGCGAGCGACGCGCACAGCTGGGTGGAAGTCTATTTCCCGGGGAACGGCTGGGTGACCTTCGATCCCACGCCGGCCGCCGTGCAGGACTTTGGGTTGTTTTCGCGTTTGGGGCAGTACCTCGATTGGATGGAGCTGTCCTGGAACGAGTGGGTGATCAACTACGACTTCGCGCATCAGATGCAAATGGCGCAAATGATGCAGAGAAATACGCGGAGCTGGACGGAATCGACCAGTGCCTGGTTCACAAGCGAGCAGCGCAAGGGCAAGCGGTGGATCAAATCGTGGCTGGGCCGAAATGGTGCGTTTGCGTTTGTGTTGCCGCTGGCATTGATCTTGTTTTTGGTGGTGTTGCGCTACGATTTGCTGCGCGCCGCCGTTCGACGGCTGCGGCTGTATTGGCAACTTCGCACGCCAGAGTCGGAGCGCGCGAACCCGCAGCTTGCCTCGCGGCTGTATGCCGAGTTGCTGCGAGTGCTGGAGCGCCGGGGCTTCGCGCGGCGTGCCTCGCAAACGCCGCTCGAATTCGCTTCTACTGTTGAGGCAGCGGGTCTCGCTCCGGCGGTGCGTGAGTTCACGCAAGTCTACGCGCACGCGCGTTTCGGCGGGGTGCCCTGCGATACGCTGCGTCTACGAGATCTGCTGGGGCAGATTCGCGCAGCTCTTCGCCCACGTTGAGACGTTTTTGGGTGGCATAGACTTCAGTCGGTGCTCTTCGTTTTGCAATACCAGCCGAGACTTCGGCTGCACAGGTTGAAACCTACGCGACTGGCGCGGGTTCCGTGGCCTAAGACCAATCGAAGTGCCCTCGTGTTACACTAGAGAATTGCGGAAAGCGGTAAATTCACAGCGTATGACCAAGGTCGGATTCATCAGCTTGGGTTGCCCGAAGAACCTCGTCGACAGCGAGGTGATGATGGGTATTTTGGCACGCGAGGGGTACGAGCTGACGCCGCGCGCGGATGAGGCCGAGGTGCTGGTCGTAAACACGTGCAGCTTCATCGAGTCGGCGCAGAAGGAATCGGTCGACGCGATTCTGGAGATGGCCGAGCACAAGAAGTTCGGCGCCGCGAAGAAGCTCATCGTGGCGGGCTGCCTGGTCGAGCGATTCCGCGAGCAAATCCTGGAGCAGGTTCCGGAAGTTGACGCCGTGGTGGGCACCGGGGAGGTCGAGCGCATCCTCGAAGCCGTCGAAGGCGACTTGCGCGTTCTGCCCGCGGAACCGCCCGCGTTTCTCTATCACGATCTGACGCCGCGCATCATCACCACGCCGCGCCATGCCGCTTACATCAAGATCGCGGAAGGTTGCGACCATCCGTGCACGTTTTGCATTATCCCGCAGCTTCGCGGCAAGTTTCGCAGCCGTCGCTTCGAATCGGTGGTGCGCGAGGCGGAGAATCTGGCGGCTTCGGGCGCTCGCGAGATCACGCTCATCGGCCAGGACACGACGTCTTACGGCGAAGATCTGGGCTTGCGCGACGGGCTTGCACAACTTCTTGCAAGGCTCGCGCAGGTGGAAGATCTTTTGTGGGTGCGCTTCCTGTACGCCTATCCGAATCGCGTGACGCAGAAACTGCTGGATACGCTTGCCGCGCACCCGCGGATCGCGAAATACATGGATATGCCGCTGCAGCACGCCAGCCGCAACGTTTTGGCGCGCATGAAGCGCGGCTCGCATGGCGACGCGTTTTTGAAGCTTCTCGAACGCATCCGCACGACGATACCGGGCGTTTCGCTGCGCACGTCGTTCATCGTGGGCTTCCCTGGGGAAACCGAAGCAGACTTTGACGAACTATGCGATTTCGTGCGCGCCGCGAATCTCGATTGGATGGGCGTCTTCGAGTATTCCGATGTGGATAACGCGGGCAGCTACGCGCTGGACGCCAAGGTCGATGCCGAAACGATCACGGAACGCCGCAATCGATTGATGGCCATTCAAGAGAAAATTTCGCGCGAGAGACTTCGTGCGTCTAAGGGACGCACCGCCGTCGCTCTCGTGGAAGGGCCTTCAAAGGACAATCCGTTGGTTTGGGAGGCGCGGCTGGAAGGCATGGCGCCGGACATCGACGGCAAGCTGTACCTTACCGATATCGAGCTGGGCTCCGGCGAGACCGCGTGCACCGGTGACGTTGCACGCGTTGAAATCACCCAGACCGACGCCTATGACCTGATCGGCCGCGTGGTGGAAATTCTTCCGCGGCCTGCCGGGGTTGACGTCTCTGCTGGGCCGGCGATGCCGCCTGCGGAAGCGCTCACTCGCATCTCGACCGGAGCGGCTCTGCGGGTATTGGGGTAGTATTATTTTCACCTGGAAGCGCGCCTTGGATAAGGCGAGCTTCGGCCTGATGAGTGTGCCGGAGTGGCGTCTAAACCCCGCCCTCTGACCCTTCGCTGCTCAGGGCAAGAGAGGGCGGCTAAAGCATCGCAAGAACGGACGGGCCAGAATTAGGATTGCTGCCATGCAACACAAATGTCCGATATGCAAGACGCCGACGGATTCTTTGCGCAGCCCGGAATTTCCTTTTTGCTGCGAGCGCTGCCAACTGCGCGATCTGGGTAACTGGGCCTCTGAAAAATATGTCGTGTCGGAACCCGTTTTCGATGAAGATGACAAAGAACTGAACGAATCGCCCAACGCAGATGACACCCAACACTGAGCCGGCAAGCAGCACGCAAGGTGGCAAGAAACCCCGCTTGGCCTATGCCATCGCCACCGCCTTTGGTGTCGGCCATTTACCCAAGGCACCGGGGACGTATGGATCGCTGGTGGGAGTTGCGACAATTGGCCTCTCGGCGATTTTTTTCTTGCGGCCGACATCGCTGGCGGGGCTGTCGCCTCTGCATGTTCTGTCTGACGCCAGGTTCATGGACACCCATTTTCTGGTGCCGGGCAGCGACATCCACGACACCGTGCTGTGGTTGCCGATATTCTGCGCGGTGTTCTTGCTGGTGCTCTTAGGCGCGATCGGGGTGTGGAGCGCGGAGAAGGCAGCGGCTTATGCCGGGATCAAGGATCCCTCGTTCGTGGTCATTGATGAGGTCGCGGGGATGCACTTGACGCTGTTGCTCCCGCTGATTCCAATCGCACTGCCCAACCTGCGATCGCACATGGACCTTTCGCAATTCGCGATTTTTTTTGCGCTCAGCCTAGTCAATTGGAAATACCTGCTGCTGGGGTTTCTATTTTTCCGGATGTTCGACATCTGGAAGCCGTTTCCGCTGCGGCGGCTCGAGAGACTACCGGGCGGGTGGGGCATTATGGCGGACGACTGGGCGGCCGGCGTGTACGCTGCAATTCTGCTGCGGCTCGCGCTACACTTTAAGCTGATATGACCTTCGGATTGGGTTCCACGGCGGAAAAAAACGGCGGCCCGCGCATCGATAGAGTCGCGCCCGCGGCGGCCATTCCGGGCGGGGAGATCGTGATCCACGGGAGTGGATTCGGCTCGCGCAGCGGCGCGCGCCCGATCGTGCACTTTGGCGAGGCGGAGGCCAGCCTGGTGCTGGCCACCGACAATCGATTGATTGCGCGCGTGCCCGATAGCGCGAACGGCGGCACGGTGAGCGTGGCCAACGCGCAAAGCGAAAGCCAGCCGCATCCGGTCTCGATTGGCTTGCAAATCGCGGACAATTTGCATCCGGTAGCGAATCCCGCGGTAGATGCCGACGGCAATATTTATGTGACCTTCAGCGGGCCTCGCGGGCAGCGTGTTCCGGTTTCACTGTACAAGATCACTGCGAATTACAACATCAAACCGTTCGTGACTTCGCTCATCAATCCTTCCGGCTTGGCGCTGGACCGCGCCGGCAATCTTTTTGTTTCCTGCCGCAACGACGGGACGATCCATCGCGTTACGCCGGACGGCCGCGCGGAACAGTGGATTGAAGGCATGGGCGTTGCTACGGGCATCGCCTTCGACCGCGACGAGAATCTTTATGTGGGCGACCGCAGCGGCACGGTATTCAAGATCAGCAAGAGCCGCGAAATTTTCGTGTTCGCCACGCTGGAACCCTCGGTCGCGGCATATCACCTGGCGTTTCATCCGAGCGGCGACCTGTACGTCACGGGCCCGACCACATCCAGCTACGATCGCGTCCATCGCATCACGAAGGGCGGCGAAGTCCAGGTTTTCTACCGCGGGCTGGGGCGCCCGCAAGGTCTGGCGTTCGACAAGGACACCAATCTGTACGTGGCGGCTTCGTATGGGGGCCGGCGCGGCATCGTGCGCATCACGCCAGAGGGCCGCGCTGAAATTGTTCTGAGCGGCTCGGGCCTGGTTGGCCTGGCGCTGCTGCCTTCGGGGCGCGCGATTCTCACCACGACTGGCGCGCTCTTCACGCTCGATTGGGATGTTCGTGGCCTGCCGTTGCTTGGGTAGCCAAAATACCGATCTATCTTGACGCCCATCGATCCTGTAGTGCGTCGGACTCCAGCTTGCGCTCTTCGTTCCTCATCGGGTACAAACATTGGAGATGAAAGCAGAGATAATTGCTGTTGGTTCGGAACTGCTGACGCCGGACCGGTTGGACACCAACTCGCTCTTCCTTACCGAAGAACTGAATGGCATTGGGATCGAAGTGGTGCGCAAGACGGTTGTGGGAGACAACCGCGACCTGCTTGCCGAAGCGTTTCGAGATGCATTGAACCGCGTGCCGTTGATCATTGCTTCGGGCGGCCTGGGACCGACCGAGGACGACCTCACACGCGAAACGGTGGCCGAGCTGCTCGGCCGCAAGCTGCGGCGCAACGACGAAATCCTGCGCTATATCGAAGGGCGCTTTCGCAGCCTCGGCCGCGAAATGCCGGAGGTCAACGTACGCCAAGCCATGATTCCGGAGGGTGCGGAAATCCTGGAAAATACGCGGGGGACAGCGCCGGGACTGTGGCTCGAGGACGCGGGCCGGATGATCGCGCTGCTGCCTGGTCCGCCGCGCGAATTGAAGCCGCTCTTCCGCGAACAAGTTTTGCCGCGCCTGGAGCGCCGCGTCTCCGGCGTGCGGCTCCACCACCGCGAAATCCGCGTCACCGGCCTTGGTGAATCGCACGTCGAACAGCGCATCCTGCCCATCTACAAGCGCTATCCCGAAGTGAACACAACGATCCTGGCCGCCCCCGGCGAGACGCAAATTCACTTGCGTCTTTGGACCGATGACGCGCCGCACGCCAAGAAAACGCTAGACGAAATCGTACAGAGTTTCGAGATCGCGCTGACCGACCGGATCTTCAGCGAAGACGGCCGCTCGCTCGAAGAGGTGGTCGCGCACGAACTGACAATGAACAACGCGACCATCGCCGCGGCGGAGAGTTGCACTGGGGGATTGCTCGCGCAACGGCTCACCAGCATCGCCGGCAGCTCGTCGTATTTTCTGGGTGGCGTGGTTTGCTACAGCAACGAACTGAAGACCGCGTGGGCCGATGTTCCGCCGGAGATGATTCTCGCCAAAGGCGCGGTCAGCCCCGAGGTTGCCGTGGCGCTGGCCGAAGGGATTCGGCGGCGGGTCGGCAGCACGTTGGGGGTGGGGATCACGGGCATCGCGGGTCCTGGGGGCGGCTCTGAAGAAAAGCCTGTGGGTACGGTGCACGTCGCGGTTTCCTACCCGGGTGGCGTCAAAGAGCGCGGCGTACGCGTTCCCGGCGACCGCGAAGGCATCCGCTGGCAAGCTTCGCAGGTCGCTTTGGACATGGTGCGCGTTCATTTTCTCTATAGTCGACAGAACAACACAAAATCATCTTCAAAAAGGGTCTGAGCCGTGCGCCTCTTCGTCGCGCTGGAAATTCCCCCAGCGGTGCGAGACAATCTCGCCGCGTTGCTGAAAGACCTGGGCGCGCTGGAAACGCGGTCCCCGGAAAAAAAGGCACGCTGGGTGCGGCCGGAAAATCTTCACGTGACGCTCAAATTCATCGGCGAGGCCGACGCAACGAAGCTGGACGAGATTGTCATGGCGCTTTCCAGCATACGATCCGAACGGCCTGCCGAACTGTGCTTCCGCGGCATCGGTTTCTTTCCCGACGAAAAACGGCCTCGCGTTTTCTGGGCGGGCATCGAAGCGTCGCCAAATCTGGCGGCAATCGCCGCGGACATCGAGCAGCAGCTTGAAAAACTCGGGTATCCTCGCGAGAAGCGGCCGTTCACTCCGCATCTCACGCTTACGCGATTCGAGCCGCTCGGCGTTTCGGAAAGACTTCGCGCGGCGGTGCAGGAAAATGCAGCGCGGGACTTTGGCGCGCTCCGCACCAACTCGTTTCATCTCATCGAGAGCAAGCTAAAGCCCTCGGGCGCGGAGTACACTACGCTGCACTCGTTTCCGTTTGCGGCGGAGGCCTAGCGGCGCATGCTGGAAATCTCACTGAGCTTGGCGTGGATTCCGGTCGCAGCGTATCTGGTCGGCGCGATCCCTTTCGGATTTCTTCTCGGAAAGCTGTTCGGCGGAGCCGACGTGCGCAAAGCCGGCAGCGGCAACATTGGCGCGACAAACGTGGCGCGTGTGGCCGGACCGATAGCGGGCATCTTCACACTGGTCTTGGACGCGGCAAAAGGTGCTGCCGCCGTGTGGCTCGCCGCGCGCTTTACCAACGACAGCGCCGCCTGGATGATTCTCGCAGGGCTGGCGGCGCTCCTTGGTCATTGCTTTCCGATCTGGCTGGGCTTTCGCGGCGGAAAGGGTGTGGCGACCGCGGCGGGAGTTTTTCTGGTGGTTTGTCCACTGGCGCTGCTAGGTTCCGTGGTTCTTTTCGTTCTTGTTGTGGCGTTCTGGCGTTACGTTTCGCTGGCTTCCGTTTCCGCGGCGGCCTCGATGCCGCTGCTGGTCTATTTTTTGTGGGC
>JBGOVR010000076.1:0-21328 GCA_041478205.1 Candidatus Acidiferrum sp.
CAAGGCCAGCAGCACGCCTTTGAATCCCTGTTCTTCAGCCCACGCCGACATGATGAAATCGGAATAACGGACGGGGATGTAGCCCAGTTGATTCTGGCTGCCGTTGCCAAAACCTTTGCCCCAGAAGCCGCCGGAACCCACGGCAATTTTCGATTGCAGCAACTGATAGCCGGAGCCTTTAGCGTCTTCTTCTGGATGCAGGAAGGAAGTGATTCTTTCTCTCTGGTACGGTTTCAGAATATGCCGGCTCACAGGCGGATAGAAAACACTCCCGATCAACAATGCTCCAGCTAACGAAAAGATTGCTGCGTGTTGCCACTGCAAGCCCCCGAGGAAAGCACCCACGACCAAAAGGGGCACAAGCACTAACGCCGTGCCTAAATCAGGCTGCTTGAGAATCAGGCCAAGCGGCAAAGCCACCAAAACCCCTGCTTTGATCAAATCCCGCAGGGAAAGCTCATCCGTGCGCACTTCCGCAAAGAAGCGCGCCAACCAAATGATTATAATCAACTTTACGAGTTCTGACACCTGAAGATATTCGCCCAGGATGGGAATCCAGCGTTTGGCCCCGAACCGGGTGTGCCCGACCAGGAGCACGGCGATCAGGGCGATCACGCCGATCAGATACAAAAGCCAAGCCTGATCGAGGATCAAGTGGTAGTCCAGCCAGGATAAAACGAACATCAAGACGAAGCCGACGACCAGCCAGCGGATCTGCTTGTTGTGCATGCCCGCCAGAGCGCTGCCGTGCGTGGCCGAGTAAATCTCGATCACGCCGAGCGTGCAGATAGCTGCGAGGATGGCGATGAGCCACCAATCGTAGTCGCGAGTTCCGGGTGCGTCTTTCATGACAAAGGAATCTCACCGTTCTTGGAAGCGTGGATCATCGCGGATTCCTGCTGTTCGTAGCGCGGACAGGTGCCGCCACAGCCGCTTCCTCGGGTTTCGGAACTGGTTGGGGCTGGGCGGCCACCGGCAGAGCGCCCTTGCCAGGATCATATTTCTCGTTGCCCGCCGTGATTTGTCCTTCCAGCTTCTTGTTTTTTTTGTCGTAATAGGCTTTGATGATGTCGCGCGCGACGGGTCCGGACGCGGTCCCTCCGTGCTGGCCGCTCTCCTGAACGAGAACCGAAACGACAATTTCCGGGTTGCGACGTGGCGCGTAGCCCACAAACCAGGCATTGTCTTCGAATTTCTTTTGTTTCCCCATCCTCTCGCGCGTCGCGTAACCAATCACCTGAGCAGTTCCCGATTTTCCGCTAAGCTCGATCCCAGCCAGTTTGAGCGATGCTCCAGTGCCGCCCTCGTTAATGACGCCGTACATCGCGTCCGTTATCTTTTGCACCGTCGGTTCTGAGATTTCAAATCGCTCCTCGCCCACGTTCTGCGCGTCCTTCAGCAAGTGCGGTTGCTTGAAAACACCGCCCGTGGCGATCCCCCCGATCATCCGGGCAAGCTGCAACGGCGTAGTGGTTACGGCGCCTTGGCCCGTGGACACGGATATCGTTTCACCGGCGTACCACTTGCGATGAAAAACCCTCTCGACCCATTCCTGCGAAGGCATTAGCCCTGACTCTTCCGAAGGGAGATCGATTCCGGTTTTGTGCCCAATGCCGAGTTTGCTGCCGTAGTAGGAGAGCCGGTCAATCCCGAGTCGCATGCCCACGTTGTAGAAAAAAACGTCGCAGGACTCCATGATCGCTTTGCGCAAATCCACCGTGCCGTGAGAGCTTTTCCCGAACACCCAGCATTTGAACTGCCGTCCATAAAATGTCGCGTACCCCGGGCAAAACGCCGTGAAGTTCTCCGGCGGAACTTTGTCTTCCAGCATGGCCGTGGCGGTCACGATCTTAAAGACCGATCCCGGTGCGAGCTGTGCTTGAATCGCGCGATTCAGCAACGGACGCAGAGGGTCTTCGTTGAGCTGCCTCCACTGGTCATTCGAAATGCGTATGGCAAAATCATTCGGATCTGGCGTGGGACGACTCACCATGGCGAGCACTTCACCCGTCCGCGGATCAAGCGCAACCACCGCACCGGGTCGTGCCCCGAGAGATTGTTCCGCCACCTGCTGCAGGTCGTAGTCGATGGTCAGTTGAATCTGCTTGCCGGGGATGGCTTCCTGGGTAGGCAGCCGGTCAACTTCCTTGCCCACGCTGTTGACGATGACGCGGCGCATGCCGTCGGTGCCTTGCAGTTGGTCGTTGTACTCACGCTCGAGACCCGACTTGCCGGCGAAATCGCCGGGGCGAAGCTTGCTGTTGCTGGCCTCAATCTGCTGTTCGCTGACTTCACCAACGTAGCCGCTGGCGTGGGCCATGAATCCGCCGGGAAGGTAGCGGCGGCGGTGCACCATCAGCATTTCCAGCAGAGGAATGTCCGAGCGATGCGATTCGATAAAGGCTACGTCACCCTTGGTAGCTTCCGGCTTGATGACGATGGGCTGAAACTTCGGCAAATTTCTCGCCGTGTCGAGCTGATCCGTTAGATCGCCGAGCGGAATACCCAGTCCTTCGGCGATGACCGGAAGATCCTTGCCGACCAGGACGGGATCGTCGCGAAGCAGCAAGACGCTGAACGATGGATAGTTGTCCACCAGAACGCGGCCGTCGCGATCCAACATGCGGCCGCGCGGGGCGATGACCGGGATCGATCGAACGCGATTGCGCTCCGCCCACTGCTGGTACTTATCGGAATCGATGACTTGGAGTTTCCAGAAACCGATGAGCAGCACGCCGATCATTCCCACGATAACGTAGGAGACCACGGCCAGCCGCGCTTGCGGCAATCGATTATCGTCGCGGAACCAGTACGACACGAAAACCCCGCGCGAGTCTTTCCATCCGCGGCTGCAGAGCAGTCGCCATTTTGGGGGCTGTTCGCAGCCCGCTCCGATTCAATCGGAGGTCGCTCGCGTCACTTACAAAATCTTCAGTCTGGCTTTCGAAATGTCCGGAGGCCAAGAACTTCAAAATACTCCCTTCGGACTTGCGAATCGCCGCTGGACTCGCCTTCCAAAACCATGGACGAAGTCTTTTCCAACGTAACACCTGCCGGGGACACGCCGCAAGTCGTCCTCTGGTACAGGTTCCAGGGACGAAACACCCGCGAGAAAAAAGCCGCCGTGCGGCCGCCAACTGCATCCCGGGTTCCCGATCGAGATGCCAATCCGCTGCTTCCGATTCCGCTTTCTTTCGCTGGCACGCTTGCTCGATGCCCGGAGCACGCGCTATCGTACTGAATCTGTTCTCATGGGAACCCAACTCTCCTCGCCACTTCGCGTGGCACTGATTGGCATGTCCGGTGCCGGGAAAACATTCTGGACAAAGCGTTTAGCAGCTAGTGGCTGGCCGAGCATTTCTTGTGACGACCGCATCGAAGGGCGGTTGCGCGCGCGCCTAGAGGCCGGCGGACACACAGGGATCAACGGCGTCGCGGCCTGGATGGGCTGGCCGGATAGCGCCACCTACGCGGAGCGCGAGTCGGAATATCTGGCGGAGGAAATAGGCGCGCTGGACGAAGTCTTGACGGAATTGGAGCGCGACTCCTCGCGAGAGCTAATTCTGGATACGACCGGCAGCGTTATTTACACCGGCAACAATCTGCTGATGCGGTTGCGCCGGCACTTAACGGTCGTGCACCTGGCAGCATCGGTGACGGAACAGCAGTTGCTGATCGAGCGGTATCTGACGGATCCGAAACCCGTGTTGTGGCGCGGAGCGTTTCAGCCGAGGAAAGGCGAAACGCCACGCGAGACCGTCGCGCGCTGCTACCCCACATTGATTGCCGCGCGCCGCCAGAGTTACGTGACACTGGCGCACTGCACCTTGGCCGTGGCGGAGTTGCGTGAAGCGTCGAGCGATGCGCCCCTTGATGCCAATGCGTTTCTGGAGAAGATTCGGCTGCAGCTGGTACGGTGACCCGGGCCCGGTGTAGCGGCGAGCTTTGAGTCGCCCCTCGCTCCGTTCCGCCGGCCTTGACGACGCGAAGGATGAGTCTTTTCGAATGAGGTACCGAAGCACAAGCAAGCAAGCCCCGCTCACTTCTCTGCGCGGCGCGGTGCTGCGCGGGTTGGCGCCGGACGGTGGACTGTACATGCCCGCGGAGATTGCGCGGCGTTCGCCGGAAGAGTTGGAAGAATTCCGGCGGCTTCCGTTTACCGAAGTGTGTTTTCGCGTGGTGCGCCCGTTTGCCGGCCCGGAAGTGCCGGAAGAAGTGCTGTGGCAAGTCGTGAGCGAGGCCATCAATTTCCCGGTGAAGCTGGTCTCGCTCTCTCCAGGGCTCCACATCCTGGAGCTTTTTCACGGGCCGACACTGGCCTTCAAGGATTTCGGCGCACGGTTCATGGCCCGGCTGATGGGCTACTTCGTGCGCGGCGAGACGCGCCCGTTGACGGTGCTCGTCGCTACTTCGGGAGACACAGGTAGCGCGGTGGCGCACGGGTTTTTGGGCGTGCCGGGAATTCGCGTGGTCATTCTGTATCCGTCCAAGCGCATCAGCGAGGCGCAGGAGAAGCAGTTCACCACGCTAGGAGAAAATATCACCGCTCTGGAAGTGGCCGGAACGTTCGACGATTGCCAGCGGCTGGTGAAACAGGCATTTTCCGACGTCGAGCTGAACAAGCGGGCCTTCCTGACCTCCGCGAACTCCATCAACATCGGACGGCTGCTGCCTCAAATGTTCTATCACGTCGCGGCGTACCGGCAGCTCCCGGTGGCCTCGGTACCGCTGGTTGTTTCCGTGCCCAGCGGCAATTTTGGCAACCTGACCGCGGGAATTTTCGCGAAGCGCATTGGCCTGCCGGTAACGCGATTCATAGCGTCCACGAATGCGAACGACGTCGTGCCGGAATATCTGCGCACCGGAGAGTTTCGCCCGCGGGCGGCCACCGCGACGTACTCGAACGCCATGGATGTAGGCAGCCCGAATAATTTTCCGCGCTTGCTGGATTTGTGCCGCAACCGGCTGGAGTACGTGCAGCGCGAAATCTGGGGCCATGGTGCCACCGACGAAGAGACCCTCGGCGCGATGAAGTCCCTGCACGAGCGATTCAACTACATCGCCGATCCGCACACCGCCGTGGGTGTCCTCGGCTGGGAAGCGTATCGGCGCGAGCATCCCGAGCCCACGCAAGGCTTGGTACTCGCGACGGCGCATCCCGCGAAATTCGCCGACGTGGTGATGCGCGCGATCGGCGTTGCGCCGCCGTTACCCGACCGGCTGGCCGCATACTTGCAACGCCCGACGCTGTCGCTGCCTATTTCAACCGCCTACGGAGATTTCAAGCAGTTTCTGCTGACCCACTAGCTCACCGCACTTTTTCGTGGAAGAAAAAAAGCACACACGGGAATGCCCGTGCCGCGGTTTCCGTGCTGGCCAGATTGGCGTCAGGTTTTGCGGAGGCGATCGAGAAGCATGAAGAGGAAGACGGCAACCACGGCATTGACGGCCGCGGCGATGCCCAGCCGCATGGTGAACCACACTTCGGGTTGCGCGAGAAGGAGACGCCGGGTGACGACGATGAGGCCTTGATGCAGGCCGAAGAACACGATCGTCAAGGAGAAGCGGGCGGCAGGGTGCTCGGTGTCGAGCCGCGCCCCGATGGACGATGCGAGATAACCGATGATGGTTTTCGCGATCCCGTACAGCCCCAGCGGAACGGTCGGGCCGCTGAGGCTGTCCTGCAAGAGCCCGATCAACATGCCAAGAAGCAAACCCGTGGACGGATTGCGGCGGCTGAGGCCGAAATAAATGGTGATCAGCAGCGGCAGGTCGATGATCGAAACCTTTGGGAAGTACACCGGCACGGACGTTTGAAGAAACAGCGCCAGTATCGTGGCCGCTACGATGGCTCCGCCACGGAACTGGTGCACCTCAATGTGCGTTTCCGCGACTCGCAGATCGTATGTGTCGTTCATGGCTTTTCCGGCTTCGGCTGGCCCGGCGCGGTTTTTTCCACGGCCCCCGCCGCGGGAGTTCCCGTTTCCTTCTTGAGATCGAGTGGCTGGAGTGACAGCAAGACGATGACTTCTTCCAAGCGCTCGAGATTCGCGGCCGGCCGGATGCGAATTTGTTTGAAAGGATTTCCCGGTTTGATTTGCGCTACGGTGCCTACCGGCAAATCGCGCGGAAAAATGCGGTCCATCCCGCTGGTAACGACGCGATCCCCGAGATTCACGTTGTCGTCGTTGGCCACGTACTTCATGGCCAGAAGAGGCTCGCCCACCCCGCCGACGGGACTCTGGATGCGAGAATCGGCAAGCATGGCGCCCACGCCGCTGTCTTTGTCGGTAAGCAGAAGCACCTGAGACGCATCGCGGTAGGATTCGATGATTTTGCCGACCACTCCATCCGGAGTGATGACCGCCATGTTGCGGCGAATGCCATCGCGCTCGCCGCGGTCGAGATAGGCAATTTGACTGGCGGTATCCGCGCTGGCGCCGATCACGCGCGCGCCCAGCATCGGAACGTTCTGATGCGACTGGCGAAAATTCAGAAGCGCGGCCAGACGATCGGCTTCCGCGGCCTTGCTCTGTAACTGATTGATCTGCAGCTTCAGCGTGTCGTTTTCGTGGTGCAGCCGTTCATTTTCTCGCGAGGTGTTTTGCAGCGCGAAATAGTGATTCCAGGCGCCACGAACGCTTCCGACGCCCGTGGCGCCGGCGCGCTCGAACGGAGTCACGGCGCCGACCGTCCACACTCGAATGAGCCGCCCCTGCGAATCGCGCCTGATCTGCACGGCCAGCAGCAATATCTGCAACACGATAACTCCCGTGAGCAGGACCAGCGACTTGTGCCGAGAAGGGATGCCGACCATTGGTGTTCGATGGCACAGGTTTCAACCCTGTGCGGCTTTCCTCCGCCGTAATTTCTTCGATCGAAGAACCACTGCGTGCACTACTGGCTAATCGATACAAACCTGCCGCAACAATTTGAAGTCGCTCAGCATTTTTCCCGTGCCCAGCACCACCGACGCCAGCGGATCATCGGCGATCGACACCGGCAAGCCGGTTTCTTCGCGGATGCGCTTGTCCAGATTCTTCAGCAGCGCGCCGCCGCCGGTCAGAACGATGCCGCGATCGCTGATGTCCGCGGAAAGCTCCGGTGGGGTGCGCTCCAGCGCCACGCGTATCGCATTCAGGATCGTGGCGACGCATTCCCCGAGTGATTCGCGGATTTCGCTATCGTCGATGGTCACCGTGCGCGGCACGCCTTCGATGAGGTTGCGCCCCTTCACTTCCATCGTCAGCGGTTTTTCCAGCGGATACGCGGAGCCGATCTCCATCTTGATCTGTTCCGCCGTGCGCTCGCCGACCAGTAAGTTGTACTTGCGCTTCAAATATTGCATGACGGCTTCGTCCATCTCGTTGCCCGCCACGCGCACGGAGCGCGAGTACACGATGCCGCTCATGGAGATGACCGCGATGTCGGTAGTGCCGCCTCCGATGTCCACAACCATGTTGCCGGACGGCTCTTCAATGGGCAGGCCGGCCCCGATCGCCGCGGCCATGGCTTGTTCGACGAGGTAAACCTCGCTGGCGCGTGCGCGGTAAGCGGAGTCCTGCACCGCGCGCTTTTCCACCGGCGTGATTTCGCTAGGCACTCCGATGACGATGCGCGGGTGCACCAGCACCCGGCGGTTATGCGCCTTCTGAATGAAGTACGTCAGCATTTTCTCCGTGACCTTGAAGTCCGCGATCACTCCGTCCTTCATCGGCTTGATGGCCACGACGTTGCCCGGCGTACGGCCCAGCATGTCCTTTGCTTCGCGGCCCACCGCAACGACTTCGCCGCTGTTTTTGTTGATGGCCACGATGGAAGGCTCGTTCACCACGATCCCTTTGCCATGCGCGAACACCAGCGTGTTCGCCGTGCCCAGATCGATTGCCAAGTCGGAGGAAAACAGACTGAAGACCGACCTAAGGTTGTAACCGTTCTTGTTCATTCCTCGATCCCCCCGCGGAGAATCCCTCTCCGCTGCCCGAAATACACAGTATGCATGACCGCCAAGCAGTCAGCATCGTTTTCGGACGTCACGCCCCGCGCAAACGCGCGTCACGATCGTTGCGTAGCCGTCGGCTACCTAGGCACCACAATGGACACCTGCTGCTTCGCCGTGCCTCCCCGGCGATTCTGTCCAATCACCACAATCGTATGCTCGCCCGGCAGCAGCGGCTCGGTAAAGTGCCGGAAGCTGCCGTCCGGCGCGATATTTGGCACCGGCTGGCCGTTCACGATCAGCGCCGCGCCCGGCTCGGTGCGCCCGATGATTTCCGCGACTCGCCCATGAAGCTGCGTGCCGTCAATCTCGAGAAGCATCTCCTGGGTTTTGCCCTGCGCCACCAGCGTGAACTTAAACGTTTCGCTGACTTCGCTGGGTTGCTTCTTGGCGTCCGTGGCAATCACGTTCCAGAAATAATCTCCCGCATCGAGGCCGCTGATGTCCGCGCTCGTCCCGGTTTCCTTAACTTCCTTCACGGCCTTCGTGAACATCGTAGTGGTGCTGATGCGCAGGGTGTAGGAAACCGCATCCTGGACAGGTTTCCATTCGAAGCGAATGGACGTGGTCTTCGGATTCTCGCCAATAATCGGCGCCAGATTCAAGGGCTCGACGAGAGCCGGAGGCGCAAGCACATCCGTTTTGGTGAGCGGCCCGCCGGTCGGGAGAGTTACTTTCTGCCATTGCGCGAGTTCGACCCTCTCCGCACCCCGCTGCACTTGCGCGCTGCCTCCAGACACCACAATCTCGTTTTCCTTCTTCTCCGGGTCCGCCTTCACCGCCGCGCGGCTGTTGGAATGGAGTTGCGCGGTGGCATCCTCCACGCTCACCGCCGCCTTGGAGTCCGGAGAGCTCCAGTTGGGCGTCGCCAGGTCCACGGCGCCGGTGTTGATGCGCACGGCCACGCTTGTGGGTTTGTTGTTGGGCATGGAATTTTCTTCGACGGTAATCAGTGTATCCGACTTCACCGTATAGAACGTTCCGTCTGCAAAGGTAATGCGCGCAGCCCCGTCCGAGCCGGTCTGAACCAGATCGCCCTTATCGAGAGAGGTATGGAAGTCGGCCTCCACCCACTGCACGGAGTTCACTTTCTTTATCTGCACTTTACCATCGAGGTTTACGAATTTAGCCTGCGTTTGATTGCTGGAGATCGCCTCGTTTTCGCTGTTGTCGATCGAACTCGAAATCTTGCGGACGGCGGCGTTATACCACTGCGGAGCCGCGAAGTAGAACCCTGCAAAAATGACGGCGGCGATCAAAATCGCGTAAACCGCCACGGTTTTGTAGGTAACCGCCGTCCAATACACCTCGACGCGGTGAATCTTCGGCGGAGCGGCGGGATCGACCGGACGCCTGGTTTCGATGGGTGTCTGTGTGGGCACGAGTGTAAGCGCGGCAATAGCGCCAATTTTGCAATGTAGCACAGCGTTTTGCGGAGCGTCCAAACTGCGCGCGTTCGCGTAGTCAAACTGCAAATAGCAGGTGCGCAACTTTGTGGTTCGGACGCTCCCACGTGCATCGCTCGGTCGCGGCTCGATCGCGTCGAAAAGCCCAGAAAAGAAGAGTCTTAAGGGTTTCGATGCCTCCTCAGAAAGAGGCCGGTCATACGCGATCAATGCCGGACAAAATAGCTGCGTTTGTCCAGACCCGCCGCCACCGCCACATCGAAAAACCCCACCATCATTTCATCATAGGTTTGATCCCCCCAGCGCACGGCGGCACTCGGATCGGGATTGTGGGGATTGTTTGCGGAATTGTCGTACCAAGCGACCGCCTGCAACTCCGTCCCGGCTTTGAGCAGCCGGGGCTCCGCCAGCCAATAGCTCATTTGCCAGTGAAAGTGATAGTTGACGCGCAGCAGCGTCTCGATGGCGGGCCTCGGTTGAGCCCCGGCCTCCCTCTGGCCGGCCGCTTTCTCGTCCCTGTAGATGATGTTGTATTCGAAGCGCTTCCCGCGCAGGTGCATGTGCGGGAAAAAGCTCAGCAGCAGCGCATCATTCGGCAGCGTACCCCGCGCCTCCACGCGATAGTCGGGCAAGCCCGGCGGGATCACGAAATGATCGTTGGTAAGTTGCAGCGTGAGAACCCGCTGAGGCGGCGGCTGCTTCGAAAAGATCAGGCCCACGCTGGTTTGATCCTCCCCCGCGTGGCCGTTGGTCGTGTAGTGCATCTGGAAAACGAGATCGGATCCCGCCGGAATCAGCTTGGCCATCGTCGCGGGCCACTCGTCGGGCGAACTCCCCGGCGCATAGACGAGCAGGATGTCGTTGTCCGTCCAATGCGCCCCGCGGCGATCTTCGGGATCGGTTAGCGTTGCAGCCGTAAAAGGTTCGCCCACGCGCGCATGCCGGAGCCAACTCGAGTCCGGCGGCCGGATATAGACCACCGCGTGGTGTACGTTCGCCCGAAGCGCCGGAAGAACTTCCGCCATCCGCACCCAGCGATCTTCCGCGAAATGCGTCGGCACGATCTCGTAGGTGTACTCGACGTCTCGCTGTGCGGGCAGAGCAACGCGCTTCGGCATTTTTACGACCAGCTCGGGCTGCGGAATGCTCCAGCCTTCGGCCCAACGAATCGGTGGCGGCGCATCCCGAGGGTCTCCCGCCGGCGCTTTCGCGTCCGCCCACGCCGCGAGCGTGGCGATCTGTTCCGGGCTCAGAGACGGGTCGTTCGAGAACCGCCCAACGCCAGGGATCGCGAACCACGGCGGCATGGACTTATCCTGCGTAGCCCCACGGATGGCGGCTGCATACCCCCGCGTGCCCTCGTAGGTCTCGAACGACATCGGCGCAATGCCACCAGCGCGATGACAACTTTCGCAGTGCTGCTGGAGAATGGGCAGAACGTTGCGATAAAAGGAAGGCGCCGCGGCAACCGCGCTGGGTGCCCCCATGGTTTGTCCCGCCGCCGACTTAAATGGGCGAGCAAGCCAAACGGTGGAGGCGCCAAGTAGCAGGGCAACGCAGAAAACGCCAACTCGTACTCGGCTTAATTCTGGTGTGAGCATCGGTGTGCCGGATGCGGGACTTGGAACTTCCTCCAACGCAATAACGTATCAACCTTTCAGAGCCGCGTCACCTGCGCCGGAGTTCCTGAAAAGTCCGGCCCGCCAGGAGGTCTGATTCATGGAAGCGTTCGGCAATCAGCTCAAGCTGGTTCTGCGCAGACTTACCCATGCGCCGATGTTCACGGTCATCACTCTGATCACTCTCGCGGCGGGGGTAGGGGCCAATACCGTGGTCTTCAGCGTCCTTGAGGGCGTCCTGCTTAAGCCTTTGCCGTACCCTCACGCCGAGGAGTTAATCGGTGTTTGGCATACCGCTCCGGGTATCAACCTGAAGGAACTCAACGCCGCGCCCTCCAATTACTTCATCTATCGCGAGCAGGGCCAGACCTTTCAAGACGTTGGCCTGTATACCAACGACTCCGTAAGCGTGACGGGCGTCGGGGAGCCCGAGCAACTGCAGGCGCTGGACTTCACTGACGGCGTCCTACCGATTCTCGGCGTTCAGCCCATTCTGGGGCGCTCCTTCACGCGAGAAGACGACTCCCCGGGCAAGTCAGAAACGGTCATGCTGAGCTACGGCTATTGGCGCCGCAGATTCGGCGGGTCGCCCTCGGTGATAGGGCAGAGAATCATCCTCGACGCCAAGGCGCGGGAAATCATCGGTGTCTTGCCGAAGGGTTTTCAGTTCCTGGACGAAGAAGATCCCGCGCTAATCCTGCCTTTTCAATTCGACCGCAACAAAACAAACCTTGGAAACTTCAGCTTTCGCGCACTCACCAGGCTCAAACCGGGAGTAACCATGCAGCAAGCTAGTGCCGATGTGGCCCGCATGCTTCCCATCGTCAACAGCACCTTCCAAGCCCCGCCAGGCTTCAGTCACAAACTGTTTGAAGACGCCCGCATCGGGCCCAACCTCCGTCCCCTCAAACAGGATGTCGTGGGCGACGTCGGCAACGTCTTGTGGGTTTTGATGGGTTCGATCGGCATGGTTTTGCTAATTGCTTGCGCCAATGTAGCCAACCTGGTCCTGGTGCGAGTCGAAGGACGCCGGCAGGAGTTGGCTGTGCGCGCCGCTCTAGGCGCTACTTGGGGCCGTATCGCCGGAGAATTGCTGTTGGAGAGCCTGATCCTTGGGTTGCTGGGCAGCGTGGTGGGGCTGGGTCTCGCCTACGGTGCGTTGCGCGTCCTGGTGGCCATGGCGCCCGCGGGAATACCTCGCATCAACCAAATTGGTATCGATGGACCAGCTTTGCTCTTCACGTTGCTGATCGCATTGCTGGCCAGTCTGCTGTTTGGCTGCATCCCCATCTTCAAATACGCAGGCGCGCGGCTGAACACCGGTCTCCGCGAGGGAGGACGCGCCCTCAGCCAGAGCCGCGAGCAACATCGCGCGCGCAATCTGCTGGTGGTTGTACAGGTTGCCCTCGCCCTGGTCCTTCTAATCTGCTCGGGGCTGATGATCCGTACCTTTCGCGCTTTGAACCACGTGCAGCCCGGCTTTTACGGGCCAGCCGAAGTGCAGACCTTCCGCATCGCCATCCCCGAGGCGGAGGTGCCCGATACGCAGGCCGAGCGGGTGGTCCGGATGGATCAGGAGATCATGGACAAGATTGCGGCCATCCCCGGCGTATCTTCGGTCGGTGTCTCTACCGGCGTCCCCATGGACGGAAATAGCAGTTACGATCCTATTTTCGCGCAAGACCACAATTACACCGAAGGCCAGCTTCCCCCGCTGCGCCGTTTCAAGTTCGTGACTCCCGGCTTCTTCAGGACCCTGGGCATTCCCATCCTCACCGGCCGCGATATCACCTGGGAGGACCTGTACAAGAGTATTCCCGCCGCTATCGTGTCTGAAAACCTGGCGCGTGAATATTGGAACGAGCCGGCGGCCGCCCTCGGCAAACGTATCCGCGTGGGCACCACCGACGATTGGCGGGAAATCGTCGGCGTGGTCGCGGACACCCATGACGACGGCGTGAACCAGGATGCCCCAACGTCGGTCTATTGGCCGCTCTTGATGACCAAGTTCGAGGGCCAAGCCACCAATCTCCGCCGCTACGTAGCGTTCGCCATCCGCAGCCCACGCACCGGCTCGGAAAACTTTCTGAAAGATGTCCGGCAGGCGGTGTGGTCGGTGGATCCCAATCTTCCGCTCTCGGAGGTTCACCCGCTGGAATACTTCTACCGCAGGTCCATGGCGCGAACTTCGTTCACTCTGATCATGCTCGGCCTTGCCGGCGGCATGGCGCTGCTGCTGGGCGTGGTCGGCATTTACGGCGTGATCGGATGTTCCGTGTCACAGCGCACTCGGGAGATCGGCATTCGCATGGCCCTCGGTGCACAGCGGCAATCCCTCACCGGAATGTTCGTGCGTCACGGACTAATGCTGACGGGCGTGGGAGTAGCAGTGGGCCTCGTCGCCGCAATCATCTTGATGCGCCTGATGTCATCGCTCTTGTTTAAGGTGAGCCCGGTCGATCCGATTACCTACGGCGCGGTATCCATCGGCCTCGTCGCCACCGCCTGGCTCGCCAGCTACCTACCCTCGCGCCGCGCCGCCACCGTGGACCCGGTCGAGTCCCTGCGCGCGGAGTAGCAGGCAGGAGTCGCACAAGCTTCAACGTGTATCCGTGACTCGCGTCTCTTGGTCGCCGCCACTCCTCGCTCAGGCGCAGCGCGCCTGCAACCCTGGGAACGCCCCAGTCTGTCGCGTCGATTCTAATTGAGCCTTCTCGCCGCATCTCCTATAATGTTAAGTTTGTCCGCTGAATCGGGAGCTACCTGCAATGGCCGGAGCATCGAACACTCGTCAACAACTCTTCTCGCGCATCCTTCTAGGCGCCGTGGTCTTGGTCCTTGCGGGCGGCATGCTCCTCTATCTTGTGCCGTCCATGCCAGGCACCGGCGATGCTGCGCCGGACGCCGTCGCCACCGTCGGCGACCAAACCGTCAGCATGGCCGAAGTGCGCCAGCAGCTTCAGGAGATCCAGCAGCGCAATCAAGTCCCCAAGCAGTTGGAATCCCTATATGCCCGGCAGATTTTGAACCAGCTGATCTTTCAAAAAGAAATCGAGTATGAAGCCAAGCGCCTCAGCATCCACGTCTCGGACCAGGAGCGCGCCGATCGCATCCGCCAGTTTCTTCCCACCGCCTATAACGGCGACACCTTCGTGGGCATGGACCGCTACGCTGCGGAGGTTCAAGCACGCTTTCAGATGACCGTGCCGGTCTTCGAGGAACTGATCCGCCAGGGCTTATTGCAGGAAAAGTTCCGCAAGCTGGTCACCGACGGCATCAGCATCGGCCCGGTCGAGCTGCAGGACGAATTTCGCTACCGCAATGAAAAAGTGAAAATCGACTACGCCCTGATCAAGCCGGAAGACTTGGAAGCGAAAATCACTCCGGACGAAGCCGAAATCAAGGCGGCGTACGAGAAAAACAGAAGCAAGTATCAGGTGCCGGAGAAGCGCGTGGTGCGTTACGCGCTCGCCGACGTCAACCAACTGCGCCAGAACACCCAGGTTTCCGACGACGAGCTAAAGGTCCAATACCAACAGGATATTCAGCAATATCAAGTCCCCAATCGCGTGCACGTCCAGCACATCCTGCTGATGACCGTCAGTAAGACCGATGCCGAAGTGGAAGAAATCCGCCAGAAGGCCGAAGACGTCTTGAAGCAAGCCAAGAAGGGCACAAAATTCGACGACCTGGCCAAGAAGTATTCCGAGGATCCCGGCACTAAAGACAAGGGCGGAGACCTCGGTTTCCTCACGCAAGGCCAAACCGTTCCGGAGTTTGAAAAGACCGCGTTCACCCTGCCGAAAGGCAGCATCTCCGACCTCGTCAAAACTCAATACGGCTTCCACATCATCAAGGTGCTGGAGAAAGAGACCGCCCATACCAAGCCCTTCGACGAAGTGAAGGACTCCATCAAGACTCCGCTCTTGCTCTCCAAGGCCGACAAACAGGCTGGCGAGGTGGCTGACAAGCTGTCGGCAGCGATTCGCCAGTCGAACAAGACTTCTCTGGACGAACTGGCGAAGCAATTTCACTTGACCGTGGGAGAGACGCGGCCCGTGAGCGCCCTCGACCCCATTCTCGAGCTCGGCAATTCCAAAGAGGTCAAGGACGCCGTTTTCGGCCAGCGTGCCGGAGAATTGAGCCTCCCCCTCCACTCGGATCGCGGTTACCTCATCGTTTCGGTCAAGGGCATCCTGCCCGCCCATCAAGGAACTCTCGAGGAAGTCCGCGAGCGCGTCGTTTCCGATCTGAAGCAGCAAAAGGGCATCGAGCTGGCCCGTCAAAAGGCCGAAGACCTCCAGAAGCGCGTCAAAGCCGGGGAGAAATTCGACGCCGCGGCCAAAGCCTTGGGCCTGGAGGCCAAAACCAGCGAAGCCATCGCCCGAAACGGCTCCATCGCAGGCGCAGCCAGCGGCAAACAGCTTTCTGCGGCCTTCCAGATGAAACCCGGAGATCTTGCCCCACCGCTAAACTTGGGCACCAACTGGTTGGTGTACCGCGTGACGGACAAACAAGAGGCCAATCCCGCCGATTTTGAAAAACAAAAGAAGGATTTAACCGAACAGGTCCTGCAAACTAAGCGCAGCACCGCCTTTGAGGCCTTCCGCACGGCGCTGGAAGCCCGCCTGAAGCAAGAGGGAAAGCTCAAGATCATGCCCGACAAACTCAAGGGTTTCGGCGACCTAAGCTGACATAGCCGTTTAATAACAAAAGACTTACAAATTTAACATAGGGCCCCTTGTCTTTGCCCCCGCACCCCATTACGCTATTGGTGTCTATAAAACAGTGGATTCCACCGGGAATACCGTTGCCTAACGGCTCCTTCTTTCGGGTGCCCGGCGGGAATCCGAAACACAACTTTGATGGCCAGCCAGCGCCAAGATTTCAGGAATCGGTGAAGAAGATGCCAGCACGTACATCCGTCGTCCGTAACGACTACCGCTGCAGTATCGAAAAAAATCAGGGTGGCAAGTATTGCATCCGCATTCGCGTCCACTACCCCCGCCATGCCTGGTCCCTCGCGGTGTTCTTCCTCGCCTCCTCCTTCGACCGCGCCATGAAGAAGCTTGAGGAGTCCCTGGACTACTTGCAGCGCCACGAGGAGAAGCTCTGGTTTTGGGGTGTGGATCGCGCCGAGGACATGGGTTTTTCCGCCGAGTTTCTGCGCGAAGCCGGCATGAAGCTGGATAAGCGGATCGAGTTTCCGCGCAAGGCGGCCAACTTGATGTTGCCTCCCGAGCGAGCCGTGCCTGCCTTTGTGCTCGGCCCGGTTCGCCGTGGTCTGGCGGAATCCGTAGAGATGCCCAGAAGCCTGGCGGCCAGCGGCGACTAACCCGAATCTGTTCCCTTCAACTCCCTATTTCTCTCGAAGGATGACTTCTCCCTGGCCGACCATCTGGTCGTTCAGCCACAGCCGGTATTTATAGTTACCGGTTTTGGTGCCCACGCGTGGCGGACCGCTCAACAGCCGCATGCCGGCCGGCGCTTGAAAGACATTGGAAGTAAACGGGCAGCGGTTGACGTCGAATTCGACGCGCAGATTGCCAGCGTCCGAGATCCAGGAGACCTGGTCGCCGGGATCGAGCACCACGGTTTGCGGTATCACTCCAACCAGTACGGGGCGTTCAGCCATCTATCCTCATTTGTTACCGGTGTTTGCCCGGGCTCTCTGCAAGCGGGCAGGCCCTTCCGAAACAGAAAATTGCCAAGCGCCAGTGCCTGTCCCGGCTGCGGAACGATAACACATCCCTTCCCAGCCTGCCCGTTTCGCAAGTCCTGCATCTGATCCCAGGTACGGGTATTTTCGTATTACACCTGTACCAGCGACCCGCTTGACCGCTCCCCAACGCGCCCGTACACTGAACACGCTGATTCTCGGCGCGCGGCTCTGGCTGGTTCTTGCGCTGGCGGCAAAGTCAGCGTCACCGTCGCAATTGGACGCAAAGGAACTCGCCGGATGGCTTCCGCTTTACGAGCGTTGTCGATACCCCTGCCGAATGGCGCGCGCATTTCCGTCGTTGGCGCCGCGCCCTTTGCCGTGATTCACCTGCTCGCCCTGGGAGTTTTCTTCGTTCCTTTTCACTGGTCTTACCTGATCGCCTGCGTCGCGCTCGTTGCCGGACGCATGTTCTGGGTCACCGCCGGCTATCACCGTTACTTTTCGCATCGCTCTTACAAGACCAGCCGCGCCTTCCAGTTCGTCATCGCCTTCCTGGCCATGACGTCCGTCCAAAAAGGCGTGCTCTGGTGGGCCGCCCATCACCGCCATCATCACCGCTTCTCGGACCAGGAAGACGACCTGCACTCTCCCACGCTCTTCGGCTTTTTCTGGTCGCACATCGGCTGGATCATCTCGGACAAGTACAACGACACCCGCCTCAACTACATCGCCGATTTCGCCAAGTTCCCCGAGTTGCGCTGGCTGGACAAATATCACGTCGTCCCCCCCACGGTGCTGGGCGTAGCGCTCTATCTCATCGGCGGCCTGCCGCTCTTTCTTTGGGGTTTTTGCCTGAGCACCGCGCTCCTCTGGCACGATACCTTCACCATCAATTCGCTCTCGCACCTTTTCGGCTCGGTCCGCTACGCAACCAACGACACCAGCAAGAACAACTGGCTCCTCGCGCTCCTGACCCTCGGCGAAGGCTGGCACAACAACCACCACCATTTCATGGCCTCCGCCCGCCAAGGCTTCTTCTGGTGGGAAATCGATATCACCTACTACGCGCTGAAAGTTCTCTCCTGGTGCGGCCTCGTCTGGGACCTCCGCAAAGTCCCCGCCCAAATGCTCACCGAACAAAAGCTCGCAGCCTAAGCTCTCCTTTCTTTTCCACCGCAGGGGTACGACACGTCGTGTCCGCTCTTACTTCCGCATGGTCCGAAGCTTCCTCGCGAAGCGCCCTGTAGCGTGGACATCCCTGCCGGCTCCGGGCAACCCAGCCCCGGCCCTCACTCAGCCCGCATTTTCCGTGACCTCCGTTTACCCTGAGCTTCGAAGGGTGCTCTTCCCTTCGTGTCCTCTGTGTTAAATCTCTCCCCCTTCTTCTTTCGTCTTCTCTGCGTCACCTCAGCGCCCTCGGCGTCTCTGCGTTATCTTGCCTCTTCCACTCTTTCAGGCTGGAACTCCTCCACCCTCCGCTTGCAGCGGCTGGACACCGACGCCGAATTAGCGTATATACAGTAATATGTTCTCCTGGGACGCTCGCAAGGCCCTGAAGAACTACGAGAAGCACGGCGTTTCTTTCCAGGAAGCCGCTACCGTCTTTGGCGACTCCGAAGCCCTCGATTGGGAGGATCTCGAGCACCCAGAGCCGGAACGCCGTTGGAAACGGCTCGGGTTTTCTGTTGCGGGCCGCATTCTTCTTATTGTTTACACGTTGCGGAGGCTGAAAAATGGCACGGAAACGATTCGCATCATCAGCGCCCGGCAGGCCAGCCGCCAAGAGCGCCAAGCCTATGCCGGATAGCCGCCTCGATTTCTCCGATATTCCCGAGTCCACGGAGTCGGAGTTGAAGCGCGCCCGCCGCGTCGGCCGCCCCAAAACGGGCCACGCCAAACAACTGATTGCCATCCGCATTGCTCCTCGTTTGCTCGCGCAACTTCGGCGCCTCGCCGCCAAACAAGGCAAACCCTACCAAAGCCTCATTCACGAATTGCTGGAGGACGCCGCCACCAAACGTGTCGCCTAGCCCCGCCCCTCACTCAACCCGCGGCTTCTCCGTGACCTCCGTTTACCCTGAGCTTCGACGGGTGCTGTTCCCTTAGTGTCCTCTGTGTTAAATCTCTCCCTCTTCTTCTTTCGTCTTCTCTGCGTCACCTCAGCGCCCTCGGCGTCTCTGCGTTATCCTGCCTCTTCACTTTTTTCCCGCTCGAACGCTCCACCCTCCGCTTGGTCCTATGAGCTGGCTGCGGCGCGAGTGTCCGTAATTGGATAGCTTGGAAAATGGAATGATCCTAAACTGGAGTGGAAACCGAGGATGGGAAACACTATGCCAAATGAGTCGCACATAAGAGCTGCCGAATTCCACGAACTCGCCGCACACGCGCACCGCGCCGCCGCCGCGCACCACGGCAAAGAAGATCACCAGACCGGACACGAGCATTCCAAACAAGCCTTGGAACATGCCAATAAAGCCTTCCAGGCGTCGCAAGAAGCTCATCGAAAATCCGTGAAGTCAATGGGGAAGCCCTAGGAGTACGTGCACCCGCCGACGCGCCCGGGCATTTGTAGTGGCCGGTCTTCAGACCGGTCGCTCCTTCGTCTTCTCTCCCAACGTTGTCATTCCGAACGCAGTCTCCGGAGTGATGAATCTGCTTTGTCTTCCGAGGGTGCCCCACCTGTCGTCGTTACACGTGGGTCTTCGCTTTTCGTAGTGGCGAGTTCATCTCGCCATCTTTCCTTTTCCGTAGGGGCACGGCACGCCGTGCCCGCCCTTACTCCCGCACTGTCCCCTCCCAACGGTCATTCCGAACGCAGCGGGCTGATTTCTTCTTCCCCTTCGCTCCTGTTTACCTCGGACGATTCCAGAGGGGCGAAGGGTCGGCCCACGCTCTTCCCTTCGTGTTCTCTGCGTTAAATCTTTCCCTCTTTTTCTTCCCTCTTCTCTGCACGGGTGCCCCTCGGTGTTTGAGGGGGGCTTCGCCGTTTTCACACGCAAAACCCAGCGTATGGCCCCCCTGTAGAAGTGCGGATTCTAAATGGAGTCCCGCAACTGCCAAAGTATGATAGAGTGATGGCAATGAATTTCCTGTCCGCCATGGCGATGTGTTGTTGTCCTTCCTCCACAATCGTGTGAGCTGACGCTCTCTTCCTGAAGTAATTCCGCTCGACAAATGCATCAGCTCTCACCCGGCGTACTCCGGAAATAGTTCCAGGATCTCGTCCTTTGCCGTCCCCATTAGCGAAAAACAATCAAGGAGCTTCCGATGATTCAACAAGTGAACGTAAAGAAAACGCATCACCGAATTCTTATTCTGGGTGGCGGGACCGCCGGGATCATCACTGCCAGCTTGCTCCGGCGCGCTGGTCAGACCGACATCGCCATCCTCGAACCCTCCAGCCAGCACTTTTACCAGCCGCTTTGGACATTGGTGGGCGCTGGCGCGGTCCGTGCAAAAATAACCAGCCGTAGCGAAGCTCGCTACATTCCCAAGGGAGTTCGGTGGATTCACGAACGAGGTTCGGAAGTCGCACCCGATCGGCAGACCGTGACCACAGAGTCAGGCACAACGATCGGCTATGACTTCCTCGTCGTTGCGACCGGCGCTCAATTAAACTGGAACGCCATCCCCGGTCTCGAAGATGCCATCCTTCGAGGAGACGCCTCGAGCAACTACCGCTACGACCTAGCGCCGAAAACCTGGGACTTGATCCGTAACTTTAAGGGTGGCACCGCCCTGTTTCACATGCCAGGAACGCCCGCCAAATGCCCCGGAGCGCCACAGAAGATCATGTATTTGGCTGCCGATTATTTCAGGAAGAAAGGACTCGGACGTCGCGCGCAAGTCATTTATGGCTCCGGCTTGGCTGCGATCTATGGAGTCAAGGAATACGCAGCCGTGCTCGACCGGGTGCTCCAGCGCTATGGCATAGATGCGCGTTTCAATCACGAACTGGTCGAGATCTTGCCTGAAAAAAAGGAAGCCGTCTTTCAGGTCAAGAATGATCCGGCAGGACAACGGACTACGATCCCATACGACTTTCTACACGCCGTCCCGCCCCATAGCGCGCCGGATTTCATCCGCCAGAGCCCGTTAGCCGACCCCTCGAAGCCCCAGGAAGGCTGGGTCAAGGTAGACAAGCACACGATGCAGCACGTGAATTACCCCAACGTTTTCGCTCTTGGCGACGTCGCAAGCACACCCAATGCAAAAACCGGGGCGGCGGCGTCACGCCAGGCGCTCGTGGTGACGGCCAACCTGCTCTCCGCACTCCAGGACAAAGAGGCGCAAGCTCGTTACGACGGCTACATCGCTTGCCCCATCACCACTGGTTATGGCCGGATGCTATTGTGCGAGGTTGACTACACCGGCAAACCCGCGCCGCGCATCCCGGGAATAAACACTTTCCGCGAGCGCTACGACATGTGGTTATTGAAAAAATTTGGCCTGCCCTGGCTGTATTGGAACGTATTACTCCGCGGCCGAAAAGTTCCCTTCCTCGAAGGAAACCAATCGACTCCAGAGGGGCGCCCGCAAGAGCAATTGGCTCCTCGCTAGTGATCTCCTGCGCGAGAAACCAATTCTCCCAGCCGCATCGCGCGCAGAATCACGGGTGGCGCAGACGTTAGCCCGAAAGACG